>CAYFMT010000007.1:0-100941 GCA_964344305.1 uncultured bacterium | reverse complement strand
AAGAGAAAACTATGGCCCCTCTTTCAAAAGTACAGAAACTTATGGACTCAACTGTCTTCATTTCTCTATAAAGAAAAGATACACCAATGCTATATTTCCAATCTCTATGCAAAGATACATTTATTTCCTGCTCACAATTTCTTTTATGGGATGTGAGAAAAAAATCACAGAAAACTCCAATAATGATAAATTAGATATTCTATCAAGATTTGAAAGTCTACCAGGTATTTCTATAACTGAAATTCCTGCGGTTGACCATTTCGATCGCGTTTTCGAAGTTTTTTATACTCAACCAGTTAATCATAATGATTCAACAGGAAATCAATTCAATCAAAAAATCTATATTGGCCATGTCAATGAATTCCTGCCAGTTGTTCTTGAAACTGAAGGGTACTCAAGAAACACATTTAAAACTCGAGAACTGTCTGTGGCACTAAATTGCAATCAAATCACTATAGAACATAGATACAATGAAGCTTCTATCCCTAGTCCGACTGATTGGCAATACCTCACCATCAAGCAATCTGCTGATGATGTACACAGGATAGTTGAAACATTTAAGGGTATATATCAAGAACAATGGATATCTAGCGGAAGAAGCAAAGGAGGGATGACGGCTATATTTCATAGAAGATTCCATCCCGAGGATGTATTGGCAACGGTCGCCTTTGTTGCACCGATACTATTTAGTGAAAATGATGAGAGAGTAGTGTCCTTCCTAAATGAAGCAGGTGATGTATCCTGTCGAGATAGAATCAAAGTATTTCAGAGAAACATAATCCTTAAAAGTGATAGTATTGCGGATATGATATCCACATACACAGACTGGATAAATGAAAACTACGGTACCGATTTCGAATATGATATACCCTTGAAAGATGTGATTGAATATTCTTCCATCGATTACCCATGTGAGTTTTGGAGTTCAACATACCATGACTGTACCAGTATTCCTGATTCTACTTCCTCTGCACAACAGCTGTTTAATCATTTGATCGAAGTCGTGGATATGCTTCTCTTTTACACGGATTATGGATTCGAATTCTGGGAGGCCTGGTATTATCAGGCACAAACAGAAATAGGAGATTTTTTACCTGATATAGATCATTTATCAGATCTGCTCACAAATTATATTCCTATTGGAAACCACTATGACTTTGGAGTATCCTTGGAATTCAACCCAAGTATTATGGCGGATATTGATCAGTGGATAAGATCGGAAGGAGAAAGGATTATTCTCATTTATGGTGACAATGATCCATGGACTGTAGCACAATTTGGTATCAGCGATAATGACATGATAAAAATTATTAATCCCGGTACGAAGCATGAGACAAGTATATCTCATTTAAATGTTTTTGACCAAACGAGGGTTAAAGAAAAATTGTCCGAGTGGATCGACTATTCAGAAATACAATTTCAGTAAAAGAATATGAGAAAATCAATATATCCATATCAAAGGATTGATAAAAAGGAATAGTATAAAATGGGTATGAAAAAATATGAGACGGTTCATGACTATATTAATAGTTTACCTCGTAAATCAGGTGAAACAGTTAAAACCTTACGCTCAATATTTAAAGAAACAGTTCCAGAAGGAAAAGAAATCTTCAAGTCCAACTATCTACTATATGATATCATCCCAACAGGAAAACGTGAGCACCAGATCATGATTGCTGGGTATGAAAATCATGTAAGCTTTTATCCACAAAAAGAAATTTTGAACAAATTTAGAAGCGAATTACATGATTATAACCTTGGTAAAGGTACAGTTCAATTTTCAGTAGAAAAACCTTTACCAATTGACCTGGTAAAGAGGATGATTCTTGAAATGAAAGCGAATATTGCGAATAATATATAGGCTATGGATGAACTCAAGCAAAATATTGTAGACGCATTCAAGCAACTAGATAATGTTGAAGCCATCATCCAAGCAGGTTCCCATACAACAGGGCTTTTGGATCATCATTCCGATATTGATATTTATATTATTTCAGAGAAAATATTGCCCGCATCAATTCGAAAAGAAATAATCGTATCATTAGGACCTTCAAAGGCTGATCTTGATCTCACATACTGGGATAATGGAGATGAATGGGTACATAAGAAAACCGAAATCGAAGTGGATATGATCTATTGGGAAATGGACTGGATCGAAACCCAGCTATCAAATGTAATAGATCATCATCAGGCAAGTCTGGGTTACACTACATGTTTTTGGCGCACGGTGAAACAGGCAACTTTATTGTACGATCGATCCAGCTGGTTCTCTGAATTGCAGGAAAGGACTGCCAAACCGTATCCGGTGGCACTAAAGAAGGCGATAATTCAAAAAAACCATCCAGTAGTACGCAAGATTATCCCATCCTACTACAACCAGATTCTGAAAGCAATTCATCGCAAGGATATCATAAGTATAAATCATAGATTATCAGTTCTACTTGCAAGTTATTTTGATATTGTTTTTGCCGTAAACGAAATTCTTCATCCGGGGGAAAAGAAAATACTGAATTGTGTGACGAATGAGTGCAATCATATCCCTGAAAAACTTGAATACCATCTAGAGAGAATATTCATTTTATCAGGGAATGGAGATTCCGAATTATTGGAAGTTCTTACAGAAATGATGGATGGATTGGATAACTTGTTAGTCATTCATGGGTTCTTCTAATACCAACTGGTGGACAAAGAATATGTTAAACAGATACAGGAAAATCAGAAGAAAATTGGCGGATGACAATGAGTTTTTAAAGTACTCCCGATATGCAATAGGGGAGATCACCCTCATAGTACTGGGTGTCATCATTGCACTGCAGATAAATAACTGGAATGAAGAAAGAAAGATCGATCAACAGTTTAAGCTTGGTCTGACAGAATTGTACTATCAGTTGCAAGTGGAAATCTATGGGTATGCAACCCTTAAGGATCGGCTTGAATATCAACTATCCCGTATTGATAGTTTAATGAATGGAGAGACTTTTGATAATCCGCATCGTATACCACCTATCCTTCAGGTAATCGACGACATCACACTTAATCAGGAGTATACCGATGCTGGTTGGAAAAAATCCCTGTTTACATTTATCTCAACTGATACAGAGCTAAACCAAACCGCAAAAACAGCCCGTCGCTATTTTGCTAATGCAGAGAATATCCTGGCTCCGTATGAAGAACTCGGATTATTAAACTTAATGCAGGAACATTTAAAACAATCCCATATTCCCATGCGCATCCTGGAACAGGGACAGGGATTCGATCAATACATAAACAGTGTTCCTCATGGATTTTTTTCCCCGGAAAATATTGAAACAGTTCTTGCCCTCATTCGATCCAATGAGTTCATTTCAGATTTGAAGTCAATTTCAGAATCCAAAAAACAGGTGCTACGGAATATTGAAATTATTGCACAAAGTGGATACGGTTTCCTCACAACCTTAAAAAATCAGTATCCGTTCCTCGTAGATAATAGTTTTGAACGACTCGAACTGATCGGGAGCGGCACGAAGCTGAAAAACTGGAGCATTGGGTTGGAAATGATTCCGGATCCCGAGAATGAAGGTATCTGGAGTATTGAGACCGATTTAGTCGATGGTCTTGTGAAGTTTCGCAGTGATTTTGATTGGACGTTCGATTGGGGGAAAGGTCAGTTTAACGCGAATGAGCTCATTTTCAAGGGAAGCAATATACCGGTGGAAGCTGGAAGGTACCTGGTAAGGATAGACCTTGTTAATGGAACGTACTCTTTTGACCTAAAATAGCCAGGGTTATCCACATGCCTTATCTATGTATGCCATGGAAAGATCAATAGTGGCCTGAATTCCTTTCACGTGTGTCCGCTCAGTACCATGAGATGCAGCAACACCCATTCCAATTAATGCGACCTTAAAATCATTACCAGCATGGAGTGCCGCAGCGCCATCCGAACCATAAAATGGATAAACATCCACTTTATAGGGTATGGATTTCTCTTTTGCTAAATCTACCAGGTCTTTTCTAAACTGATAATCCATAGGACCAGTTGAATCCTTTGCACAAATGGAACAGCTCACTTCATCACCTTCACAATCATCGCCAAGAACGCCCATATCAATTACAAGCAATTCCGAAACGGTGTTGCTATAACCGGTAGATCCTCCATGGCCGACTTCTTCATAGTTTGAGAAGAACAGTTCAACTGGCACCTCTTTGCCGGTTTCCTTAATTTTCCTTGCGATTTCGAACAGGACAAAACACCCTGCCTTGTTATCAAGAAATCGGGACTTGATAAATCCGTTTTCCAGCTCCTGGTATTTTGGATCCACACAAACAATGTCACCAATGGATATACCGGCTTTCTCCAGGTCTTCTTTTGAATTCACTTCCTCATCCACACGGATATGCATGTTTTTTATGGATCGTTCCGTTTTTTCTTTCTCACGATTTGCATGCACAGATGGATTGTTCAATAGTAGTGTCCCTGTATAAATCTTTCCGGAATGGGTTACAATTTTTACGTATTCACCTTCAGCTCCTGTCAATGAGAGTCCACCCAGCAGGGAAATACCGAGTGTTCCATCATCCTTTAGTTTTGATACTATGGCACCAAGCGTATCCATGTGTGCTGCAAGGGTAAGTGTTGGGTTTTCTCCAAGTGAGCATTTTACAGCCCCCTTATGGGTGAATTCCGGCTCGTATCCATATCCCTTTAGTACGTCATAAACATATTGTGCGGCGTGATGCGTGTATCCGCTGGGAGAATCAATATCAATCAATTCGCGAAGAGTTCTAGTGGATTTCATAATATTCCTGAGTGATTTATGATGAATTCAGAGTTAAAAAATACGGAAAACGAATGGGTTGGATATGAATTTTCTAAAATTCAATTTATATAAACTCTATTTTATGCCATATTGCCTGTAAAATATATTTACTATCTTCTTTGCTTTCTTTGTATTTAGACGAGTAAATTTAGACAATATGGCAGATTTTATCGTTCACAGTGATTTCAAGCCCAGGGGAGACCAGCCTCAAGCCATTGAGGGGTTGGCAACCAACCTGAATAATGATCTTAAACATCAGACTTTACTTGGTGTTACAGGTTCTGGAAAAACGTTCACAATGGCAAAAGTCATAGAGAAGGTTCAGCGTCCAACCCTGATCATTTCCCACAATAAAACCCTTGCTGCTCAATTGTTTGGTGAATTCAAGCAACTGTTCCCTGAAAATGCTGTGGAATACTTTATCAGCTACTACGATTATTACCAACCAGAAGCGTACATGCCTGTTACAGATACATTTATCGAGAAGGATTTCTCCGCGAACGAAGAAATAGACAGACTACGCTTGAAAGCCACCAGTTCTCTTATTGAAAGGGACGATGTCATTGTTGTTAGCTCCGTATCCTGTATCTATGGTATCGGTTCTCCAAGCGAGTATAAGGAACAGGTTATCCCTCTGGAAAAGGGAAGTCCGATCAATCGCAAGGAAGTCATGAGGAAACTCATCAATATACACTACCTGCGAAATGATTCAGTACTGGAACGCGGCAATTTTCGTGTCAGGGGGGATGTCATAGAAATTTTCCCGGCTTACGAAGAAGTTTGCATTCGAATTGAAATGTTTGGCAATGATATAGATGACATGGTGAGCTTTCATCCCATCACAGGTGAAATCATTCGCTCCCTTGATCGAATCTATATTTACCCTGCGAAACATTTTGTGGCTGATCCAAAACAAACGGGTCAAATCATTGTGGAAATTCGAAAAGAATTGAATCAACGGCTTGAAGAACTGCGTGGTATGGATAAACTTCTTGAAGCCCAGCGTCTTGAACAAAGAACCAATTTTGACCTTGAAATGATCCAGGAGGTGGGTTACTGTTCTGGAATAGAAAATTATTCACGGTATTTCGCCGGTAGAAAACCTGGAGAAAGACCTTTTACTCTCATTGATTTTTTCCCTGACAATTTCCTCACAATCATTGATGAATCCCATGTAACACTCCCACAGATCCAGGGCATGTACAATGGCGATAGGTCGCGCAAAGAAACACTTGTTGAGCACGGTTTTAGGTTACCCAGTGCACTGGACAATCGACCATTAAAATCCCATGAATTCATGAAAATGCAAAACCAGGTTATCTATGCATCAGCCACACCAGCTTACCGGGAATTAGAATTATCCCAGGGGTTGGTGGTAGAGCAGGTGATTCGACCAACTGGCTTGATAGATCCACAAGTGGATGTCCGTCCAACACTTGGTCAAATTGACGATCTGGTGGGAGAAATTCGTTACAGGGAAAGAAAGGGAGAACGAACCCTGGTTACAACTCTCACAAAACGAATGTCAGAAGATTTAACCGAATACCTCAACGGACTGAATTTACGTGTCCGGTATTTGCATTCTGATATTGAAACGGTTGAGCGTGTTAAAATTCTCAGGGATCTGCGCTTGGGAGAATTCGATGTTCTTGTAGGGATCAATCTCCTTCGTGAAGGTCTGGACCTACCAGAAGTATCATTGGTTGCGGTCCTGGATGCAGACAAGCAGGGATTCTTGCGATCTAAAAGCGCATTGATGCAGGTGGCAGGTCGAGCAGCAAGAAATGTTGGTGGCGAAGTCTATCTTTATGCGGACACTGTAAGCGATGCCATGGAATACCTTATTTCTGAGACAAAACGAAGACGAAAAATTCAGCTCGACTACAATTTAGCACATGGTATAACTCCTGAAACAGTTTATAAATCCACAGATGATATACTTCACTCAACAGCTGTCGCTGACTCAATGTCAGAACCTGACACTGAATATAAAAGCACAAGAAGGGGTGATGATTTTTCCAAATTAGACAAGCAGCAGGCCATGGAGATGATGAAACAGGAAATGATGGAAGCAGCGGAAAAACTTGAGTTTGAGAGGGCAGCTCATTTAAGAGATGAAATAGAAAAAATTGAAAAAGAATTGGGAAAGGTATTTTAACATGAAAATTCTGGTTACCGGGGGCGCGGGCTATATAGGAAGTCATGCTGTACAAACCTTATGTAATGATGGACATACTGTCACTGTTTACGATGATTTATCCCTTGGGAAAACAGGAAATGTAGACATTCGCGCAACACTGGTAGAGGGATCTACCCATGATATGAGCCTATTAAAAGATGTGCTAACCCAGGGATACGATGCGGTGATGCATTTTGCTGCATGGAAAGCTGCGGGTGAATCCATGATCAATCCACGGAAGTACTCCCACAACAATCTTATGGGGACACTATCCCTGCTTAATGCCATGATGGATGCCAACATCAAATATTTCATTTTTTCGTCCACAGCAGCCGTTTATGGCTACCCAGAGTATTTGCCTGTAGATGAACAGCATCCGTTGAAACCCATTAATTATTACGGATACACAAAACTGGCCATTGAAAGAAATTTAGAGTGGTTTTCGGAGCTAAAGGGATTACGATACGCCGCCCTGCGATATTTTAATGCAGCGGGTTATGATGTGAATGGAGTCATCACAGGAAAAGAGCAGCAGCCTCAGAACCTGCTTCCTATTGTGATGGAGGTTGCCTCAGGAATGAGAAATGGTATGAAGGTTTTTGGCAATGATTATGATACCCATGATGGCACAGGTGTCAGAGACTATATTCATGTAAATGATCTGGCAACAGCCCATTCCAGCGCATTGAACTTTTTAATGGACAATGACAGGGATTTAACAGTAAACCTGGCCACAGGAATTGGGTATTCTGTGCTGGACGTTATAAAGGAAGCAGAAAAAGTCACAGGAAAGTCCATCAACTATGAAATCGTAGATCGTAGACCTGGAGATCCGGCTGAATTGATCGCAATATCAACCCAGGCAGCGGATCTGTTGAATTGGGAACCAGAACATTCTGATTTATATACGCTTTTGAATAGCATGTGGAATGTGTATAAATCCTGATTTATGTCTAATTTGAGGAAGGAAATGGAATTAAATAGAATTCAAAAGCTTTCGGGAATTGTTGGCACATCCGATGCCACAAGGGAAGTCCTGGAGATGATCGCACAAATCGCTCCCGTGGATATTTCTGTTCTTATCGCAGGAGAATCTGGAACAGGAAAGGAAATGGTGGCCAAAGCCATCCACCAGTTCAGCAAGCGATCCCATGAAACACTGGTTACAGTGAATTGTGGTGCCATTCCAGAAGGCATTATTGAAAGCGAACTGTTTGGACATAAAAAAGGTGCCTATACCGGAGCAGGGGATGATCGAAAGGGATATTTTGAAGCTGCAAACAAGGGAACCATTTTTCTGGATGAAATTGGTGAAACTCCTCTTGAAACACAGGTTAAACTTTTACGGGTGTTGGAAAGCGGAGAGTTTTTGCGGGTAGGTGATAGCAAATCCCTTTACACAGACGTACGGGTCATAGCCGCATCAAACAAGGACCTTGGCGAGTTGGTCTCTAAAGGTCAGTTTCGCCAGGATTTGTATTACAGATTAAAGACTGTTACTATTGAAGTACCACCTCTGAGAAATAGAGTGGAGGATATATCTCCGCTGGTAGAACGATTTGCTCTCCTTTTTACACAAAACAACGATATGGTGTACAGGGGGTTCATGCCCGACGCGTTAAGGCTCATGAAACAATTCGATTGGCCGGGCAATGTACGGGAATTGAAAAACTTTGTTGAGTCCATCCTGGTGATGGAACGGGGCGAGAGAATAACAGTGGATATGATCCAGAGGAAGCTTGGAAGCAAAATCCATCCATATGAACAAAACCCAAATCTACCTGTTGTCATAAACAATACGGCTGAACAGGCAGAACGTGAACTGATGCTTCGACAACTGTTTATGCTCAGACAGGATGTAGATATCATAAAAAATGTAGTTACCGGCGGCACATCAGTGGTACCTGGAGTTTCGCAGTTATCTTCGCCACCAATTGACTCTATTCAATCCATTGACAGTCAGGCAGTTAATATCGACGAAACTCACCAGTTCATCCGTGATGATGCAATCGGGGAATTGACGATGGAAGAACTGGAGAGGGAAGCCATTACGCGCACACTTAAATATTTTAGTAACAACCGCCGGGCCGCAGCGAGATCACTGGGTATGTCAGAACGAACCCTTTATCGGAAAATCAATGATTATGGAATTGAGAAAAAGATTAATCGTCAGGATGTTTAAGTCTGGAATAGTTGGAATTCTGGTAGTTTTTATGTCTGCCTGCGGTTTTTACAGCATGGCAGGTTCCATTCCACCTCATATCAAATCCATTTCCATACCGAATGTGATAAATCAGACCGCTGAATTTGGTATCGCTGAGCAAATCACCGATAATCTTCAAGAACAGTTTATAGAAGAGAATATTCTGAAAGTCCGATCAGAAGATGAATCAGACTCCATATTAAGAGGTACACTGGTTTCAGTGGATGAGAAAGTCCATACATTTACACAACAGGAAGTGGTGACTGAGTTGCGATTGACCATTAAGCTTGAATTGGAATGGTTTGACGTAGCAAAGGATGAGTCACTGCTGTTGAAAACATATACGGGATGGGGAGCCTATGGTACATCAGGAGATATCAGTTCTGATGGTATTGACAATGATGGTGATAACCTTATCGATAGTGAGGATGAGGATGAAATTGGCGATCCAAGAGAGTTCGCCACAAAAATTGCAGTAGAAAAAATTGCTGAAGATGTCATAAGTGATATTGTGTCTTCATGGTAAACAGGATTTAAGGGAAATAGTATGATACAAACGACCATTAAAGAATTAGGGAAATACGACGGACAGGAAGTAGTAGTAAAAGGATGGGTCTATAATACCCGTTCTATTGGGAAAATCTGGTTTTTGATTTTTCGTGACGGAACAGGTCTATTGCAGTGTGTCGTGGTTAAAGCTGAAGTGGATCCTATCGTCTTTGAGTTGGAATCGACCATTACGCAGGAATCATCTGTCATCGTCACTGGGGTTGTGAGAAATGAACCACGCGCACCCGGTGGCTATGAATTAACAGTGAAGGATATCAAGGTTATACAGATTGCGGAAGAGTATCCCATATCCCCAAAAGAACATGGTACAGCATTTCTCATGGATAACAGACATTTGTGGCTCAGATCAAAGAAACAGAATGCCATTTTGAGGGTACGTCACCATGTAGTCAAAGCAGCAAGAGATTTTTTCGATTCCAACGGCTTTACGCTGGTGGATTCCCCCATGTTCACAGCCAATGCTGTAGAAGGCACAACCAATCTATTCGAAGTGGACTATTTCGAACGATCCGCCTACCTGACACAAAGTGGACAATTGTACGGGGAGGCGAGCGCTATGGCTCTCGGAAAAATCTATGTGTTTGGTCCCACATTCCGCGCTGAAAAATCAAAAACTCGACGACATCTAACGGAATTCTGGATGCTGGAACCGGAAATGGCTTATTGTGACCTGGATGAAAACATGGATTTGGCTGAAAAGCTCATAGGATATATCGTTCAGCAATGTCTTGAGCATTGCAAACAGGAGCTGGACACCCTGGAACGTGATTTATCCAAACTGGAATCCATCGTTCCACCATTCCCACGGATAACCTACGATGAAGCGGCAGCCATCCTGAAGGAAGCTGGAGCCGATTTTGAGTACGGTAATGACCTGGGTGCTGCCGACGAAACAATTATAGGTGAGAAGTATGATAAGCCCGTAATGATCCATCGGTGGCCAGCGGATATAAAAGCATTCTATATGAAACGTGATGCTCACAACAACGAACTGGCACTGGGTGTGGATATGATTGCCCCCGAAGGATTTGGTGAAATTATCGGTGGGGGACAGCGTGAAGACGATTATGACACCTTAGTGAAACGAATCCAATATCATGATCTTCCACTGAAACCATTCAAATGGTACCTCGACCTGAGAAAATATGGGACAGTGCCTCATTCCGGATTTGGGTTGGGACTTGAACGAACTGTTGCTTGGATTACCGGTACACAACATATTCGAGAGTGTATTCCTTTCCCACGCACTATTTACCGATTGGAACCCTGATGAATTTCACCTCCAGGATTGGTGTCTTTGGTGGCAGGGAAGTGGATGAGGCTCTTTATAAGGAGACCATAGAGATAGGGCAATGGCTGGCAAAGAAAAATTGTCTGGTCTTTTGCGGAGGTGCAGAGGGCGTTATGGAGGCGATTTCCCGGGGAATAAATGAGGAAAATGGTACTGTCATTGGCATCTTAAAGGGAATGGATTATCGAGAATCAAACAATTATATCGGCATTCCAATTTCAACTGGAATGGGTATTGGTAGAAACCCGCTCATCACTTACAACTGTGACCTAGGAATTGCCATTGGCGGGAAATATGGAACCCTGTCAGAAATCGCATACATGATGCAGTTGAATAAACCAGTTATCGGATACAAATCCTGGTTGATTAACGGTATGGATCAGGCAATTACAGTCAAAGATCTCTTGTCAAAGCTGGAGAGTCATATCCATGGATAAAACAAAGGCAATTATCTCCATTACAGGCAAAGTCCAGGGCGTCTGGTTTCGCGCATTTACAAGAAATCAAGCAAATCGTTTTACCATTTCAGGATGGGTAAAAAATGTACCGGATGGATCAGTGTATTGTGAAGCCCAGGGATCTGAGGAGAATCTTCGATTATTTATCCATGAATTGCATCGTGGCCCTGAAGCCAGTTCAGTGAGTCATGTTGATGTAAAAATGAAACAGACATTCGAATCCTTTTCTGGATTTGAGATCCGTCATTAACATATGAATATTGTCTGCTGCCAGGTGAATCCGACTGTTGGAGCATTTGAATCCAATAAAGCCATGATTATCGAGAACTACCGCGAAGCAGTCCACCAGAAGGCCGATATGGTGGTTTTCCCTGAGCTGGTAATCTCTGGGTATCCACCACAGGATTTGCTATGGGAAAAAGGATTTATTGAAGAGAACCTGCGTGTACTGAATGACATTGTTAGCCATTCCACCGTACCAATAATCCTTGGATACATAAGGAAAGAGGACACGTTGATTTATAACAGCGCAGCTGTGTGTCAGAATGGAAAAATCGTTTATACATACGATAAACAACTCCTGCCGACTTATGATGTGTTTGATGAAGCCCGTTATTTTTCACCCGGATCTTCAGATGGAATTTGGGAAACTTCTTACAACAACAATCCAATAAGGATAGGACTTGAGATTTGCGAAGATCTCTGGGACGACGAGTATTCTAATCACGTTACAGATAATCTCATTCAAGAAAACGTTGATTTGATCGTAAATATCTCTGCATCTCCCTATCATGAAAACAGGCTGCAGGACAGAATTGACCATTTAAAGGATAAACTGAAAGGGTGTGACATACCATTTGTGTACTGTAATTTGGTTGGAGCGCAGGACGAAATCATCTTTGATGGACAATCCGTTATTTTAAACAAATCGCAGGATATCATTGCAGTAGGACGTGGATTCGACGAGGATATAGTATCTTGTGATATAAATGATATTAACCCAGTTATTACGAAAGATACAGATAGCAGGGATGAAGGTTTATACCGTGCATTATGTCTGGGTGTAAAAGATTATTTCAGGAAAACCAACCACAAAGACGCCATTGTCAGCTTAAGTGGCGGTATCGATTCTGCGTTGGTAGCCTGTATTGCAGTTGATGCACTTGGTCCTGAACATGTACATGTATTTGGATTACCCAGTAAATATTCCAGCGATCATTCCATATCTGACGCCGTAGAGTTATCGAAAAACCTGGGACTTTCCTTCCATGAAATTGCTATTCAGGAATTGGTGGATAAGATGGAGAGGGATCTATCTGCATTCTTTGTCAATACCGAGCGAAATATTGCTGAGGAAAATATCCAGGCACGTATTCGTGGCAATGTAATCATGGCTCTATCAAATAAATTTGGATGGCTTGTTTTGTCAACAGGCAATAAGACGGAAATGGCTCTTGGTTACTGCACCTTATATGGTGATATGAGTGGGGGGTTGGCCGTGATTTCAGATTTGTCCAAATCAGATGTATATAATGTGTCAAGATGGGTTAATAACCATGCAGGTTACGATCGGATTCCAATAAATATTATAGAGAAAGTCCCATCAGCGGAACTGGCACCTGATCAGGTAGACCCTTTTGATTACAGTGAGGTCAGCCCAATCGTAGATGCCATAATTGAAAAGCGTCTATCCATTCCTGACTTGGTTGAACAGGGATATGACGAAAAAATTGTTTCCAGACTTTATCATCTCATCAGAATAAATGAATTTAAACGTCGTCAGGCCGCTCCCGGACTAAGAGTAAGTCAGAAAGCATTCGGCATTGGTCGAAGAATACCAATCATTAATCATTTTAAAGGATGCAAATGAGGAAGACATTTATCCTTCTGTTATTCAGTGCTTCAACTATGTTCGCTCAGGGAGAAACCACTCCTGCCATGTACTGGAATTCACTTAATGATTCCGAAAAGATTGCTTTTGTCAACGGTGCCTATGCATCCATGTCTAGCGCAAAAATGCATCACCAAAGAGAAGTAACAAAGCAATACAAAGGAGTCAAGAATTGGCTTCCTCCTTACTACATCGATCGTTATTACGAAATTATCGATGAACATATCTCAACGGAGGCTGGGATGGATCTGGGACTGATTACAGGCCAGTTGGATGCATTATATTCCAATTTTGATAATCAAAATATCCCACTTATTGAAGCCATTAGAATTGTGTCTATTGCCCAGGATGGGGACAGACAGAAAGCAAACCTATTATTGTTAAAAGCCCAGCGAGGGTATTAACTCTAACGTTGTTCCTTATATCGTATAACCGCACTTAATGCGTGTTGTACATAATCGATACGAATTTCTGTAACCCTACGATTGAACTTTTTTGCACCTGATTCAGATTCATCTTTATATCCAGCCGCTCTGGGCATCCCGCCTTTATAAAACCCGCCACTAATGCGGTTATTAAGTAAGAATCTAATCCCCTCATGAATGGCAAACTGGATATCACGTTGAATGGGATGAGAATCTGGTATAAACATTTGAGCAGCTAGTAGACCTTCTAGTCTCGTAGCTGTTGGTGTCGTTCTGCCATCATCGGCAAATCCCCCGATGAAATCAGGATTATCACTCTCCATTACCTGTGATTTCAATATAGATTTACATACCTGGATGGCATGATCAACAATTATGTCTTGTGGGATAGGACATTCATCAGGTGGTAACTCCATTAGTTTTTCAGATGCCATAAGCGCCCAGTGATCGGCTGGAACATCCAGGTCACCTTTTCGACTGTCTGCAAGGTATTCAATTGTTTTTGCTGCAGAAGTAACCCATTTCTTATTCCCGTCCAATTCAAATAATAACATGAGTCCCAGGGCCGCCTCGCCGGGATAATACAGGGATGTCCATTCATCATTCAGTCCACCTCTGCCCGGGATATATTTTGAATAATAACTCCCATCTTCTTTTTGAGAATACAGGATATAATTGCCCAGCCCGGTCATGACTTCATTTGGAATTGAACCGGGTTGTATCCTTTCGGTACTGGCCAGGGATATGAGTCCTAATCCCGCACCACCTAGTTTTGACTGAAATACTTTGTTTGACCCAACAATACTTGGTATTGACCATACGGTTAGTATCCCAGTCGTATCAGGGATTGGTCCAACGGTAGAATCGATTAAAAAACTCGTTGAGGATAACATGGCAGATAGAATTTGATCATTAGGACTGTAATCATACGACATAGTGAGTGCAAAGGTCGCACCTGCATGTCTAAGCATATTGTAGGACGGGTTCACCGTCACATCGGGGTTCATGTTAATGCGGTAAATGAATTGACCTGATGGGAGAGTGGATTCCAGCATAAAGTCAGTGGCATCCTTAATGAATTGATCCAATTCATTTTCAGGAATAGTTCTATTCGCGCATGAAGATGCCAGAAAGGCAAGGATGAAAAGTGAAAGTAATTTAGTCTTCAAAATATTCATAAGCATCTATAAGGTCTAGATAAACTCCATCGAAACCACTTTCGAGAATAATATCCAGATACCCATCAATGATGGTTTTCCAGTCATCATCCCAGTATTTTATTTGATAATTCCCTTCCCAGTATGGGTTTTCATTCAGAAGCCAGGTTGGACCGTCACTTTCCCAGTCCGCTTCCCAGTAATATCGGTAATCTTCCGCCTCACCAATGCTAAGGTATGCGATCACAAGACGACTCCCACCATTTGATTTGGTTTTCATACTGATTATGTCCTGTTCAGAATAGGGAGTCTCATCAAAAAATGCATCCAGTATAACCAGATCGTAGTCCGTGTCGGAAATATCACTGATCAAACTATTTTTAGATTGGTATTGCGATGGATCGATAAGGTATAGAAAATTTTTCGCAAGGTTTAAGCTGGATATATTGGAAGAATTGCTGTTAAATGGAATTGATGGTGTTCCAGGGATAACATCCAAGTCGCGGTTGGTCGCTGCAAAGGAAATAAATCCATAACCGAAATTCTCAATGTAGGAATCGTTTATTTTTGAACTGCTATTGCAGTAATCCGTCACCAACACCTGGATTGCATTGTTTCTTGCCAAAATCAAATAGGGCAGGATGGATGTGGTGACGCTACCCGGTGTTTCTATATTGTCATCAGTATAACCATAAAACAGTTCTTCACGCCCAATACCATCGATAGCACTTAAATATGAGAAATCTGGATAAAGACTGTCAGACCCATCCTGCACAAGCAGTTCATGCCCATTTTGTGGAATGACAATGAATTCAGATTCCACAGATTTTGATTTACTGCTGATTTCCTCAACAAACTGTCTCATTTCTTCACGAAACTGAATACCATCCAGTCCATCTGTACCGACCCTGTCATCACATCCTAAAAAAAGCAGTAGTGTCATGAAGAGATAAAGTCTATACATCCTGATGTTTTCTTTTTGAGTAGTAGTGAATGGTTTCCATGCGTTTAAATCCAAGGGATTCCGCCACGGCTTTAGAGTGGTCATTATCTTCTTCAATCAAAGTGGCAATGATCAGAATACCCAGGGATTCAAGTCTATCTTCTACGGTTTGAATGAGGGCTCTGGCAATACCCTGCCTTTGGTAATCCGGATTAACCGCCAGTCGATTGATCCATCCTTTTCTGCCATCATGAGAACCAAATGCCGTTCCAATAATTTCATGTTGTGATTCGGCCACGTAAAACAGTGAAGTACCAAGTGTTATTTCCTTTTTAATCATCTCAGGATTATCCCTGCCACGGGGTTTATGAGGGAGATTTGCCTGTCCCCAAACGCGCAGAACACCGGGATAATCCTCCATTTTGAAAGGTCTAATTTTCCAGTTTATCATAGTTTCTCCAGCCATTTTTATATATCGAGCTTGATAATTATACAAGATTCTCATTTAACTTGCGAGGTGAATTTCCAGGGATGGCTTGTTCTTCGTATTCACCATGACATAATTCGTCAAAGTGTCCTGCATCTTTCAAGGAATACTGTTAGCAACCTGTCATATGAAACCATACACCTGACACCTGAATTCCACCACGATTCTCCGTAATATCGACCCAGGAAAATCAACCAAACAGGACGTCTATGAAAATATATATCAGCGCAGATATGGAGGGTATCGCAGGTGTCAATACCTGGGATGAGGTCACAAAGAACAACCCGGAATATGAACATTTCCAGAAGCAGATGTCAGAGGAAGTCGCAGCAGCCTGTAGAGGAGCCAATAACGCTGGTGCAAAAGAAATAGTAATCAAAGATGCCCATGAAACCGGACGCAATATCCTCCATTCTTGCTTACCAGAGAATACGCAGCTTATACGTGGATGGAGCGGTCATCCCTTGAGCATGGTTCAGGAAATTGATGACACATTCGATGCCATGTTCATGATTGGCTATCATTCTCGCGCAGGAGGAGATGGAAATCCAATGGCGCATACCTGGAGCAGTGCATCTATTGCAACAGTAAAACTGAATGGAAAACCCATGTCCGAATATGCTATGCATATGCTTGCGGGAGAGTATGCAGGAGTACCCACAGTTATGGTTTCTGGTGACAAAGGATTATCCGAGGAAATAGGGGAATGGAATCACAATACAGTAACTGTAGTTACCAAAGAGGGAATAGGCAATTCAACTGTGAATATTCACCCCAAAAAAGTTCTTCAGATGATCGAGAAATCTGCAGAAGAAGCTCTAAGAAGTGACTTCAGCAAATGCCATGTTTCAATACCTCATAACCTGGATATCACCATTGAATTCAAAACACATATGAAGGCGTATAGCGCATCCCATTATCCCGGTGCATCGTTAATCAATGAGCATACAGTCGGTTTCACAAGTCAGGATTATTACGACATCATGCGTTTTGTATTTTTCGCTTTTTAAGAGGAAAATAAACCCTAAACACATACACACTTCTCAGTAACTTTTGTTTTATTAATGAATACAGAAATCACCCTATGAAGAAGTTAGTTTTCACTCTTATTGCTATGAGCCTGGCTTTTGGTAACAAAATCCAGGAAATGAGTGTAACCATTTATCCAGAATACTATTACCCGGGGGTTATGGTGGAATACACCGGTGTGTTTTCCAGTGTTTCTCCTTCGGAATCCATCTCATTTATGACACCATTCGAAACAGATTCCATCTTCCAGATCATAGAGAATGATAACGGTGGAACCGATCTAAATATGGTTGAACCGGATAAATCCGGTGAAGAGACATGGGTAGGCGTGTCCATGGCTAAAAAGGATTTCAGGTTATTTGCATTTTTTACCCCTTACGATCCATCCAATCCCCATCGTGATTTTGAATTCAATCTAAAGTTCGACGAAGCGGTTGAAAATCTGCATATTGTGGTAAATCAACCAGCCTCATCTAATGGATTTGAAATGGACAAACAGGGCTCAGAACCATTTTCAGATCAACATGGATTAAACTTCAATCGGTTTCATATTTCACAACTCGAAGCAAACTCGATGTACAGCATTCGAATTGCTTATGAAAATCCATCCTTGAAAACTACCATGGCATACCTCCAGGAAATGCTCGCTTCAGGAGGTGAAAGACCATCCACTGCGTCGCCGCACGATATCAAAACGGTACCACAGAGACATCGATTACCCCTGTGGGAGCCTCTGGCTGTACTATTTACGCTGGCAATTATTGTCAGTGTTGTCTATGTAAAATCAAAAGATAAATCTGAAGGTCCAAAAAGCACTCCAGCAAAACAATCATCTATTGCAGCATTCTGTTCGCAATGCGGATCAAGGTTGCAGGATAACGCCAAATTCTGTCACAGTTGTGGGGCAAAAATATAATGTGGCCAACGATTCTTGAGATAGGTCCCATCAAAATCCACTCCTTTGGATTTATGATGGTTGTAGCGTTTTATTCTTGCTACTATTTTCTGGACAGGGAAATGAAGCGGCTGGATTATGATCGAAAAATCGCATCGGATATTGTATTTGCCGCCGCTGTTGGTGGCATCCTTGGAGCTAAACTATATTACCTTCTGGAAAATTTTGGCCGTGTGATTGACGATCCTATCGGCATGATATTCAGCGGTGCCGGACTGGTTTTTTATGGTGGACTCATTGGTGGAACGCTCGGTGTTACCTATGTTTTAAGAAAAAATAATCTGCCCTGGCTCACATTTGGGGATATCGTGGCTCCATTACTAATCCTAGGGTATGGAATCGGTAGAATTGGATGTTTTCTTGTGGGAGATGATTATGGGCTGCCTACTCATCTTCCATGGGGTGTATCCTTTGCAAATGGGTTACCGCCTACCACAACGGCTGTATTCGAAGCGTATTACCCCTGGGTTGATCTGACAGGATTTGATCCTGGGATTTTAACGGTGCACCCGACACAAATCTATGAAGTTCTACTGGCCGGTATCATATTCGGATTACTATGGAAGATGCGCATGAGTATCAAGCACACGGGTTCATTGTTCTTTACCTATTTGATTTTTGCCGGGATTGAACGATTCTCCATAGAATTCATTCGTACCAATGATAAGTACATCCTTGGTCTTTCAGGTGCCCAGGTTATATCCATCATTATCATCGCCATAGGAACAACGTTTCTGTTTAATCTATATAAGCAGGGTGAAAACCAACACATATCTCCATAGTATCATTGGTTTCATGTCCATATCATTCCTTTGTGGACAAACACCTGATCTAGAACTTCATCTAACCTTACCGGTCCCGGAAAACATATCTGGCTCTCCCTGGGACAAAGTGGTAGCCAATCCCATTGGTGACATGTATCTGCTTGATATTGAATCGGGAACCATCGTCTGGTTGGACAACATCGGTCAGATTCTGAATACTGCAGGTGGGATTGGACTTGACGATGGGTACTTCAGTGATCCAGTGGATATTTCCCAAACTCAGCAGCATGTTGTCATTTTAGATAGAATGGCAAACAGGCTAACCTGGTTTGATCGAAAACTACAATATATCTCCACGGATGAGCATGCCGAGATCTACCCCGAATTGTTCGCCACTGATCCTAATGGCAATTGTTATATATTATCCAGTGAATACGGAGAGATCAATCGTCGACTGCTTTCGGGATGGGATCCTTCTGTTTTCATTGACCTCTACAGGTATTTATCGTCCCCTGAACAAATCACATCAATGACTATTGGAAATAACGCAATACTGGCACTTTTAACAAATGAAAACCATCGATTAATACTGTTTAACAACATCGGCAGGATGATAGCCACTCTTCCCATTACCAATATGGAGGCAATATATATTACGCCGTGGAAGGATGATTGGATACTGTGGGATAATCAGGGGAGATATCGTCTTTCTCATGGAGAGATTAAGAGCATTCAGGTGAAAGATATTCTGGACGTTTACCATGAGAACAACAGGTTTATTTTATTGACAATCGAAGAATTAGTCATATTCATTGAGAAATAATCTTAAACTGTTTTTGGTCCTGTTGACACTTCTTAGCGTGACCTATCCTCAAATAGAATCGCAGTATGATACCCTTACCATCGTATCGAATCAAACCGACTATTCCCTTTCACACAAACCGGTTATCAAAGAATCAGTTCAGGTTTTCTATAATGGAAAGTTATTTACACAGTATTCAATAAAACCCATTGAAGGGATCGTCACATTTCCTGATTCACTGACCAACCAGGCTATTGTCTATTATAGATTTGCGAGGATTCCGGTTCAAGTAGGTCCATTGTCCACAACGCTTCCTCTTTTACATACACTTGTAGAGCCAGAGACAAAAATCAGTCCCATTCAAGCAAGGTCCAGACAGGAAGAAACTGGAACCATAACATCCAGTGGTACCATATTCAGATCTATTGGATTTTCACCCATAGGTGGTAATGATTTCTCCGGTGGATTGCAGTTTCAGCTTCAGGGTGATCTTGGCGATGATCTTTTTCTGACCGGTGTCATTACTGACAGGGATATTCCCATTCAACCAGAAGGAAATACGCAATCTCTGGAAGAAATTGATAAAGTCTACATACAGGTGAAACATCCCGACTATATTATTGAAGCTGGTGATATAAACATGAAAATGGAGACACGTCTATTCAGGGCAGAAAGAAAGCTTACTGGTCTGGCGGTTAAGCATGATTCAGAAAAGTGGTTTTCTGAATTTATCATGGCAGGTACCAATGGAGAATATCATTCAATAGAGTTGAAAGGAGATGAAGGAAGGCAGGGGCCATATTTCCTTCATTCCAGGGAAGGAAATCGGGATGTTATTGTATTGGCCGGGACAGAAATGGTCTATCTGGATGGAAACAGACTTCTACGTGGAGAAAACAACGATTATATCATTGATTACAGCAAGGCAGAGCTAACCTTTAACCCAAAGCATATCATACATACAGACTCTGATATTTTGGTGGAATACCAATATTCTGATTTTTCGTACTCCCGAAATGTGCTGGGTGCAACATCTGGTTTAAAATGGGATGGAAGTGAACTGTCATTTTCCTGGTTAAGGGAAAAGGATATTTTCAATAAACAACAGCAGTCCCTGTCGTCAGATGCCGTGAATGCGCTGATTGAGGCTGGGGATACGCTGGTCACAATTCAAAGTGGTGTAAAATCTCCAACAGGGAAGTACACCCTTGAAAATGGAATCTATGTCTTCTGGGAAACAAACCCCGACTCATCACAGGAAAGATATAGTGTCACTTTTTATTCAGACCCGGTTCATGGAAGCTATTATAAAAGGATTTCTAATCAGGGTCGCCTGTATTTTGAGTTTGTAGAACCATCTGAACGCATATCAACACTTGATCTCTATTCACCAGGTAAAACCATCATTTCCCCTGCATCCCTGGATATTTTTCATGTTCAGGGTGAAGTAGGATATAAGGAGAAGGTTAGACTCAACGGAAATGCCACGATTTCATCGTTTGATAAGAACCTTCTGTCTTCCATGGATGACAATGATAATTACGGGTATCAATATGAAGGGAAAATAATTGGTAAAAATGAAAAGGTTCTTCATACAAATATCACCCTTGATTATTCTATCTCATTTTGGGAAAAATCAGAGTTGTTTCGCGGTTCATCTATTGAAAAAGATGCCGGATTCAGCAGTGATTGGAATTCATCCGTGATATCTGATTCTTTTGGTGAAAGATTAATAGATGGACGACTATCACTTCAACGCCATAACGATCATTTTAAATACCAGAATGCAAGTTATTCCCTCGATGAAGTTGAAAAGCACCGAACCTGGACATCCCTGACAGTATCGCGATCATGGGTTCCCCTGGCAATGGTATCCTACAATAACGTAGTAAGTGGTACTTCCATGTATTCACAAACGCAATCTTTGGTGAGATTGCTCCCCGGCAATTTCCATCCCATTTTGAAGTATGAATCCGAAGAAAACAACCATACTTACAGGTATGATTGGAAAACAGCCGGTGTGGAATACAAGAATCAATCCATATCCACATCAGCAAAACTTGGACAGCGAGTTGACTTTGCTCATGTAAATAATGATTCAGCAAAATTGGATACACAATCTGTAGGACTTTTTGGTGAGGTTGATTTTACCCGCAATGTTCGCAATGGCTGGTCCGGGACCATTCAATACAGGAAAAGAATAAAGGATTCCTATTCACCTGATATTGAATCCACAGATTTTAGTATGTCCTCCATCACGACCAAATTTGCCAAACCTCGCCATCCCATTCATCTTGATTTACATGTCAGAACCGAACGAGCTTTTGCTGAACAACGTGCATTAATATATGATTCGGTTGGGGTAGGGTATGGTCACTATCGATATGATGATGTCTATAACGAATATATTCCTGATGCCCAGGGAGATTTTATTGCCCATCTCATATATACTGGGGACCGTGATCAGGTCAGTCGGATAGAGTCTCAATCAAAATTGAGAATATTGGGTCGATACTTTCCAGGGACATTGTTCAAAAATTTTCAGAGCATATCTGAATGGCGATTTCGCTATGATGGTATTGATGATTTTGACGTCACAAAGATTTTCGACAGATCAATACTGGAAGACGGTATCAGTCGGGAATTCTGGTCCTATCGTCAATACATCCAGTATCAAAGCCCAAGGACTGGACGATCAATTCGATGCCGCCACAATTTTAAGCGTGACCTCTCAGGGACGGATCCCCGTGGGAATGATTTAAAGATCACCAGTGAGAATAAAATCGAATGGAGAGAGAACATCAGAAAAAGCTGGTATTGGAAACATGAAATGCAGATACATGATAACTCCACTGAATCCACGGTTTTTTTATCAAGAAATCGTGAAACCAATGGCTGGTGGCTTGAATCAGGTCCTGAATGGAATCGTCATTCTGATCTCCAAGTGAAATTGAGAGGATTGACGGGAAAAGACAGGGGACATATCGCTACCGGTGACTATCTTGTATCATTTTCTGGTTTCGGATCTGAAGTGGCATTGTTTATGGATAAAAGGCATAGAATCAACTTGATGACTGAGTGGGTAAACTCAACAATGAATGGTGATATACTGTCTGTCCCACCAGAAGCAAATCGAGGTCTTCCCATTGGTGAATCCATTCAAATCACAGGGCTGACTGAGTTTCAATTCGGTAGAAACTTAACATTTATAGGAACACTTACTTACATTGATAATCAGAGATACAATCAGTTTGTGGCATTTAACGGAGAACTGCGTGCGACATTTTAATTTGTTACACATGTTATGGTTAACAGTTATCCTTGCACAGGAATCGATCCAATTGCCAGTAAGCGATACTATACACGATACCCTGACTTCGCGGATAAAATCCACTGGTGACATGAATCTATCCTTTCATCTCACAGAATTAAACGAATCAGGGAGTATATATACACAGCAATACCTACCTATAGGAGTAGATACTATCCTTGTATCAAGCGAGAGTAATGTGAAGCCATCCACTATCCAATTACATTTCAAGGGGTTACATAGGTTATCAAATACAAAAGATATTGACGATCGTTTTAGAAGCATAGTAAACAGTTATAACTATTTTTCAAACTCTTCTTCCTATTTATTGGGAAAATCCCATTCAGGGAAGATGGCAGTTAAAATCTTTCCACATGAAAGTTTTTCTAACACTATTATGGGTTTAGCAGGTGCATCAAGAAATGAGGCAAATGAGTGGGCTCTCACGGGTGAAGCCAGTATTCACATGGAGAATATCTGGAAATCAGCAGGGACTGTAGATGTCTATTGGAAACGGCTAAACGAAGAAACACAGCTCATAACATTTGAACTTGAAGAACCATACCTGATCAATTTACCAGTTGGTGGTCATGCTGTTTACAATCAGGAATTGCGTGATGGATTGTATGTGAAATCACGAATTGGTTTGCAGGCCATTTTTCATACCGAAAAACTGGGAAAATGGAAGATAGGTTCAGCCAGAACCCGTCTCTTTGCTTCTCCACAAGGTGATTCGGCGGGGATAAATAGTTTTAAAGAATCATCAGTGCTTATATCTCAGACTTACCAGCGGTTGGACAACCGTTGGATACCCCGAAAGGGACTGTTTATGGATCATTCTATTTCTGCAGGATCCTCATCTGGTGAGAATGAGAATATTGTACTGGGTATTACCAGCAATGTATCATGGTATATCCCTGTTATTTCATCACTGGGTTTGTCGTCAATATCACGGTTTGCTGGCGTATTTATCCAGAATAACAACCTGCATCAGGGATATTTAACCTACTTTGGTGGAGCAAACAGTCTGCGTGGATACAGTGATGAATTCTTCAAGGATGAATGGGTTGGGATCGAATCGTTGGAATTCAGTTTTTACATGCCGGATTCACGAATGTATCTTTTTTTCGATGGTGCAGTGGCTCCACAATTTGAAACCATAAAAGTCGGTGCTGGGTTTGGGTATAGCCAGGTATTAAAATCATCTATTATATCCATCGAATATGGCATGGGTTTAGATCATTCCATTACTAGTGGAAAATTACATTTTTCAATCGTGAATCGATTATGAGCAGAGTAGACAAATCAATCAAAACCCGAATACTGGTGTTCCTGCAAAAACACTCATCCTCTACATACCGATACCGGGAATTGTCAAAACGGATCAATATACAACCCTATGAGCAGATCGCCTTCAAGGCAGCATTAAAAGATTTGGTAAAGGATGGATCCATTAAGCTTCAAAAAGGAAACAGGTATACTCTATCCCGGAACACCAGATACATAACCGGGACTCTATCACTTACACAAAAGGGGTTTGGTTTTGTCATCTCTGACGACGGCCTCGCTGATGTTTTTATTGGCAGACGTCAACTCATGAATGCTGTCAATGGAGACAGGGTAAAAGTGAAGCCACATGGTCGATCAACTGATGACAGGCGTCGTGGTAAGATCATTGAAATTCTGGAGCGAAAAACCAATCGGTTCGTTGGCACAACATATGAGAGAGATCGAAAACTATACATGAATGTCTCTCCTGTAACTCCTGAACGTGGTATTAAGATTATCAACAGGAAGAAACATGGAGTCACACCTGGCCAAATGATCGAAGCCAGGGTGACAGACTGGGGATCACCATTAACCCCAATTCTTGTGAAGGTTTTAACCAAATTAGGTGATGCATCGAATCCTGAAAATGATTTTGATTTTGTTACACGTAAGTATGAGTATAGCAGAGAATACCCCGAGGACGCACTTCGAATTTCAGTCAATTTCAATGAAGAGTCTATCAAGAGCGAAATTGAAAACCGGAGGGATTTACGGGATATTGTCACCTTCACCATAGACCCAGAAGAAGCCAGGGATTTCGATGATGCAATTTCCATTGAGCAAACCAGGAGCGGTTGGCACCTGGGTGTGCATATAGCGGATGTGTCCCATTATGTCCGCTCGGGAACGACTCTGGATCGTGAAGCCTATGAACGCAGTACATCCGTGTATTTCACGGAAGGTGTGATACATATGCTACCTGAATCTCTATCTTCCAACCTGTGTTCACTTGTTCCGGGAAAAGATCGATTAACCTTTTCAATATTGATGGAATTTGACCATCATGGTAATCTATTAAAATCAGATGTCACGGAATCTGTGATCCACAGTCAATCAAGACTTACCTATGAAGAAGTTGAAGGTATCCTTCATCGCACTAGAAAACATCCTTTACAGAAACAGTTGTCACTATTAAAACGATTCTGTGACGTACTGGAAAAGCAAAGATCGAAACTGGGCAGCATAGATTTTGATATTCCAGAGCCTGAATTCTTTCTAGAAGCCAGTGGAATTCCACATCGGATCACACCCAAGGAGAGGCTCAGGAGCCATAAGATGGTAGAAGAGTGTATGCTCGTGGCAAATAAAACAATAGCAGAACAATTTGGGAAAGTACATCCATTTGTTTTTCGAGTGCATGAAAAACCACCTGAAGATGATATTCAGAAATTTCTCCATCTTATGAAAAAACTTCGAATCCCAACATACCAGATGGGCAGTCAGATACATTCAAGGGATATACGGAAATTGCTCCTGGATATACAGGATTCACCCTTCAAAGGTTTGATCGAATCCGTAGCATTGCGTACCATGACAAAAGCACAGTATTCCACCGGTAATCGCGGGCATTTTGGGCTGGCATTTGGTTCATACACACATTTTACATCGCCAATACGGCGGTATCCGGATTTACTGGTTCATCGTCGAATAAAACAAATACAATCAACATTAAAGGTTGATCCTGATAACTCAAACCAGCTTCAGACAATATGTCATCATGCCAATGAAATGGAACTGAAATCCCAATCTGCTGAAAGGGAATATATCCGCTTAAAACAACTTCGCTGGCTGGAAACACAGATTGGCGAAAAATTACCGGGAATCATCTCAGGTGTAATGAATTTTGGATTCTTTGTAGAATTGGAGAAATCTCTGGCAGAGGGACTGGTCCATATCACGACATTGCCATACGAGGATCTGCTCTTTACAGAGGATGAGTACATGCTTCAAAGCCGGAGGGAGAAAGTGTCATTCCAGCTAGGAGACAGAGTGACAGTTCAAGTCCAGGAGGTTATTATGGAGCACCAACGAGCCAATTTTTTATTGATTGAGGACGGATAATCCTTCCTTGTTTACTCATCAATATCTATGACATAATTTTTAACGTTCTGTCAATCACTTTTACGTGGCAAAGGATGGTTATCGAATGAAACATACTACCAGTACAATCGTCATTTTACCTATCATATTTGGACTTTTTGCATGTGATATAAAAAGGGACGCTATTGGCGCTGACGATGAGATTATGGTACTCGTTGATGATCATTCCAGGGATGGAATCATGCGAATCATCGGTACCATCTTTAATGACACATTGTACACACCAAAACCGGAACCCCACTATGAATTCATCTTTGTTGATCCATCCGGTTATGATGGTGTAAAAGAGCTGAACAATGTTATTATTGGGTCTATTGGTTCAAAAGATATATATCCTTCTACTCAATTGGTAAAATCCCTGCTTGGCGAGGCGGATTTCAAAAGAACAATTTTGGGAGAAAATCAGGTCATTTTCACTTTTGATCAATTTGCCAACAACCAAATTTTCATGATTATCAGCGGGGCCAATGAAGAAACCATAATGAATGAGCTGGAAGGAAAGGAAACCTGGATTAAAAAACAGTTTGATTCCATCCTTGTTAAGAAACAGAAAAAATTTCTCCTTGAATCGGCTCGTCGAAAAAAAGTCGAGAGTGAACTGGCAGAAAAATATCCCTGGACTATTCAAATCCCATGGGGGTGGGAGGTTATTATGGACAGCCTGGAACAGCAATTTGTCTGGCTTGGACGAGAAACACCATTCCAATGGATTGGAATTTATGCCCAGGATGGAGTCATTGCTGAGGATTCAACCACTGCAGCCAACATGGCAAAGACACTCCCGACAGAACTATTTGGGCACATAAGTACTCATGACTATAGATTTACTTCTGATTTGGATGAATTCAAGCACTGGAATGCTTGGAGATATACGGGTATCTGGGAATCTATTGAAGACCCAAAGGGTGGTCCCTTTATCAGCTACCTGTTCTACGATGGTGCATCAGACAAAACGTATTTTATATATCTATTAACCCATTACCCACAAAAAAGGAAAGTGATCTATATGAAACAATTGGATGTAATTGCTCATTCCTTTAGAATTGAGGAATAATGAAGAAAAAGCTATTCATAACCGGCGCCCAGGGACAACTTGGACAGGCTGTATTGGATTTGTTCCAGGGACAATACCATATTTTTGGGGTTGACCTTCTTCGTGAGCCACCGAAACAGGCTGTGCAGTATGCAACTGTTGACATTACCGATGAAAGTCGTCTTGCGAAGTTAATTGCTGATATTCGACCTGATGTCATATTGAACCTGGCTGCCATGACTAATGTAGATAACTGTGAAAGACAGCCTGAATTCGCGCACAAGATAAATGTTGAAACTGTCAATCATCTACTGACACATTCGCTGGATGCGAAATTTATACATATATCTTCTGATTATATTTTTGATGGGGAGAATGGTCCCTATACTGAAACAGATCCTGTCAATCCCATCAACGTTTATGGAAAGAACAAGCTGGAATCTGAATCCCTTGTAAAATCCTATTCCGGTTCCTGGTGTATCATTCGTACCAATGTCGTATTTGATTATACAAACTTTACCACAGCAAGCTTTGTTAAATGGGTAGTGGATTCACTAAGTAAAAATACTCCTATCAATGTGGTGGATGATCAATGGAACAATCCAACGTGGACCGTTTCCATGGCCCATGCACTAAAAGCAGTTGTGGATCAGGATGCTACAGGTGTGTACAATTATAGTGGGAAAGATTGGCTGAATCGTTTTGACTTTGCAAAGATGGTGGCAGCGGTGTTTGACCTTGATCCAAATCTGATTTCTCCAATTTCCACCGTCGAATTGGACCAACCGGCAAAAAGACCGTTAAAAAGTGGTTTGATTACCACAAAAATTGAAAACAAATTAGGTGTGAAATGCGACGCTCTTGATGTCTGTTTGAAACAGATTCGGGACCGAATGAACTAACGGAAAGTAATGGCAGCCTTGAAAACCCTTATTGTATCACCAACCTACAATGAACGGAAAAATATTTCCGATTTAATTCGTCATGTGACACTGGTAGCACCGGAAGCACATATCCTAATCGTGGATGATAATTCACCGGATGGTACCGCCGATATCGTCAAAGAGCATCAGCAAAGACACCCGCATTTATTCCTGGAAGAAAGACCCGGTAAACAGGGTCTTGGTACAGCCTACTGTTTTGGGTTTAAATGGGCACTGGAAAGAGGATATGAAGCCATTATTCAAATGGATGCTGATCTATCACATGATCCCAGTGATGTCCCACTGCTTCTCGAAGAACTTGAAACCAATGACCTTGTTATAGGCAGCCGATACTGCAATGGGATCAGTGTGGTCAATTGGCCGCTTTCAAGGCTGATCCTGAGTTACGGTGCCAATATATACAGTCGTGTAATCACCGGCTTACCCATCTCCGACGCCACTGCAGGTTTTAAAGCCTGGAGAAGGGAGGTATTGGAGGCCATTGATCTTGATTCAATTCGATCACAGGGGTATTCATTTCAGATTGAAATGAATTTCCGTACCTGGACAAAAGGATTTACCATTAAGGAACATCCTGTTATTTTCATCGACCGAACCATTGGTGAATCAAAAATGTCACGTCACATAATGTTTGAAGCCATTTTCATGGTTTGGCGACTTCGACTATGGAAGATGTTTGGCTGGCATAAATAATGGACCCCAAAAATCCGACTGTTTCGGTTTTAATTGTCAGTTATAATGTAAAACAATACCTCCTTCATTGTATTGATACGGTTTTATCCTCTAGTTATAAGGGTGATATCGATGTTGTTGTTGTTGACAATAACTCATACGATGGCTCTGCAGAGGCAATCAAGGATCTCCCCGAGAATATTCAAATCATTCATAATTCAACAAATCTGGGGTTTGGGAAAGCGGTAAACCAGGCTGCAGATGTTGCAAATGGCGACTATTATTTAATATTGAACCCGGATACGATCCTTGAGGAATCCACCGTTGAAACATTCGTCAATTACATGGAATCCCAAAACCATGTTGGCATGGTGGGACCAAAAATACTGAACACGGATGGATCTCTTCAACCTGCATGCAAACGGTCATTCCCCAGACCTATGGTTGCCCTGCCAAAATTATTGGGATTATCAAAATTGTTCCCTCGTTCCAAATGGGCCGGAAAATACAATCTTACCTATCTAGATCCAGATGACATACATTCAGTGGAAGCCATCAGCGGGTCATGCATGTTTATTCGGTCCGACCTTTACCATGATCTTCATGGTTTTGATGAGCGATATTTCATGTTCGGGGAAGATCTTGATCTCTGTTTCCAGGTGAAAATAAGCGGAAAGGAAATTCATTATTTACCTGAAGCAAAAATCATCCATTTCCATGGCGAATCTGTAAAATCAGCTCCCTATGACAGTATTCAGGCATTTTACTCTGCCATGATTTTATTTGCGGATAAATATTTCTCCGTTGGTCAAAAGCGAATGACTCGGTTTATGGTGAAAGCAGGTGTCAGATTCAGGAAAACCATTGCCATCATTGGCGGGTCAAAATCACAGATCCTGTCGATTTCGCTGGATGCATTTGCCGTGTTGACTGCGTTTGCTATAGCCATACCCATCCGGTTTACAGATTTTGAACCCGTAGTAGTTACCAGAGGATTCATCCCTGGGATTTATGTTGTTTTCTGGTTAATCATTAATGCAACATTTCAACTCTATTCAAGATATATTCTGTCATACACACGTGCAATACTGTCATCTTTGTCCGGATTTTTTATTGCCACTGCATTCACTTATTTCTTCAAACAGTTTGCATTTTCACGCCTGGTCATTATTGTTGCAACCCTTCTCATTACCGTGTTGATTCCCGGCTGGAGAATGTTGTTTCATTACTGGATGAGTCGTGGGTATTTCACACAGGTAAAGGATAAGAATAATATACTGTTTGCGCGGAAAACCCTAATTATTGGTACGGATAAAGAAGCCATTCGAATTGCAAAACATTTATCCAAACGCTTTGAAACCGGTCTTGAATTAGTTGGATTTTGCGATTCTGAGTTAACGGTACCACAGGATGAGTTACCCATTCCGTTCGTAGGCAGGATCTCAGATATCCGTGGTATTATTGACAAATTAAAAATCCGTGAAATTATATTTCCATCCAGCTCCTATGTGTCGAAAAATGGATTATCCATTATGGACAATACTAAGGATTTGCGTTTGACATATCGCATGGTACCTCGCAACCAGGATATTCTACTGGGTAAGGCATCCATTGAGGAATTAGGTGATTATTCGTTTGTTCATATTGAGTACACACTATTCCATCGAGTTAACTGGGTCGTTAAGCGTCTGTTTGATATTGTATTTGCTTCCGCCATAATGATTATTTGTAGTCCTGTGTACTTATTCATGCACGGAAGACGAATTCGACAGGATTACTGGGGTGAGGACAATACGACAATTAATGCAAGTATCTTTGACAGCAAAATTCAATTCATCAAATACTTACCTTTGATGGCGCAGATCATTCAGGGTAAAATGAGTTTCGTGGGTTCCAAACTTGTCCCCACCAACGTAGATGATCCCCACTTAATTTGCATCCCCGGACTTACTGGGATGCAGAGACTTCGCAATATTAACTTCTCCGCTGATGATCAAAGAGTTTTGGATCATTACTATATCCAGAATCAGGGTTTGACACTGGATCTGGAGATTATTTTAAAAACGGTATTTTAACGGAAGAATATGCCCAATACATATCTGGAATTTGAAAATCCTATCAAGGATCTTGATGAAAAAATTATTGAATTGCGCACATCAGATGATCCGTCGCTAAGCAATGCAGAGGATATCACGAAGCTGGAGAAACGACGTGACGATACCATCGAGAAAATATTTTCACGTTTGAGCCGGTGGCAACGGGTCCAACTGGCACGTCATCCCGAAAGGCCATACACTCTGGATTACATTACTGACTGGTCTCCCGATTTTGTTGAGTTACACGGTGATCGACATTTCGCTGATGACCCATCCACTGTAGGAGGACTGGGTACATTGAATGGACGCTCTGTAATGTATATCGGTCAACAAAAAGGCAGGAATACAAAGGAGAATCTGTATAGAAATTTTGGTATGATGCGACCGGAAGGTTACAGAAAAGCTTTGCGACTGATGAAACTTGCTGAAAAATTTAATAGACCGATTATAACCCTCATAGATACACAGGGTGCCTATCCTGGACTTGGCGCTGAAGAAAGGGGTCAAGGAGAAGCCATCGCGAAGAATCTGTTTGAAATGTCCCGGTTACAGGTTCCTATAATATCCATTGTGATTGGTGAAGGTGCAAGTGGTGGAGCATTGGGTATTGGATTGGCAGACAGGATGCTCATGCTTGAAAATACATGGTATTCTGTCATCAGTCCGGAAGGGTGTGCATCTATTCTTTGGCATGATGCAGGAAAAGCATCCGATGCAGCTGAAGCCTTGAAGCTTATCCCAGGTGATCTAGTAAAAATGGGTGTTTGTGACAGGGTTATTCCTGAACCGCATGGTGGAGCTCACAGGGATCCAAAGTCTACCTTCGATTTGCTGAAATCAGCCATCAGCGAAGAGCTTGATTCTTTATACAATTCATCCCCTGAAAGTTTTCTCGCTTCACGCATTGAAAAATATGATAAACTGGGATCCTATACCGAAAACTGATGATCCATCATGATTATCACGTAAAAGTGTATTATCGCGATATTGATCAAATGGGTATCGTCTACTATTCCCGTTATCTGGAGTATTTTGAATCAGCGCGAACAGAATTACTGGCTTCCATCGAATTGGATGTTACATCCATTGAAACTTTAGGCGTTTACCTGCCGGTTGTCCATGCTGATTGTCACTATCTTGAAGGGGCACAATTCGAGGACAACCTAATTGTTCGGACCGCAATCAGAGAGTTGCCGAAATTGAGATTAGAAATTGAATACGAAATAGTAAGACAAAATGAAAATAAAGTCCTGGTTAAAGGGTCAACCACCCATGTATTCATCTCCAAAAAGAGTCAAAAACCTGTGCGACCTCCAGCACAAGTACTGAATAAATTAAAAGAACATTTAAGTGAATGAGATTATGCAAATCATGAATAAAATATTGTTATCAACAATTCTGCTAGTACTATTTGCCTGTCAGTCAATTCCAGAGGAATTCCCCTGGTCTGATAAATCCTATGAGGATTTGATATCAGAAGCCGGGGAAAAACTGTTGTTGATTGAATTTTATACAGATTGGTGAAGTTGGTGTAAACGGCTGGATGCCGAGACATTTTCTGATAAGGAAGTTATCAAATACGCATCAACATATTTTCTGGCCCTTAAAGTGGATGGTGAAAAAGGCAATGGACCATTTCTTAAGGATAAATATCATATTCAGGGGTTCCCGACCACCATTGTTGCTGATGCGAATGGTGAGGAGATAGATCGGATAGTAGGGTATTTACCCCCAAAAGAGTTTATTGACGAATTGGAGAGGATTCGCAAGAATCTTGGTACAATATCTTCCATGGAAAAAGAATTGCAGAAGAATCCTGGAGATATAGAGATGTTGAAAGCGCTCGCTGAGAAATACGAGGATAAAGGTGATTTATCCAGTGCTATGGACGCCTGGAAAAACGTAGCTGATCTCGATGAAACTCTGGTTGAATATGCAAAGTTAAAAAGTGCCCAGTACAGACTTTCCCAGGAGGGAAAGATTGATAGAATTACTGATTTCATTACCTCCTTCCCGGAAAGTGAATATTTGCCTACCGCGTATTCATCCCTGGTTAAACACTTCAAACAAGCAAAGGCACACTCGGAAGAAGCTGAAGCCTACAAAAAACTGACAGATCTCGCCATAAAAATGGGTAAGGACAGTTACAGTTTATTGAATGGGTATGCCTGGCGGATGACCGAGCTGGATCTTTATTTGAATGATGCCTTAGAAAAAGTTCGACGTGCAGTATCAATGATCGAAGAGAAAGAGACACTTGCAATAGCCCAGGTGATGGATACAGAGGCAGAGGTGTTATGGAAGTTAGGTAAAATTGATGATGCGGTGATGATTATTGACAAGTGTATTGCACTTCAACCGGATGACGATTACTATCTGAAACAGAAAAATAAATTCCTGGAAAAAGAATGAATTCAAAAAAACCTGTCATAATAGACAGGTTTTTTTATATATCTATTCACTAGCATTTTTTCTCGTGTTTTAAACTAATAACTTCTCTGCTGGATTTTTACAACATTTCCACATTTTAGGAGCAAAAAATGTCCACAATCAACGATATCTTAACAGGACTTGGGATAAAAGAATACAATTATGGTGCCTGTACAGGAACAGGAACATGGTCAAAAACATTAGATGCAGGGACTCTAACATCCTTGAATCCAGCAACAGGTGAGACTCTTGGACACGTTTATCAATGCAGTCTAAACGATTATGAGCAGGTGGTACAGGATTCCGTTACAGCATTTAAGGAATTCAGGAAAGTTCCGGCTCCTATTCGTGGTGAACTTGTTCGTCAGATGGGGGATGAATTACGAAAGTATAAAGATTTACTCGGATCCCTCGTATCGCTGGAAATGGGGAAAATCAAGGCTGAAGGTGATGGGGAAGTCCAGGAAATGATCGATATTGCGGATTTTGCTGTTGGACAATCACGTATGCTGTATGGAAATACCATGCATTCAGAACGTCCCGATCATCGCATGTACGAACAATGGCATCCACTCGGTCCTGTAGGCGTCATCAGTGCTTTCAACTTTCCCGTTGCGGTATGGGCATGGAACGCATTCATCGCTGCTATTTGCGGAAATACTGTCATCTGGAAACCATCAAGCACTGTACCTCTCTGTGCCATTGCCGTTCAGAATATCTGCAACAGTGTCATGGAAAGAAATGGGTATTCAGGCATTTTTAGTATCATAATTGGTCGAGGCTCCACCATTGGTGAGGAATTGATCAAAGATACTCGCGTACCATTGATTTCTTTTACAGGGTCAACCTATATGGGAAGACATGTTGGTGAAGCAGTCGCAAAGAGGTTTGGAAAATCCATTCTGGAATTGGGTGGAAATAACGCCATCATCGTGGATGAATCAGCGGATTTATCCATGGCAATTCCAGCTATTGTGTTTGGTGCAGTTGGAACTGCAGGCCAGCGATGCACATCCACTCGTCGTATCATCGTTCAGGAGTCCATAGCAGATACCTTGATTGAGAAACTTGTCCATGCCTATGGTCAGGTGAAAATTGGCAACCCAATTGAGGATGGTACACTTATGGGGCCACTCGTCAACCAGGCTGCGGTAGAGGATTATAGTGGAGCTATAGAAAAAGTAAAAGAAGCAGGTGGTGAAATTCTTTATGGCGGAAATGCCATGGATGGTGATGGATTTTTTGTCGAACCTACCATTGTAAAAGCAAGGAATGAGTGGGATATAGTGCAACATGAAACATTTGCCCCAATCCTATATATTATTACATATAAGGATTTGGATGATGCACTTGAACTACACAATGGCGTTCCCCAGGGATTATCGTCATCTATCTTCACGATGAATGTTCAGCATGCAGAAGAATTTTTATCTTCTCGCGGCAGCGACTGTGGAATTGCCAATGTCAATATTGGGACATCCGGTGCAGAGATTGGCGGAGCGTTTGGTGGTGAGAAGGAGACAGGAGGCGGCAGGGAATCAGGCTCAGACTCCTGGAAAGCCTATATGCGTCGCCAGACAAACACAATAAACTGGAGCAAGGACCTGCCTTTGGCTCAGGGAATTAAATTCGACTTATAACGGTATAAATTCGAGGATAAATATGATTAACGTAGATGCAAAAAATGTTCATTCTGCCATTGGTAAACACATGCTGGCCGATGGCATGGATCCGGTTATTGATTTAAAGAAAAGTCATGGATCATGGCTTGTTGATTCAAAAACTGGTCGGGAGTACCTGGACTTATTCACAATGTTCGCTTCTCTGTCTGTAGGTTACAATCATCCTTACATTCTTGAAAATCGTGAACGCTTGGCCGACGCTGCCATGAACAAACCTACAAATTCTGATATCTACTCTAAGGAAATGGCTGAGTTTGTATCTACCATGGGACGAGTTGCTCAACCCGAGTACCTTCCCTATGCTTTTTACATTGAAGGTGGAGGGCTGGCAGTAGAGAATGCGTTAAAAGCTGCATTTGACTGGAAAGTGCGGAAAAATATTGCCGCAGGCCGCGGGGAATTAGGTTCAAAAGTCATTCATTTTAGTGAATGTTTCCACGGTCGGACTGGATATACCATGTCACTAACGGATTCTCCAGACCCTCGAAAAGTGATGTATTTTCCAAAATTTGACTGGCCAAGGATTACAACCCCAAAAATCACATTCCCACTGTCAGAAAATCTGGAATCAGTAATCGAGCTTGAGAAAAAGGCCATTAGCGAGATCAAGAAAGCCATTGCTGAAAATCCATATGATATCGCATCAATTATTATTGAACCCATACAGGGTGAAGGCGGAGACAATCATTTCAGGAAGGAATTCTTTGAATCACTCCGTTCTCTCGCCGATGAAAACGAAATTATTTTGATTTATGATGAAGTCCAAACCGGCGTGGCATTGACCGGTGAAATGTGGGCTCATCAAAACTATGGAGAGAATGCAAGACCTGACATCATTAGTTTTGGTAAAAAAACGCAGGTTTGTGGTATGTTTGCCGGGAATCGCCTTGATGAGGTAGAGAAGAATGTATTTCATGAATCTAGCCGTATCAATTCCACCTGGGGCGGAAATGTAGTTGATATGGTTCGGTTCACACTTTACCTTGATATTATAGAGAAGGAAAACCTTGTGACACGAGCAAAAGAATCAGGTAAATACCTTCAATCAAAATTACACGATGTTCAGGGTGAGTTTGGCGGTCTTGTTTCCAACGCTCGTGGTCTTGGTCTATTCTGTGCATTTGATTTGCCTGATGGAGACAAACGCGATTCACTGGCTGGCCTGATTGCAGAAGAAGGTGCATTGATTCTTGGATGTGGTCACAAAAGTATCAGGTTTAGACCTCATTTGAATATTAGCAAAGATGAAATTGACCAGGGAATTGACATTATTCGGAGGGCATTAAGTCGTCTTTAAACAGCAATAAAAAAGGGACACTCTATATTGTATCAACACCTATTGGTAACCTGGGTGATATCACCTTTAGGGCAATCGATATATTAAAATCAGTCTCTGTTATTGCTGCCGAAGATACACGACACAGCCGGATTCTGCTGAAGCACTATTCCATAAATACGCCGGTTATCAGTTATTACGAGCATAACAGGTTTACCCGCATCCCTCAAATTGTAGAGTCCCTGACCAGTGGTAAGGATATTGCATTGATTACCGATGCAGGAACACCGGGAATCAGCGATCCAGCCTACAAACTTATCCGTGGTGCAATTGATGCCAGTGTATCAGTATCACCTGTGCCGGGACCTTCTGCAGTTATTGCTGCACTGGTATCTTCAGGATTGCCCACAGATCGATTTATTTTTGAGGGCTTTCTACCTCCAAAAAAAGGTCGACGTAAGCGCATTTTATCCATGATTGATGAAAATGCCACCGTAGTGCTGTATGAAAGTCCTAAACGTCTGGTAAGGACGCTTAATGACCTTCTGAATGAAATGGGTGACAGACCTGCTGTCATTGGCAGAGAGATAACCAAAATCCATGAGGAAATGCATCGTGGAACAATTTCTGACCTCATATCATATTTTAGTTCACATCCTGCAAAAGGAGAATGTGTTATCATGATTGGAAAAAACAATCCCAATGTCTATTTCTCATAAATCTGCATTCATTACATTTGAAGGTATTGATGGTTGTGGTAAATCCACCCAGGCACAACACTTGAATGATTTTCTGAAATCCTCTGGAGAAGAAACAATCATCATTCGTGAACCTGGAGGGACTCATGTGTCAGAAATGATTCGTGATATTTTGCTTCATTCAGGTGGAAATGAGTTAAATGCACGAACAGAAGCATTACTCATGACTGCCAGTCGTGCACAACTTACTAAGGAAGTGATTGTACCAGCACTGGAGTCGGGAAAATGGGTGATAGCTGATAGGTACAAGGATTCAACACTTGCCTATCAGGGTGGTGGCAGGGATCTAGACCATGACTGGCTCGTTCAGTTGAATGCTTTTGCAACATTTGACCTGGACCCTGATATTACTTTTTATATAGATGTAGATCCCATTACAGGTATGTCCAGAAGGGGTGGCGAGCCCGATAGAATTGAAAGTGCAGGCCTTTCATTTCAGGAACAAACGAGGAATCGCTACCTGGATCTTTGCAAGGAATTCAAGAATCGAATTGTTAAAGTTGATGGAACCCAAAGCATTAGTACGATCCAGGATCAAATAATTAATGAAATGACCAAAAGGAAATTGTTACCATGAAAAAAGCCATGAATAGGAAATCACTTTGGATCATGGTTTTCACTGTCAGCATAGCAGCGTTATTATCACTGGCCGTATCAAAGTCGCAATTGTTTCAGCAAATTGCAGAATCACAGCGGCTCATCAATAATGTTTACAAGAATATTATTACAAATTATGCTGATGATATTGACATTGAGGCATTTACCCGTGAAAGCATCAGGGATATCCTCGAAAACCTTGATCCTTATACCGTATACCTTGAGGATGAGGAGAAAGATGGGTTGGATATTCTGACTCATGGGAAATACGGTGGCGTCGGTATGCATCTTGGCAGACGAGAAGGGAAACTGACAGTTATTGCACCCATGGATGATTCTCCTGCCCAACGCGCAGGGATAATCCGTGGCGATGTTATTGTTAAAATTGATGGAAGGCCTACCATAGATATGTCTATCAATGATGCGGCGAAAGAAATCCGTGGAAAGAAAGGAACAAAAGTCTCTTTAACGATACACCGTATGGGAAGTGAAGATGACCTGGAGTTCTCTCTGGTTCGTGGCGATATTCGAGTAGATGATGTTACCTATTCAGGTATGATCGATGATAAGAATGGTTATATCAGGTTAACAAGGTTTTCAAAAAATTCAATATCAGAAATGAAGTCCGCAGTCAGTGACCTTGTGAAACACAATCCAGAATCCATTATATTAGACTTAAGGGATAATCCCGGAGGTTTGCTGAATGCAGCCATCGATATTCTGGACATGTTTGTGCCTGAAGGTGAAATGCTGCTTTCCACAAAAGGCAGAAACAGGGCGAGTAACCGAGTATTGAAAGCAAAAAGAGAACCCATCATATCGGATGACATAAAAATTGCTGTCCTGATTAATGAAGGAAGTGCTTCTGCGAGTGAAATTGTTTCCGGAACCCTTCAGGACCTGGACAGAGCCATCATTGTTGGTAGACCATCATTTGGTAAAGGATTGGTCCAATCTGTTTTTGACCTGGATCGCTCTCGCTCACTAAAGATAACTACCGCAAAATATTATATCCCCAGCGGTCGTCTTATCCAAAAGCCAGGCTATGTTGATGAGAAAATTGTATTGAATTCTGACGATGATGATTCCTTATTTACAACGTTGTCCGGCAGGACTGTAAAAGGTGGTGGAGGAATTGCACCGGATTTTGAAGTGGATGTTGACAAACTTGGACCATTAATGCAGGAATGTTACAGGAAGAGTGTATTCTTTACATATGCACAAAAACATCAATCAGAGTATGATACACTGGATGATGTCATTCGTGACGTTGAATTAATAGAGAAATTTCAAACATTTCTTTCTGGGATGGATTTGGATATCAGGCTTCTCGGCGAGAAACGCTATAACGAGATGAAAGATCTGTTCCTAGAGAACGACAGCTCAAATACGAACTTATCATCTATTTTCGATCAGATGGATCAATACATTGATGAAAAGGAGACATCACTATTCGAGAAGGAAAAGGATCAGATCAAAGAAGCTTTACACATGGAATTTGCCCAATCCCTCGAAAATAGCAGGAAAAAAATCGAAATATCTTTGAAATACGATAATGTATTATCCGAGACGATTCGGCTGTTAAACGATGATGTTGCCTACACTGAAATCCTTAGTTCTAATCTTCAATAGTGCGTAAAATAATTTCTTACAGATGATCCGCTAATCCTGCTAAATTTCGTGGCTTTTTTCGAAGAAGGTTTGGCAATTTGGATAAAGAGAAATTTCGGGCGATTAGCTTCCCGACTTCCGTTAGGCTTAAGTACGGGACAGGCAACTTTGCTAATCACGTGAGCTTATTGGAAAAATGAAAATCTTTGGGCGATTAGCTCAGTTGGTTAGAGCGCTACGTTGACATCGTAGAGGTCAATGGTTCGAATCCGTTATCGCCCACAGGAAATCAAACAAATGATTCTTAAGAAACAAGACCATCACATATCTATACATACTTGTGTAACAGGCTTTTTACGTCTGAACACAACCGCTCGTGCTTTTTAATTGAATATTTCATAATAAATTTCTATGAGTAGCCCAATAACCATCACTTTTCCTGATCAAACCACCAGAAAATACCCTTCTGGTACGACCCCATTGGAAATTGCTGAAAGCATTGGACCCCGTCTGGCACAGGATGTCATTGTCAGTAAAATAAACGGAACGCTGAGTGATATCACATTCCCAATTACGTATGACGCAACGATCGAATTATTCACTGGGGACTCACCCGAAGGGCATGACGTTCTTTTGCACAGCACGGCTCACCTTATGGCTCAAGCTGTAAAGGAATTGTTCCCTGATTCACAGGTTACCATCGGTCCAGCTATCGAAAATCGCTTTTATTATGATTTTGATATTCCTGGAACATTTTCAGAAGATGACCTGCAGCGTATCGAAGATAAGATGCGTGAACTATCAAAAAATGCTCAGGATGTTTCCAGAAAAGTGCTGAAAAGAGATGAGGCCATCACACTTTTCAGAAAAATGGGTGAACTCTACAAGGCAGAGATAATTGAGGATATCCCAAAAGGAGAAACCCTCACAGCATACCAACAATCTGACTGGATAGACCTTTGTAGAGGTCCTCATGTACACAATACGTCAAAGATTAAGTATTTTAAGCTGTTAAATACATCAGGTGCTTATTGGCGCGGTGATGAAAATAACAAAATGCTTCAACGCATTTATGGTACGGTTTTCAGTTCAAAAAAAGGGTTGAAAAAATATCTGCAATTCCTGGAAGAAGCAAAAAAACGTGATCACAGAAAACTTGGCCGTGAACTGGATTTATACACGTTCGATGATGAAGTGGGCCCAGGGTTACCTTTATGGTTACCAAACGGTGCCATTATCCTCGAGGAATTGGAAAATCTGGCAAAAGAATCCGAATTAAAAGCAGGGTATCAGCGTGTAAGGACTCCTCACCTTACAAAAGGAAGTTTATACGAACGGAGTGGGCATTTATCTCATTACAAAGAATCCATGTATCCTGCCATGACAATCGATGGGGTGGACTATTATGTAAAACCCATGAATTGTCCCCATCATCACAAGATCTTCGGCGCTACCCCAAAAAGCTACCGGGATATGCCGGTTCGCCTGGCAGAATACGGCACCTGTTATCGATATGAAAAATCAGGGCAATTGTTTGGTCTGATGAGGGTGAGAAGTATGCAAATGAATGATGCGCATATTTATTGTACCCCGGAACAATTCAAGGATGAGTTCCTTGCAGTGTGCAACATGTATCTTGAGTATTTTGAAATATTTGGAATTGAGAAGTACATGATGCGACTCAGTCTTCACGACCCTGATGACCTTGGGAAGAAATATGTGGATGATCCTGAAATGTGGATTCAAACGGAGCAGGCAGTAAGGGAGGCTCTGGATTCCGGTGGGTTCAACTACACAGAAATACCAGGTGAAGCAGCGTTTTATGGTCCCAAGATTGATGTTCAGGTTTGGAGTGCCATAGGAAAAGAATTTACACTGGCCACAAATCAGGTGGATTTTGCTATTCCCGGTCGTTTTGGATTAACCTACACAAATGATGAGGGAAAAGACGAAACCCCTCTGTGTATACATCGAGCACCACTAAGCACACACGAACGATTTGTGGGGTTCTTAATTGAACATTTTGCAGGTGATTTTCCACTTTGGCTGGCCCCCAGGCAGGTGATTGTTCTCCCAGTATCGGAGAAAACGCACGACTATGGCAAGGAAATCCTATCAGAGTTAACACAGGCTGGGATTCGTTGTGAATTGGACATGCGACCAGACAAAATTGGCGCAAAAATAAGACAGGCTGAATTAAGTAAAATTCCGGTAATGGCAATTATTGGTGAAAAGGAAAAAGAAAATCGTTCCGTATCTGTAAGGAGACGGAAAATTGGTGATCTGGGTGTAGAGGAATTGAGTGATTTTACCCGGATCTTAGTGGACGAAGTAAAAACAAGGAGTATATCTTATCGCAAATCAGAATAAAACCCGTATCAACGAAGATATAGATGAAAAAGAAGTTCGCCTGATCGACGGCAATGGTGAACAGGTAGGTATAGTCGGTATTGAATCAGCATTGCAACAGGCACAGGATGCGGGACTGGATCTCGTTGAGGTGGCACCTAATGCAAAACCACCGGTATGCAAAATTCTTGATTATGGTAAAATAAAATATGAAGCCAAGAAAAAGCAGCAGGCAAGTAAGAAAAAACAGCATGTTGTTAAAATAAAGGAAGTACGGGTTCGTCCACATATTGATGTACATGACCTTGATACAAAAATAAATCAAGGCAAAAAATTCCTGAAAGAAGGAAGCAAACTCAAGGTTACGGTGATGTTCCGTGGCCGAGAAATGTCCCGACTGGATCTGGGTGACGATCTCATGGACCGAGTTATTGACATGCTCGAGGAAGTGGCGGTCGTTGAAAAACGTGATGGTCTGGAGGGACGTAGAATGTCAACAATGTTCATTGCAAAATAGGAGTAATGAATGCCTAAGATGAAGACACGTCGTGGTGCTGCCAAACGTTTCCGGTTTACCGGATCCGGCAAAATCCGACGTAATAAAGCAAACCATAGACATATGCTTATTCGCAGATCTAAGGGTGTAAAACGGAAAATGCGTAATGCAGGACTCGTTTCTTCATCCGAAGTGAATCGCGTACGGCAGATGCTCGCAGAATAGGAGGACTGAATTATGCCAAGATCTAATAGTTCTGTACCTCGACATAGAAGACACCGTAAAGTGGTGAAGCAGGCCAAAGGCTACTATGGTGCCCGGAGCCGCAATTATAAAGCTGCAAAAGACTCGGTCTGGAAAGCTGGTACTTATGCTTACCGTGACCGACGCCAGAAAAAACGGATGTTCCGTAGACTCTGGATATTGCGGATTAACGCGGCTGCACGGCAACATGGTATGTCATATTCTGCATTCATTTCCGGTTTAAAACAGGAAGGTATTGACCTCAACAGGAAAATCCTGGCCGATCTGGCTGTTTCCAACCCTGAGGCCTTTGCCCAGCTCGTAAAGACCGTTCAAAAATAACGATGTCTTTTCAAGATAAAATCGATGCAGTCCGGGATGATTTCCGGGCTGCAATTGATTCCTTTCCATCAAAGCAAAACGAAATAGACCAACTGAAATCATCCTTTCTTGGCAGGAAGGGGAGAGTGGCTGCATTGTTTTCTCAGATGGGATCTGTCGATGCATCTGAGCGGCCTATCATTGGGAAACTGTTAAACGAGTTAAGATCCGAATTAACTGCACAGTTTTCAAGTAAGTTAGAGGATTCATCATCTTCTACAGAAGGTGATAGCGACTCAATTTTCGACTACACATTGCCCGGACATTCATTTCGTGTGGGATCCATTCACCCACTTCAACAAACGATGGATGAAATCAAGTCTATTTTCAGGGATATTGGTTTTTCCGTGGCTTATGGACCTGAAATTGATGATGACTATCATAATTTTCAGGCATTAAATATTCCCAAGCATCATCCTGCCAGAGATATGCAAGACACGTTCTTTGTTGAAGAAAATGTGGTACTGCGTACCCACACCAGTAATGTTCAAATTCATTTAATGGAAAATGAAGATCCACCCATTCGATATATTTGTCCCGGACGTGTGTATCGGAATGAGGCAATCAGTTACAAGAGTTATTGCCTGTTTCATCAGGTTGAAGGATTGTACGTGGATAAACATGTTACTTTTTCAGAACTCAAATCCACATTGACCTATTTTATCCATCGGATGTTTGGACCTGACACTAAATTAAGATTTAGGCCAAGTTTCTTTCCGTTTACAGAACCAAGCGCAGAGGTTGATCTCTGGAATGAAGAACGGAACCAGTGGATGGAGATTCTTGGGTGTGGGATGGTCGACCCCGAAGTATTTAACTCTGTTGGGTATGATCCGGAAGAATGGAAAGGATACGCGTTTGGAATGGGTGTGGAGCGTATGGCCATGTTGAAATACAAGATTGATGACATACGTCTGTTTTACCAGAATGATATTCGTTTTCTGGAACAGTTTTAACTCAGGTTTATTGAATGCAGCTATCACTTAATTGGTTAAATCGCTACGTTGATATTCAAGAATCTGTGGATGAATTATCCGATATGTTAACCCTGTTGGGATTCGAAGCAGAAGATGGAATTGATGTCTCTACTATACACAAAGTGGTTACAGCCCATGTAATCTCGGTTGAAAAACATCCTAATGCGGACAAGCTAAGTGTGTGCACAGTGAATGATGGAACAGGTGAACATCAAGTGATTTGTGGAGCACCAAATGTGCGTGATGGGTTAAACGTATTTATGGCTCAAATTGGTGCAGAATTTGTTGGTGGGCTTAGAATTAAAAAGGCAAAGTTAAGAGGCGTTGAAAGCTTTGGTATGCTTTGTTCTGAAAAAGAATTAAAATTATCTGATGATCATTCAGGAATAATGGAATTGCCGGAAAATACAGAACCTGGTATTTCATTTATCGATTACTACAATGCTAATCTAGCATCTATTGAATTGGACATAACACCCAACCGTCCTGATGCTTTGTCTCACTTCGGTATCGCCCGGGAAGTTGCATTAAAGACTGGTCGTCCACTTTCACCATATTCTTCACGAAAACCTGCTATACCCCAAAACAAAGACGAGAATATTGATGTTGTTATTGATGATCCAGATGGATGTCCAAGGTATATCGCCGGTGTTGTAAAAAATTTAAAAATTGGTTCCTCTCCAGACTGGATGGTGCAATGTTTAACCGCCGCAGGGCAACGCAGTATTAACAATGTGGTGGATATATCGAATTTTGTATTGCTGGAAATGGGCCATCCGACACATATTTTTGACTACAGACTCATCCCTTCGAAAACCATAGCAGTTAAAAAAGCAGTACATGGCCAGGAGTTCATTACTCTTGATGAGGAAAAAAGAGTTTTGAATGAGGATCATTTGCTTATCACAGATGGGGAAAACCCTATTGCCCTCGCCGGAATTATGGGTGGGTTAAACACTGCTGTTGCAGAGGATACGAAGGATGTGCTAATTGAAAGCGCATATTTTGATCCCGTTACCATTCGCAAAGGATCAAAATCTCTTGGTATGCTGACAGAGGCATCTCGTAGATTCGAACGTGGAGCAGATATCGATGGAGTGGAGGCTGCATTCTGGCGAGTTGTGGAGCTTCTTGAGGATTACGCAGGGGGAACACTTGCTTCAGAAATGGTTGACAATTATGCCCGGAAGATTGAACAGCCAGAGATAAAGTTTAGAGTATCCCGTGTAGAGGACATTTTGGGGTATTCTGTACCAGAGGATACTATTCTCACAATTCTTTCCGGACTCGGTATCACTGTTAAAAGCCAAAATGGACTACTTGTCTGTATTCCACCTACATACCGTCCTGATTTGACGCGGGAAATTGATCTTATCGAAGAGATTGTTAGAATACATGGTTATGACAACATCCCAGAATCCCTTTCATTTTCCAGTCTATTCCCCGTTTCAAACCCCGATTTACAATCTCCAGTCATTGAGTTGATCAATACACTAAAAGGATTTGGTTTTTATCAATGCTATAACAATTCACTGCAGTCCCTCAAAGTAGCTGGAATATCCGGAAAAACACCCATTGAAACATTGAATCCTCTGGGTGAGCAGATGGCAGTACTGAGAACAAGTCTATTACCTGCGATCCTTGAGAATACGATCCATAATATCAATAATGGCAGTCCTGATCAAATGCTGTTCGAAATTGGACAAATTCATTATAGCCGAGGTTCAGGTTTTGAGAACTATACTGAAGTAACATCTATGTCCGGACTGATATGTGGTCATCACCATATACGCGATATTCACAAAAAGGAAAGTGTTCCATTTACCTATTTTCATTTGAAAGGGTTCGTTAAATCATTTATCAGGGATTTTCTTAAATCTGTCCCATCATTCGATGCAACACAATCAATGCTATATAATCATGCCCTTAACATAATTGTTCAGGGAGACAGGATTGGTCAATTGGGGAAGGTTTCAAAACAATTACTCTCAGATTTAAACCTAAAGGTAAAAACTGATCTATTCGCTTTTGAACTCGATGTGAATAAGCTCCTTGAACTAAAGGAGAGACCCGCTTATACAGGAATATCTGTATATCCGGTAATAGATAGAGATTTAAATTTTGTTTTCGATAATTCAGTATTGACAAATGATGTGATCCAACGAATTAAAGATCAAAAGTTTGATCATCTTGTATCTATTGATCCCATGGATGTGTTTACACATGAATCTCTTGGAGCAGGGAAAAAGAGTATTGTGTATAAACTTCTATTCCAAAGTGATGTCAGAACACTTGAAGATTCGGAAGTAAATTCAATAATAAATGAAATTATAAGTGTTGTTGAATCATCTTTTGATGGTAAATTAAGGTCGCTATGAACATTGCCCTTTTTGATGAACTGGAAAACAAGATCAGGCTTCTCGCTGATGAACTCAAATCGGCAAAGCAGGGAATTTCCAGTGGCGGAAGCCCATCAGGAGTATCAGAAAAACTGGCAGCAATCGAAATGCGCGTAGAGCATTTAATTCAATTGCTTGATGAGTACAGTCAGGAAAACAATGGATGACCGTGCCAGTTTAGTTCGTGTTAGTATCTTCGGCCAGGAGTATACGGTTAAGGCACCGGCAGATGCTTCTTACATAAAAGACATTGCTTCCTTTGTTGATGGAAAAATGCGCGAAGTTCAGGATAGTCTAGCCACCGATCAATCTTCCACTCGAATTGCTATTCTTGCAGCCATGAATATTTCAGATGAATTGTTCACCTTGCAAAAAGATAAGGATTCCACCATACGTGAAGTTGATAACAGGGTTAGTTCACTCATCGATCTTGTTGATGAATCCCTGGAATAAGTACTAATCAATAACATCCCTACCGCATATGATATTACTTTCTGGAAAAGAGGTGAGTCAGAGTGTTTTTTCGACTCTAACATCTCGAATTGAAACATTAAAAGCCAAAGATATTGTGCCTGGTCTCGCTGTTGTTCTTGTTGGAGATGACCCTGCATCAAAAGTATATGTGAACAGTAAGGCAAAGAAATTTGCATCCTTGAACCTGCTTTCAGAAACCATTGTGCTGCCGGAGAATACTCCTGAAAGTGAACTGCTCTATCATATCCATAAATTAAATCAAGATGATCGATTTCATGGAATTCTTGTACAACTGCCTCTCCCAGAACACATTAATTCTGACCGCATACTTGATAATATTCTACCTGAGAAAGACGTGGATGGATTTCATCCTGTGAATATTGGAAAACTGGCACAAGGAAGGCCTGAATTTATTCCATGTACACCTAAGGGTGTGATGCGAATATTGGAACATTATAATATTGATCTTTCCGGGAAACATGTGGTGATCGTTGGCAGGAGCAATATAGTTGGTCGTCCAATGTCTCTTTTGACCAGCTTGAAAACCAAAGGATCAAATGCAACCACAACTATTTGTCATTCCGGCACCAAAGATATCCCTGCTGTAACAAAAGATGCGGATGTTGTGATCGCGGCTATTGGCGTGCCAGAATTAATCAACGACTCCTATGTGAAAAGAGATGCGATTGTCATTGATGTTGGCATAAACAGGGTGGATGCGCCTGAACGTGAACGTGGGTATCGCCTTACTGGCGATGTAGATAGAAAATCCCTGGAAAATATTGCATTCGCAATGACGCCGGTGCCAGGTGGTGTTGGACCAATGACCATAGCCATGCTAGTTGAAAATACAATAGAGGCGGCAGAAAAATCCGCAATGAATTCTTAGGTCCTATTACGATATACTTTTAATATAAATTCACAATAGTATTTGTAACACTTTTATAATTGCGCCCGTAGCTCAGTTGGATAGAGCGCCAGATTCCGGTTCTGGAGGCCGGGGGTTCGAATCCTCCCGGGCGTACTTTCACTACTCAGTTTTCAATGCTTTGGAGGTTTCTCTGTGAAAGAAATAGTTATGATTTTATCAACAGTTTCAACCATAAATGAAGCTCGGGCTATTGCAAAGAAACTGGTGGATATTGACCGATTAGCTGCCTGTGTGAATATTATACCTAATATTGAATCTGTTTACCGATGGAATGACACCGCAGTCAACGAAAAGGAATGTTTGCTCGTAATCAAAGCATCAAAATCAAAAGAACCTGAAGTGTATAAGTGTATTCGAAAAAATCACCCTTATGATTTGCCCGAAGTAATAACTATTGGTGTCCAAAATGGAGATCCTGCATATTTACAGTGGATCATGGAAACAGCACCATGAGTTTGTTTAAACCAAAAAAACATCGATTCGTATTTTTACTCTATCTGCTGTTATTAACCAGTATAGGTACGGCAGGGTTTTATATTATTGGTGGTAAGGATTGGTCTTTACTGGACAGCCTGTATATGACGGTCATAACCCTCACAACAGTCGGTTTCAGTGAAGTTCATTCTCTTAATGATGTTGGACGGCTGTGGGCTATTATTGTTATTATGTTCGGTGTATCCGGATATGCAGTTATGATATCTCGATTTGGTACTGAACTCATTGAATTCAATCGCTATCGGAGGCGACAAATGATTGGAAGAATCAAAAACCTGAAAAAGCATTATATTATTTTCGGTTATGGAAGAATGGGAGCTGTTATTGCAAAAGAATTGCATGAGAAACACCTTCCATTCGTCATTATTGATCACAGTGATGCAAAAGTTGAAAAAATCCAGGAAAAAGGGTATAAATATTTACAGGCCGATGCCACTCTTGAAGAAACCATGATCTCTGCCAGAGCGGAATATGCTGAAGGAATTGTCGTAACCCTGGATACAGATCAGGATAATTTATTCGTTACCATGTCCGCACGTATTCTTGCGCCAAATGCCTTTATCTTAAGCCGATGTAGCAAGCTCGATACACGAAACAAGTTGAAAAGGGCAGGTGCAAATAAAGTTATAAATCCGTACATCGCCGGTGGACATAAAATGGCAGAGTTACTTATCCAGCCAACTATTCAGGATACCGTATCTATTACGCTTAAAGAAACTGAAATGGATCTGGTTATTGATGAATTCAATATTAATGATCTCCAATCATTTGATGGGATGATGATAAAGGATTCAAACATACGTGAATCTTATAATTTAATTATTGTAGGTGTAAAAGAGGAAGATGGTCAAACAATTATCAACCCTGATCCACATACAGTGCTAAAACCTAGCCAGACCATTATGGTTCTTGGCTCCAAAGAAAATATCGACGCTTTCCGTTCTCAAGTACAGTAATATTGCGTATAATATATATTATGTATAATTATAGTTAATTGACGAATTACTTAACAACGAAGTTCACCAATCGTCCCGGTACGACTATTTCTTTTATAAGTGTTCCCTTTTGCAAGTAATCATTAACTCTTTCAGCCTTTTTAGCTTCATTTAGGATATCTTCTTTTGTTGCATCAGCACTAACGGTTATTTCACCGCGTAGTTTTCCGTTAACCTGAACTGCAATAGTAATTGTATCCTTCACCAGATAATCAGGATTAAAGCTGGGCCAACTTTTATAGCTTATGGTTTCATTGTCATCACTGATTCGAATCTTCCATATCTCTTCAGTTATATGCGGAGCATACGGTGACAATAACAGTAAAAACGACATTGCAGTGTCTTTTGAAATAGTGTCTCTGGAATACATATCATTCAAACATATCATCAATTGGCTGATTCCAGTATTCAAATTCAGGGAATCAATATCTTCCGTTAATTTTTTTATTGTTGTGTGAATGGTATATAATAGATCTTTATCGAATTCGGGCTTATCTTCAATTTTAACAATATCAAAAAACTTCCATACTCGCTGAATAAAACGATCTATTCCAACAATCCCTTTTGTATCCCAGGATGCTGATTGATCAAATGGTCCAATGAACATTTCATACATTCTAAACACATCAGCACCATATTTATCCACCACATCATCAGGATTAATAACATTCCCCCGTGACTTGGACATTTTTTCACCACCTTCGCCCAGTACCATCCCGTGCGAAGTCCGCTTTAAATATGGTTCTGACACAGGTACAACACCAATATCATGCAAAAACTTGTTCCAAAAACGTGAATACAGTAAATGCAGCGTGGTATGCTCCATTCCACCATTGTACCAGTCAACGGGCATCCAGTACTTCAGTAGATCATGGTTTGCAATATTCTTATTATTGTGCGGATCTATGTATCGAAGAAAATACCACGAAGAACCTGCCCAATTAGGCATAGTATCTGTTTCTCTTTTGGCTGGTTTGGCACATTTAGGACAAGTAGCATTCACCCAATCATGAATAACCGCCAAGGGCGATTCTCCTGTGTCCGTTGGTTCATATTTGTCTACTTCCGGTAATAGTACCGGTAAATCTTCTTCAGGAACCGGATTCCAGCCACAGTCCTCACAAAGAATCATTGGAATGGGTTCACCCCAGTAACGCTGCCGGGAGAATACCCAATCCCGCAATTTGTATTGTAAAGAATACTCCCCCATTCCGTTTTTATCCAGCCAGGATATCGTTGTAGAAATAGTAGTCTCAACAGAAAGTCCATTGATATCTAGTCCATTGTTATTACTGGAGTTTATACCTTTACCATCATGAGGCCAGCAAACCTTGGACTCCAGCACTTCCTCCCTGTTTAACTTGTATTTTTGTAACAATGATTCATCGGGCTCAATGATACATTGTATTGGCAATTGAAATTTCTTGGCAAATTCAAAATCCCGCTCATCATGGGCAGGAACTGCCATAATAGCACCGGTACCGTACGTGCTTAGTACATAATCGGCTATCCAGATGGGTATCAATTGGTCATTAACAGGATTAATGGCATAGGCACCCGTGAATGCACCCGTTTTTACTGTACTTAATTCTGTTCTCTCTAAGTCACTCTTTTTCGCCGCCGACTTTCTGTACTGATCCACATGTGATTTATATTCATCAGTGGTAATACTGTCAATGAAATCATGTTCAGGTGCCAGTACCATAAATGTGACCCCAAACAATGTATCTGGACGGGTTGTAAATACAGATAGATCTTTTTCCGAATGGCCATCTATTTTGAAATGGACCGTGGCACCTTCCGATTTACCAATCCAGTTTTTCTGCTGTAACTTTATTTTTTCCAGATAATTAACAGAATCTAGATCCTCAAGAAGTTTGTCGGCATATTCTGTGATTTTTAACATCCATTGTGAGATTTGTCGTTTCTCAACCTCTCCACCACATCGCTCACAACAGCCATCTACTACTTCTTCATTCGCCAAACCAATCTTGCAGGCTAAACACCAGTTGATTGGCATTTTTTTCTTGTATGCAAGTCCATGATTATAGAATTGAATAAATATCCATTGGGTCCATTTGTAGTATTCCGGTTCCGTTGTAGAGAATGAACGATCCCAGTCAAATGAAAATCCAAGGGACTTTAATTGTTGTGTAAACCGTGCAACATTCTTTTCTGTGGTTATGGTTGGATGAATACCTGTTTTAATGGCATAGTTTTCTGAAGGAAGACCAAAACTGTCAAATCCCATGGGAAACAAAACATTATACCCTTCCATCCTTTTCTTTCGTGCAAGTATATCCAGCGCCGTGTAAGATCGTGGATGACCAACATGAAGGCCATCACCTGATGGATAGGGAAATTCTACCAGACAATAGAATTTTGGTTTCTCAGAATGATTTTCTGCTCGGAATACTCTCTCTTCTTCCCAGAATTTTTGCCATTTTCTTTCAATGGATTTAAAATCGTATTGTGACATTGTTTTTCAGGTATTTCTTTTCAAAAGGATTGGTGAAATTACTTCCGATCAGAATCACATCAAGCAGGCTATTATATATAAAAAAAGGGTATTAACACAGTTAATACCCTTCAATTGAGATCTTGAATGCTTAGCCCAGATACATTCTCAATGTTTCACTTCTGGACTTATGCTGCAAGCGTCGTATTGCTTTTTCCTTGATCTGTCTTACACGTTCGCGAGTTAGGTTAAACTCCTCGCCAATCTCATTCAATGTATGGGCACGATCACGATTGATGCCAAAATACATTTCAAGGACTGCACATTCACGCTCAGGAAGTGTAGTCAGTGCCATGAGAACATCCTCTTTCATGGATTTCCTCATGACTTCTGTATCCGGCATGGGAGCCAGATCGTCCTCTACGACATCCAGGAGGGAATTTTTTTCACCTTCAGTGAAGGGTGTATCCAGAGAACTGTGCCGTCTGGAGTACTGAAATGCATTGAAGACTTCCTCACTGGATATATTCAGCTGGTGACTGATTTCATCGACTTTGGGCTGACGTTCAATCTCAGCCTCAAGTTTTTCAGCTACTTTTGTGATTTTCGTGATGGTACCAACACGATTCAATGGCAGCCTAATAAGTCTTCCCTGCTCGGCTAACGCCTGAAGGATGGATTGTCTTATCCACCATACTGCATACGAGATAAACTTAAAACCACGGGAAGGATCGAACCGTTTTGCCGCTTTTATGAGACCTAAATTGCCTTCGTTTATGATATCGGCTAATGACAGTCCATTTCCCTGGTATTTTTTTGCAACGGAAACAACGAAACGTAAATTGGCTTCCACCAATTCTTTCATAGCCAGTTCATCCCCATCCTGAATTCGTAATGCCAGTTCCACTTCCCTGTCTGGTTCCAGGGGATTGAAACGACCGATTTCAGCAAGGTACATACTGATACTTCCGTTTGAGATTTTACTACTTTTTTTTACTGAAGTGGCCAAATGCCTTTCTCCTTGTTTCTATTCATTAATAGATGTACGTATCTCGATTATGTTACAAAGAATTGGTTGCTCTGTTTTGTAATCAAGTTTTCACGCAGAGCCAGAAATTTACACAAGATTTATAATAATATCCAGATTATAAGAATATTAACCTGTCTATTGGTTCACCAACATTCAATTAGCAGCCAAGCATAAATGTATCACTGGTGAAACCGTTTAGTTTTCCTCCATCTATTTTTTAGATTTCCCTTCGGTTTCTAATTGAAAATTTACCTTTCGGGGTGTAGCGCAGCCCGGTTAGCGCGCGTCGTTCGGGACGACGAGGTCGGAGGTTCGAATCCTCTCACCCCGACTGGAGATTCTATTTGTGTTCAAAATAGATTATAATACTCATTTCATTATACATCATGCTCGAAATACTACATGAGTTCCAATATTCCCTGCTAGAATAAATATTTAATAACCACAAATCCTCCAATAAGGACAATTGTGAATAATATCGCAAGCAGGTTAAAATATTTATCAATAAATGATCGTATTGGATCACCAAATTTCCAGATAAGTCCTGCTACCAGGAAGAACCTTGCTGATCGACTTACAATCGACGCAATCATAAACATGACAAATGAAATATCAAACGCACCAGCGCTGATAGTAAATACCTTGAATGGTATTGGTGTGAATCCCGCAGTAAAAATCACCCAGAAATTCCAGGTATCATACAACGTTTGTATACTTACGAATACGTCGTGAGTAAACCCGGGAATATTGTCAAAGAAGAATTGTGCGATTCTGGAAAATTTACCATCAGTATTCCACCATAACACCTGACCAATTAAATACCCAGTTGCTCCTCCCAATACGGAGGCTATGGAACAATACGCAGCAAATATTAAGGCTCTGGTTCTCGCTCCCAATACCAGGGCTATGAGCAACACATCGGGTGGTATGGGAAAAAAAGATGCTTCAGCGAAGGATAAAATAACCAGAGCTGCAACCCCATATCGTGTATCGGCCCAGTGTAAAACCCAGTCATATAAATTTTTAATCCATTTCATTACCAGAAATAACTCCTAATAAACAGGTGAACAAATTGGTATGTTTCTCTCCAGGGATTAATGGCCGATACTTCATCGGCGTACACCGTGGGGATGGTAATATTTTTAATGTCATACCCCATGATACATGCTTTCATCAACAATTCACTCTCCTGCATAAATCCCTTTTCACTAGTACGAATATTAAACAATGACCTGGGAATCAATCGGTAACCACATTGAGAATCTTTGATGATATTTGTTGTGCGTATGGTTAGACACAGACTTGTAAAGAAATTTGATATGAATCTGGATATGGGCATTTTTATTCGATTGGTTCTATATCCCAGGGATATGGTTCCGGGATCGAATGATTTCACAAAAGTTGAGATATATTCCGGTGGATGTTGTAGATCTACATCCATTAGAATACAGAATTCTTCATTGGATTTTCCGACGATACCAATCCCCTTTCGAATGGAATACCCTTTTCCCCTGTTGACGCTGTTGTGGATGACTCGCAATTTTTTGGAGTGAATGATATTCCCACTGTCATCACTGCTTCCATCGTCTACAAACAGTATGTTAGAATGAAAAGTTTCCGGGATTCTACCCAACAGCGTTTCTATATGTTTGGCGCCGTTAAATACTGGTATAAGGACAGTAAATCTATTCATTTGGAACAATAGCAATGGCTGACATCACCTCACGCAAGGATGTTCCACCTGCCGGTCTGTTTAAAAGAGTACCGTTGACTACCAAAGTGCTGGATCCACCACCGTCGAGGTTTAGCGCTTCTACACAATTGAACTCTTCCATGATGATGGATAATTCTAACAATGAAACTCCCCGACTTTCAGGTTGACGACCATCTACCACGCATATAATCAGGTCGTTTTCCTTCGTATACCCTATGGCAGTTCGTGGATGTACATCTGGAATACTGGTACCGAAGAATACTTCCTCATCAACAAAATCCTGTATTTCACCACCTTCAATCAACACTGGACCAGCATGGACAGCATCTACCACATTCCAGTATTTTGCCTCTGAGAAATCTAACGTTTTAACTGGTTTTCCATTAAGGTTATTGATGGGATCTTCCCACTCAAATATGGAATCGTTTCTTGAATTTACCCATGCAATGTCATAGCGATATTCGCTTTTGGTACCAAAGGCTCCTCTCGCAATGGGATACCGCGTACCCAATCGAATCACAGACTCAGATGCAGGTTCTATTAGTTGATTGTCTGACATGAGGAGTCCTACATGACTCGCAGGATTTTTGTGCATGATAAAATACCCTGCATTCACAACAAGCAGTGCTTCCATCCCGTTATAGAAATCCATGACCGTTTCGCGTCGATCCTCATCATCTGATACAAGCACTTTTGCCCGAAATCCGCTATTATGGTCTATTTTCGCCACCCACACCTTCAACGGTAAAACGTCATCGACACCGGTGTATACAACAACACCACGTGGCAATACCTCCGATGATTTTTTCCATTTAATCTGAAGTGATGAACCATCCCTGGTACTACATCCGGAAATCATAACGAGAATCAGTATAATAATTGCTGATCGATACTTACTGTACACGTCGCAATCCTGTTTCTTTTGAATTGCTAATTGTAAATGAAATGGAATCCAGTGGGACTTCGTTAGAATCAAGTACATAGACTTTCCAGTTACCGGGCCATTCATTTACATTTGATATTCGACTCCAGCATCGCCAGTTAAATGAGAATCCTACCTGGATATCCACTGTAGAAAAGAACTGGTTCTCATAATACCATTTATGGCTTATGGTCTGTTCTGTATTATTCAAATTTTCGATAGACGAAAAGCAATAAATGTGCTCAAGACTATCAGAGAACACTGAATCAATCCTCGCAGGCGAACGATGGATTATTCTATCAGTCATGGATATAGATTTTACTTTAATGGGGATATACACCTGTTGAATTATATCAGAGATTTCGTCTGTTGTGTCAGGGTCAATTGTAGATTCAGCAGCGATGAATGAATCTGAATTTGAAATCGTTTCGGAAGTGGGACTAATATTATTACTTATTCCGTGATTTTCACTTGGCATACTTGGTACTGGTTCCATACGAACCCAGATAATTAACAGGTACAATACATAAGTAAAAACCAGAAAACCTGCAACTTTGTACAGATTTTGAACTATTGCAATTGTCACCAAAAGTAATAGTATAACTGTTAATGGAACTATTGTAGGATCACTAAGCATGTATACAAATTACCCGGATGACGAATTCACCCAGCTTTCCTTGTGAAAATTGTCGGAGCGAGAGGATTTGAACCTCCGACCCCTGCAACCCCATTGCAGTGCGCTACCGGACTGCGCCACGCTCCGTATTGTCATGTAGATTATTCTCGAATAATCTGTAGGATTTCCTTCAATCCATCCCTCAATGAGGTGATGAATTCACCGGATACCTCTTTTGGCTTATTTCCACCACTTTCAGATGGAAAACCAGGGGTAACACCTTCTGTTTCCAGCTTATGTCTCGCCCCTTCAATTGTAAATTTCTGTTCATACAGCAAAGATTTAATACTAAGAATTAAATCAATATCTTTTTGCCTGTATGTCCTGTTACCTGCACGATTTTTCGGTGGATTGAGTTGCTTGAACTCTGTTTGCCAATACCGAAGCACGTAAGGTTTAATTCCTGTTATGTCGCTTACTTCTCCTATGGAGTAGTATAACTTTTTGATTCCAGAAGGTGTACTATTCATTTCAAGTATTACTCGAAGGTTTATGGAATATTACTTAGCCTACTTACTGAAAGCAAGCACGAAAATGAATAGACTTAAGTTTCTCTATCGTTTAATTTAGAGCATCCAGTGGATTAACAAAAATCATGTCAAATGCTTCAGCTACAGCTTTATGCGTAATCTGCTTCTTATAGGTATTCAGACCTTGAAGTAAATGCGGATCATTGAGTAGTGCCTCTTTAACGCCTCTATCAACGATGTTCAACAGATAAGGAGTGGTTGCATTTGTTAGTGCCTTGGTTGAAGTAAATGGTACGGCGCCTGGCATATTGGCCACACAATAGTGAATGATTCCATCCACTTCATAAGTAGGTTGATCATGAGTGGTTGGTTTGCATGTTTCTACACAGCCACCCTGATCCACAGCCACATCAACAATGACACTGCCTGGTTGCATGAGAGTCAGCATGTCTTTTGTTACAAGTTTTGGTGCTTTTGCTCCCGGAATTAAAACTGCACCAACTAACAGGTCCGTTTTTTTCATTAATTCCTGGAGATTGTATGTATTACTATAGACCGTGGTCACATTCTTTGGCATAGTTTCATCCAGATATCGTAATCGGGATAAATTTGTATCCATTATATAGACCTGTGCCCCTAAACCAGCAGCAATATGACATGCATTTGTACCCACAATCCCTCCACCGATGATTGTTACTACTGCACGTTCAACACCAGGCACACCGCCTAACAGGATGCCTCTTCCCCCCTGTGCTTTCTCAAGGTACTTTGCACCTTCCTGAACAGACATGCGTCCAGCAACTTCGCTCATGGGAACAAGCAGTGGAAGACTTCCATCATCTGATGTTATTGTTTCATAGGCAATGGAAGTAGCCCCAGTATCTGCAAACGATCGAGTAAGGGATTCCGAAGCAGCAAAATGGAAATAGGTGAACATAGCCAGGTCTGGTCGACACATGGCAATTTCCTGAGGTTGTGGTTCCTTTACTTTTACAATCAGATCCACTTCGTCAAAAACTTGTTTGGCCGTGTCAAGAACACGACAACCTACATCTGAATAATCATTGTCCGAGTACCCGGATAGCAACCCTCCAGATGTTTCAACAAATACCTCATGTCCTCTATTAGTCAACTCCAATGCGCCATGCGGTGTAAGAGCCACCCGTGATTCACTGGGTTTAATCTCCTTTGGAACCCCAATCTTCATAGTAAAACTCCTGAATTAATTTCGCTTTCTAAACGGCTTATTTCTGGGTTTGCGCGGCCGTCTTTCAGGCTCTACATACCCTTCAGGTTTAGGCAAGAGTGCTTTTCTGCTGAAGTCTAAACGACCTTCATCATCGATTTTAATTAGCTTAACTCTTACGTTGTCCCCCGACTTTACTACATCTTCAACCTGGTTGACACGATGCCATTCCAGATTCGAAATATGAATTAATCCTTCACGACCAGGTGCAAATTCAACAAATGCGCCAAATGTCATGATGCGAGTAATGATTCCATCAAATTCCATACCCACTTCTGGTTCCATGGTTATGGATCGAACCAACTCCACAGCATCCTCGCATTTCGCCTTATTGGTGCTGGATACAAAAACATTGCCATCATCATCTACTTCAATATTGCATTCAGTATCAGCAATGATTTTCTTGATATTCTTTCCACCGGGACCAATGAGTGCGCCAATCTTATCTGGATTGATCTGAAGAATACGAATTTGAGGTGCGTATGGCGAAATATCTTTACGCTCTCCTGCCGTAGCCTCATTCATAATACCAAGGATATGAAGTCTGCCTACCTTGGCCTGAGCCAGAGCTTCCTTGAGCAAATCAAAGGATATTCCTTCAATTTTAAGGTCAAGCTGAATCGCGGTGATACCCTTCTCGGTACCGGCTACTTTGAAATCCATATCCCCAAGATGATCCTCTGCACCAAGTATATCGCTCAGGATGGCATGTCTGTCTCCGTCTGTAATCAATCCCATGGCAATTCCTGCCACATGCTCTTTGATAGGAACACCGGCATCCATAAGGGACAAAGATCCGCCACAGACAGATGCCATGGAGGATGATCCATTGGATTCCATGATTTCCGATACAATACGAATAGTGTATGGAAAATCTTCCTGAGAAGGAAGAACCGGTTTCAATGATCTTTCTGCCAGATTTCCATGCCCGACTTCCCTGCGGCTTGTAAAGCCGATACGACCTACTTCACCCACGCAATAAGGCGGGAAATTGTAGTGAAGCATGTAGTTTTTCTTGTAATCATCATTCATGCTGTCGATGATTTGCTCATCGCTCTTTGTACCAAGCGTAACCACGGCAAGTGCCTGAGTTTCGCCTCGTGTGAATAATGCTGAACCGTGAGTCCGCTTCAAATAACTCATATCCACGGTAATAGGACGTATATCCGTTGTTTTTCTACCATCAAGTCTTGATCCGGTAGAAAGAATATTATCCCTGACAATGGATTTGTAAGTATCCCCCAGGATTTTCTTGGCATAATCCTGGTTTTTTTCTACATCTTCACTACCATCATCAAGAGATTCAAGGTAGTCATCAACAATGGCTGAATACGAGTCGTCCCTCTCCTGTTTATCGGCGATGCGACTGACATCTTCCAGCTTCTTACGATTATCATCCAGGACTTTCGCTTCCAGTTTAGAATCGGTTTCTTCTTCAGGAATTGGACGTTTTTCAATTGAACATTGTTCTGCCAGTTCTTTCTGCAGTTCAATGATCTCCACAATGACTTTATGTGCCGCTTCCAATGCCTCAACCATGGATTCCTCAGAAATCTCAAGTGATTCCCCTTCTACCATGACGATGGTTTTCTCATTACCGGAAACGATCATTTCCATGGTGGATTGTTCCATCTCAGAACGCAGTGGATTGACAATATACTTACCGTCAATCTGACCTACACGTACTGTGGCGATGGGGCCATTCCATGGGATATTTGATGTCATTAGAGCAGCACTGGCTCCTACGCCCGCAATAGTATCTGCCAGGTTTTCGCCATCACTTGACAGGGCTGTAATCATGACCTGTGTTTCATACTTGAATGCCTTCGGAAATAGCGGACGAATAGGTCTATCTGTTAGACGGCTGGTCAGCACTTCATTATCTGATGGTTTGGCTTCTCTTTTAAAGAAACCACCGGGGATTTTCCCACCGGCATAATAACGTTCTCTGTATTCAACCTGTAGAGGGAAAAAGTCGATTCCCTCACGCATTTCCTTTGCAGCATTTACCGCTGCAATAATGGTTGTTTCTCCATAAGTAACAACGACAGATCCTGCGGATTGTCGTGCCACTTTACCGGTTTCAATTTTTAGAAGTCTACCGGCAATTTCTCGTTCGACTGTTATCATTTAGATATTATCCTCTTATGTTAAGTTCTTTGATGGTACTTACATAAGATTCTGGATTCGTTTTACGTAAATATTTCATCATTTTCTTTCTCTGAGCAACAAGCTTCACCAGACCATGTCTGGAATGGTTATCTTTTTTATGTACTTTTACATGCTCTGTTAATTCACGAATTCGCTGTGTTAATAATGCAATTTGCACTTCGGCAGAACCGGTGTTCTTTCCGTCTTTTCCGAATTTTTCAACGATTTCTTTTTTCTGTTCTACAGTAAGTGGCATTATTCCTCCTACATATACTTCTTTATTATATTCATACATTGTTCTTTATCTGCTTCTAACTGACGGATAAGAAGCTCTGCAGACTGAAATCTCTTCTCATCCCTGATACGTTCAAGGAACTCAATTGTGATGGTTTGTCCATATAAATCATGAGATGATTCACTCATAAAATGCACTTCCATAACAAATTCTTTTTCATCGAAGGTTGGACGAGTCCCTAAGTTACACATTCCATATATCTGCTGTCCATGAACTCTTCCCCTTGTGCAATAGACTCCACCCTTCGGTAATAACTGATTTTTTTCCACCGGCACAAAATTAGCGGTTGGGAAAGACAGCTTTCTCCCTCTCCCTGCTCCCTCTACAACCACTGAATCAAATCCATATACCCAACCAAGCTCAAAGGACGCACGCCTGACGAAACCATCAGAAATTAATTGTCGCACCCTTGTACTGGAGATAATATGACCTTCATCTGATACTGGTTGAACAATATCCACCGTAAAACCTTCCTGATTGCAGTAGGATTTTAGTGATTCAGGTGTGCCTTCACGATCCCTGCCAAAATGATGATCATACCCAATGATAATGTGCTGTGGATTAAAATTTCTACACACTACATTCTGAATATAGTCCCCGGCATTCATTTCTGACGTTTCCTTTGTAAATGGAACCACCAGAACAATATCCACACCCATTTCTTCCAATAAACTCAATTTCTTGTCAATACTCATAAGAAGCTGAAGGTTTGTACCGGACTTGCTAACGACGTATCTTGGATGAGGATCATACGTAATCAATACAGATGGAAGATCTAGTGCCTTCGCCTGGTTCACAACACGCTGGATTATCTCCTGATGCCCTCTATGAAGACCATCAAAGGTGCCCATGGTCAAAATGGACGCTTTAACAGGAGCAATATTCGTTATGCTATTGTAGGTGACCATTGTTTTTCAAATTCTTGAAGGCTCTGGGCATTTTCTATGAGATACTCACCAATGCGGGTTCTTTCGAGTGATATGAGATAACCGCAAGTATCCAGCTTCACTGCAATATCTTTTGCTAAAACCCGAATGTAGGTACCTTTGGAACAGGTGACGGAGAATGTGATAAATGGAAGATTAAACTCAAGGAGCTTTAAATCAAAAATAGTCACAGATACCGGGTCACGATGAACGTCTACATTTTTTCGTGCAAGTTCGTAGAGTCTTTTTCCCTTTACTTTCTTCGCGGAATGCATGGGTGGGACCTGTAAATAGTCTCCGATGAAATCCGAAAAAACTTTTTTAACATCCTCTTGATTCAAACTGTCTGGTACAGGCAGGGATTGTATTACATCTCCTTCGGTATCGAGTGTATTCGTTTCTTCTCCCAGTTTTATAACGCCAATATATTCTTTTTCAAAGTTTGTCACGTCAGATAGCTTTTTGGTATCCTTTCCAGTGCCAATGATCAATACACCGGTAGCAAATGGATCAAGGGTGCCACCATGGCCAACCTTTTTTTCCTTTGTGATCACACGGATCTTTTTCACCACATCAAAGGAAGTCCAATTCTCGGGTTTATTGATGCTGATCATCATCCTCATGCTCAATTTTGGCGAATAGCTCGTGTATCCTGTTGGATTCTTCCATGGAGATATCGTAATAAAAACGTAATTCTGGAGTATTCTTTATTCGGAGTTCATGTCCCAGATATTTCCTGAATGCCTTTTTTCGGTGATTGAGCTCCAGCTCTATTTTCTTTGTATCATATTGGGGAGACAAGACACTGAAATACACCTTTGCAAGCTTTAAATCTGGTGTGACGATACATTCTGTAAATGTAATAAAGCCAAGGTCGGATAAATTGATATACTTGGTTGTTATATCACCCAGGATGTGTAATATTTCATGACCGACTCTTTCCGGTCGGTTATAAGGCGTTTGTGTGTTCAATTCGTTTCGAGTTTTCTTTTAATCTGCTTTATCTCGAAGACTTCGATGATATCGCCTTCCTGATACTTTGAAAAGCCTTCAATACCTATTCCGCATTCAAGACCTTCCTTCACCTCTTTTGCATCATCCTTGAATCGTTTTAACGAGGTGATTTTACCTGAAAACAGTTCTTCCTCATCTCGAAGCAGTCGTGCCATATCATTGCGAGTAATGATACCTTCTGACACCTTGCAACCAGCAATAAAACCAATCTTTGGAATCTTAAACTGTGCCTGCACGAGGGCTTTACCTTTTATTTCTTCTACTTCTTCAGGTTTTAACAATCCTTCAAGGGCCATCTTGATATCTTCTACTGCATTATAAATAATGCTGTATGTTCGAATTTCTACACCGGCTTGCTTTGCCTGTAAGCGTGCATTGGATGACACCTGTACATGAAAACCAATTATGACAGCCTTCGAGGCTTCAGCCAGGAGGACATCCGATTCATTGACCATACCAACTGATTTCCGAATGACATTAACACCCACTTCATCTGTGTTCAACTTCAGGAAGGTCTCTGCAAGCGCTTCCACTGAACCGTCCACATCACCTTTGATTATCAATGGCAGAGATTCGATGGTTCCCTCCTTGATCATAGCAGACATGGCGTCGAGGGTGAGTGACGATATCTTTTTATGTTCTATCTCTCGTCTTAGTCGTTGACGATCGGATGTAATTCGTTTGATATCCTTTTCATTTTCAACAACAGCAAATATATCGGCAGCCTGTGGTACATTTTCAAAACCAAGGAGTTGGACTGCATCAGATGGAAATGCTTTTTTGATTCGCTGCCCACGTTCATTCATGATGGCACGTACTTTCCCACCATAATCGCTGCAGATAAATGGGTCACCAACACTTAACTCACCTTTTTGGATCAATACCGTGGCAACAGGTCCATGCCCTTTATCCAATCGTGAATCGATAACGGTTCCCCGTGCCGTACAGTCCCAGTTTGCTTTTAACTCAAGCATATCAGCCTCAAGAAGAATGGCATCCAGTACATCCTGAACTCCATCACCGGTTTTTGCTGATACCTGAATGGATTGTACCTTCCCACCCCAGTCTTCTACCAGTACATTGTGGTCGGATAACTCTCTTTTAACCTTATCAGGATCTGCACCAGCCTTGTCCATTTTATTGATAGCAATAATTAATGGGACGCTGGCTGCTTTTGCATGATCGATAGCCTCTATCGTCTGTGGCATCACACTATCATCAGCAGCAACCACCAGAACGACAATATCCGTTACTTGTGCACCACGCGCTCGCATGGCAGTAAATGCTTCATGACCCGGAGTGTCTAAAAATGTAATTGTGTGTTCGTCATCGATTTCAACCTTATAGGCACCAATGTGCTGCGTAATTCCACCTGATTCACCCGCTACAACATTGGATTCACGAATATAGTCCAGCAAAGATGTTTTACCATGGTCCACATGTCCCATGATGGTCACAACAGCAGATCTCGGTTTTGCATTGGTTAAGTCTTCATCAGATTCTTCGAGCGAAAACAACTCTTCACCAACATCTGTGAGCTTTTCTGCGGTATAACCATATTCATCTGACAGCAATTCGATAACATCCCATTCCAGTCGCTGATTTATGGTGGCCAATACACCTAGAGCAAAGCATTTTTGGATGACATCACTGGAGGAAACATTGAAAATCTTTGACAATTCTTCCACACTTGAATATTCGGAAATCTGGATGCTGCCATGGTCCTCAACCACGTCTTCCTGCCGCTCTTTTCTGTATACCTTCTTTTTGCCTTTGGTATCGAGCTTCGCCATGGTCTGACGCACTCTGTCTTTTGCACTCCGACTGGCTTTTGAATCAACTTTTTCTTCTCTTTTATGCTTTACAGGACGCTTGCCTTTTCCAATTTCAGCCTGAATCTCTGACAGGTCAACTTTTCGAAGTTTCTGCTTCTTAGACTTTACCTTTGCAGGGGCATTTTCTTTTTCCGCTTTCTTTTTCTCTTCTTCAGCTTGCTTGGCTCGTGCTTCTGCTTCAGCCGCTTCTTTTACGCGTCTTTCTTCATCGGCTTTTTTCTGAGCTGCAGCCTGTTCTTTCTGTCTTTTCTCCTCTTCCTTCCGCCTTACTTCTTCCTCTTTTTTCCGAATTTCAGCCTGCTTCTTTTCTTCCTTTTCGAGCTTACGCTGCTCAGACAGGGAAAGGATCTTCATTTTTGGATCAGCGGATTGTCTTTCACGTATACGAGTATCGTGAATTTCTCGCCTGACCTGTTCTTTCCGGAATCGATCAACGGCTTCTTTGTCTTTAGCAAATTCCGTAAGGATCATTTGGTAAACATCATCGTCTACCGGAGACATATGGCTGGCTATTTCCACACCTTTATCCTTTAAAAAAGATAGGATTTCTGTATGAGAAATATTCAGCTCTTTAGCAATTTGAAATACCCTGACCGGTCTCGCCATATTTTTCCTGTTTTTCCTTTTCAGCTAATCGATTCGATCACGAAGCCTCTTCAGACTCAACAAATGACTGAATGGATACATATAAATCTTCTATGGTATCTTCTGTAACACCCTCTGCAGACAGTAGCGTTTCCTCATCTGCATTCAATACGTCCGATACAGTATGAATCCCAACCTCAGATAATCCCTGGGCAATGGTTTCCGTAACCCCATCAACAGTTTCAAGTGTCGCACTTTGCTCAATTTGGGATTTCTCGTATTCAGATATACTGTACGCATCAATCCTGTATTCCGTAACCCTTGACGCAAGATTGATATTCATACCGCCTTTGCCAATGGCAGATTCGAGTTCGTCATCCCTGAAAATTGCGATACAATATTTTTTCTCATCATCAATGTAGAGATTCTCAGGTTTCGCAGGTGAAAGGGCACGCGTAATTAATACTTCAGGCTGTTCACTGAAGTTGACAATATCAATTTTTTCATTGTCCAACTCACGAACAACTCCCTGGATCCGACTACCCCGCATACCAACACAGGCACCAACTGGATCAATTCGACGATCATGAGAATGAACAATAATTTTTGCCCTCTCACCGGGATGGCGAGCAATGGCTTTGATCTCAATAATACTATCCTCAATTTCGGGAACTTCCATCTCAAACAGCTTATAGAGAAAATGATTGTCACTTCGAGAAATAACAATATCCGGCCCTTTTGCAGTTATTTCAACTGATTTGATGATTGCACGAATGGTATCACCTCGACGATATCTCTCAGTTGGAATCTGCTCCTTTCGAGGAAGTCGGAGCTCTGCGTGCTCAATGTTCACAAATACGTTATCTCTTTGAACCTGGTGCACCGTTCCAATAATGATTTCACCAACACGTGTTGCATAGTCATCGTAGATATATTTGCGTTCAACATCGCGGAGTCTTTGAGCAAAAAACTGTTTGGCGTGGGTAATTAGTCGACGACCAAACACCCTCGGATCAATGACTTCTACATAGGGATCACCAATCTGAAGATCTGTCAGGGATGGATCCTGTTTAAGAACTTCTTCCATTGTAATCTCAACTTTGGCATCATCTATTTCTTCAACAATAGTTTTCTCTGCATAAATCTCAATTTCACCCTTATCCAGGTTTACAATGACACTGCAGTTAGAGGAATCACCAGTCTGTTTTTCAATAACATATAAAAACAACTGCTCAAGGATAGTCCCGAGCTCAGAGCGATCAACATTCTTTTCTCGTGCAATCTCTGAAAAAACTTCGATTAGTTCCCGATTAATCAACTTTCCTCCGGTTGGTTAAAATGTGATAACAACTTTTGCTTTTTCAATGGTTTGAAATGGAATAGTCTTCTTCATTTTCTTGGATGACAGCATCAATGCATCATCAGTCATAGATTCCAGTTTTCCCTTCAGGTCATTCAAAACACCATCTTCCATCCACTGCACAGACAGGGTCCGACCAACATTTTTTTTGAACTGAAATGGCATGGTAAGTGGTGATCCAACTCCTGGAGAGGACACTTCCAACCTGTAACCTTCAGGATAGAATTCGTCCATCAATTCAGAATCCTGAATCATTCTGGAGATATTAGTGGTTGTTTCCAGCGAAATAGCCTGTTCACTATCCACGGTCAGTTTCAGCAATCCAGAATGAACATCTTCCTTGATATCCAGAAGGACAAATTCCTCTCCTAAAAGAGACTCAATATGACTTTTTATTTTTTCCATTTATCTCTAAAGAAACGAAAAGTGGGTTTTTTGCCCACTTTTCAGCCCAAAAATTATTGTTTTTTATTCCTTTTTACAACTGATATAAGCTTGTTATCCTTGAATCATTCCCAGCAGTTGTTGGGCATCATTCCGAGCCTTATCATGGAGGTTTTCCTGAGCAAGAAATTCATTCAACAAATCTTCTGCTTCATCCGTATCTCCTGAAGATATCATCAGTTTAAACAATCGAATGTTTGCTTCATCTTTTTGTCCCGATGTGCATCCCAATCTACCTACCTGCTGCAATGATTTTCTTGCAGAGCCAATATCACCGGTGGATGCATACAAATCTGCAAGATGCATACGGGCACTGGCTTCCAGGATAGGTACGGAATTGCTATTAACGAATGTTTCTAAATTAGTTCTGGCCATTTCAGTGTCCCCATTTTTAAGGGCAATCAGACCGAGGTAATAGGCACCCTGCTCACCACTAACTGTGTGACCATACTCATCCAACAGTAATTCAAACTGAAATTTGGCATTGTCCAAATCATTAGTTTCCCATGATATCAATGCTTTCCCCAGGGCAGTATTCGCTTCATGAATCGCCACTGAATGTCTATTCATATAGAATATAACTGCCAATATACCTATGACGATGACAGCTCCACCACGAACGTAGGTCTGTTTATGCGTATTGAAATGCTCGTTCGCTGACGCAAGTGATTCCAGCATTGGATCCACCTTGATTTCCTTGCGGGTAATTTTTCTTTTTGGCTTTAACATATTATCTCCTTTTCACTCTGTAGGCTCGGCAGGAATCGAACCTGCATCAAGGGATTAGGAATCCCCTATTCTATCCATTGAACTACGAGCCCAAAAAAGCGGCGGAGATTACTGAGAATCGGGACGACAATCCAAGGCAGAATTCGAGAGAAACCGATGTGTATGGGTTCTGTGTTATAAAGAATTCAAATCAGTTTTCACTGATGAGTTCGCGAGTCATAAGTTCCTGTACAGAGACAATTGGGTTGTGCTGGTTGAATATGACATTGTAAATAGCTGTACTAATTGGCATGTCAACATCGTATTTATCAATTAACTGATGTATTGATTTTGCTGTTTTAACACCCTCAGCGACCATTTTCATACCTGCCAGTATATCATCAATTTTCTCTCCGCGTCCGATAGCTTCACCAACAAAACGGTTTCGACTGTGTTTGCTTAGGCAGGTAGCAATCAGGTCACCAATACCACTTAACCCAAAGAAGGTATCATATTTGGCACCCATGGCAACACCCAATCTGGTCATCTCAGTGATTCCACGGGTTAGAAGTGCTGCTTTCGTGTTGTCACCATATCCAATTCCATCACAAATACCGGCAGCAATGGCGATCACATTCTTCAAGGATCCACCCAATTCAACGCCCTTTATATCATTGTTGGTATATATCCTCAGGTAAGGTGTTGAAAATACATGTTGAACTTTTTTTGCCGTATCCATGGAACTGGAGGCTGAAACAAGTGTGGTTGGCAGGTTTTTTGCTACCTCTTCTGCATGGGATGGGCCATAAAGAGTGACGATCCTCTCTTCAGGGATATCTCCAACGCTATGAATTACCTGGCTCATGGTCATGAGGCTGTCATTCTCTATCCCTTTGGATAGATTGACATAAATCGAATCATCATTTGCCATGGGGACAAATTCCGGTAGTACGATTCGCACGATATGGGATGGCACTGCAATGACAATAAAACTCGATTCAGGAACGACATCCTTATATTCAGTCGAAAACTCAATCGATTCATGAAACTCGAGATCTTCCTGAATGAAATGGTACCTTTTCTCGCGTAAAAAAGCAACTTCATCTTCGAATTTATGCCATATTTTGACCCTGTATCCCTGCTTCGCCAGGGATTGACCTATTGTACCACCCCAGGTACCACAACCAATAATACCAATTTGAATTTCCTGTTTCATCCTTATCCTTCGTAGATGCTGTCAATCAATTCAGCGTATTTCTTTTCAACAACCTTGCGCTTCACAGAAAGTTTGGGAGTCAATTCACCGGATTCTATGCTCCAGACATCAGTGAGCAACTCGAATTTCTTCACTTTCTCATAGTGCGCAAAGTTACTCATTGCGGTATTTACGATATCTTCATAAAGTTGTATGACAGAATCATTTTTAAGTAATTCTTCGATGGATTTGTATGACACATTGTTTGATTCTGCCCACTCACTTACTGCTTCATGTGAAGGAACAATCAGTGCTGAGATAAACTTTCGATTATCACCTAAAACAATAACACTATCGATAAATTTATCTGAACCCAATGCAATCTCCATTGGAGCTGGAGCTACATTTTTACCCCCGGAGGTGACCAGAAGGTTTTTCTTTCTATCCGTAATGCGCAGATAATTATCTTCATCAAATTCGCCAATATCACCCGTGTGGAACCAACCATCATCATCAATGGCTTCATCCGTTGCTTCCTGGTTCTTGTAATATCCTTTCATGACGTTTGGACCTTTGCATAGGATTTCACCATCATCGGCGATTTTTACTTCAACCCTTTCAATCACAGCTCCCACCGTTCCAAACTTGAACAATTCCAGTCTGTTAACGGTGATAACAGGACTCGTTTCAGTTAGTCCATATCCCTCAAGGATAGCAATATTGGCTGCAGAGAAAAATTCTCCGATTTCCTTGGACAATGGAGCACCACCTGATACAAAGAATCGAAGACGACCACCTACACGTTCCTTAATTTTTGAAAACACAAGTTTGGAGGCCAGGTTATATTTAAATGCAAGAAATCCTGTTGGTTCAGAATTTCTTTGCAGGTATTTGGCTGCGGACTTTCCGGTCTTTATAGCCCACCAGAAAATCTTCTGTCTGATTGCAGGATCACCAGCAACCTTTTCCAGAACTCGTGCATACATTTTTTCGTAGAGCCTTGGTACTGATGTCATGAGCGTGGGTTTGACCTCTCCCATATTTGCAGCGATGGAATCCATGTTTTCTGCAAAATACACACTTGCACTATTGGAGAACGCAAGAAAATGCCCTGCCATTCTTTCAAAACTATGACTTAACGGTAAAAAGGACAAAAGGCTATCTGTTTCTGAAATATCCAGGACTTTTGAAGCAGCCTGGACATTGCTTACCAGGTTATCATGAGTAAGCATCACCCCTTTTGGATTACCCGTAGTCCCGCTTGTATAAATAAGAGTGAGAAGATCATCCGGTTTGCACTGTTCCGATTCCTTTTTAAAGTCATACCCATCCGCCTGGGCCTTAATACCCATTTCGAGGACATCCTGAAAACGGATGATATCATCGGTCACACCTATGGAATCATCCATACAAATCACTTTAGCCAATTGAGAAGATGCATTGAAAAATGTCATGACCTTATCTGTCTGCTCTTTATCCTGAGTGACAATAATCTTTGTGTCTGAATCCTCCAGTATATATTGTATTTGAGAGGGAATGAGTGTTGGATAAACCGTGACTGTGGCACACCCCATTCCTGATATGGCGTAGTCACTGATTCCCCATCGTGGGCAATTTGCTGATAGAATGGCAATATTGTCACCCCTTCTTGCACCCAATCCATACAACCCCGCTGCAAATGTTTCCACGAGTTTCCCCACTTCACCAAATGTAAGTGTTTCCCATTGGTCATTTTTTTTCTCACCATAGGCAACTTCATCAGGAAATGCGTTTACGGATTGATAAAAAAGTTCTGGAATTGTTGTGTATGACATGATTAAAACCTCCACGATTAGCTATTCCCAAATATATTGACAATATTTTTTATGTACCTCTAATTTCTTTTTACTTATCCACTCAAAAAATGCCGGGGTGGCGGAATTGGTAGACGCGCTGGTCTCAAACACCAGTGGGAGCAATCCCGTGTCGGTTCGACCCCGACCCTCGGCACTTTTTTATATCCCACCAATCTCAGGAGACATATGGCAGAAATCATTTTATTTGGTTCCGGACTTGTTGGCAAGACCATTGCCATGGATCTTGCGAAAGATCATCATATTACAGTTGTTGATATTGATCAAAAGAATCTGGAGAAACTTCCATTCAACTCAAATCTACATCCTATTATGGGGAATGCATTTGAATTGGAATTCCTGAAGAGTGTCTGTAATAACAAAGACATAATAATTGGTGCACTACCGGGGCATCTGGGCTATTCATTTTTGGAACGCGTTATCCCCTTTGGTATTCCTATCGTGGATATATCATTCTTTCCAGAGGATCCATTTGGATTACAAGAAATAACTGAAAAACACAATAACATGGTAGCAGTGGATTGTGGTGTCGCACCGGGAATGAGCAACATAATCTGTGGTCATTATTCCCAAAAGATTGACATGAACTCTTTCAAATGCATGGTAGGCGGTCTCCCTCAAAATCCCGAGTGGCCATTCAAATATAAAGCTGTTTTTTCTCCAAGGGATGTCATCGAAGAATACACAAGACCTGCTCGATTTGTAACAAATGGCAAGGAAGTGACAAAAGAAGCATTAACTGATTTAGAGGTTTTCAATGTTGATTCGATTGGGGAGCTTGAAGCCTTTAACACGGATGGACTTCGAACACTTCTCAACACTATGGATATCCCAAATATGGTAGAAAAAACGGTACGTTATTATGGCACGACTCAATACATTAAAATGCTAAAGAAACTGGATTTCTTTTCTTCCTCACCAATACTGTTGGGCAATCAGGAAGTATGTCCTGTAGATGTGAGTGCCGAACTTCTCAAAGCTGATTGGATGATGAGTTCGGAAGATCGTGACATGACCGTCATGAAAATGGAAATAACCGGGAAGCATGATAACCAGGCAATGACAATTGAGTATTTGCTATTGGATACATTTGATGAAACCACCGGTAATACATCCATGGCACGAACCACAGGTTTTACCTGTACTTCCATCGTGAACTATATCCTCTCTGGATCATGGAAGAAAACAGGTGTATGCCCGCCGGAATATTTTGGAATGGATTATGATGCATATGAGTATATACATCGATACCTGCAAGATCGCGGAGTAATATATAAAAAAATAACGAAATCGTAATTCAAATCGTATTTGTATGTATACAAAGTAGATTTACTTCGGCGGATAAAACTTGAAGATTTGACGAAATATTGGCATTTTTCAAGACCATGAGCGGTCAGGAACAAAGCCAATCAGGCGGATTTTCGAAGACCACGGATTTCAAGTGGTTGATCATTAGCGCTATAATTTTCATTTTATTGGGCTTTGTTACACCTCCTCTTCAATCCATGGTGGCAAAAGCTGAATTTCTTTTTCCGGATTTATCAGCTGAAGATATCCTGCTCAAAGCAAAGCATATTCAAATAACCATTGCACTCCTTGCTACCTGTGTAATCTTTTTCGCCACAGAAGCTATACCAATGCCTGCTGTTGCATTGTTAATTGGGCTTGTTCAACTGTTGTTTGGGATCACAGAACCTTCAAAAATTGTGTCCACGTATGCTCATGATGCTGTCTGGTTTATCGCCGGATCTCTTGCCATCGGTGCCACACTCGTAAAATATGGACTTGATAAGAGAATAGGTATCATTGTTATTAAGCTGGCAGGATCAAAAACCCGAAAAATCGTTTTTGCAATTCTATTAGGTACCGCAATACCGACAGCATTTGTAGGGGAACATGCCATTGCATCCATGTACGTTCCTATTGCTATTGCCTTGTATACATTGACAAATCGCACCACACCGGCACCAAACCTCGGAAGACTTCTTCTCATAACTATTGCAGTAGGATGTATGATTGGTGGTCCCATGAGCCCTACTGGAGGTGCCCGAAATGCAATCATGATCGGATTCTTGTCAAATATCGGTATCGAAGTATCGTTCGGTCAATGGCTTTCCATGGGCGTTTTCTATACCGTGGTAATGGCAGGGATTATGGCATTTACCCTGCCACTCGTATTTAAACCTGAAGTGCTGGACTTGAGTGATGCTGTATCCACCTTGAAAGAGGATCTGGAAAAACATGGGGCGATGACGGGAAACCAGTGGTTGGTAACAGGCATTATGGCGCTGGTGGTCTTTTTATGGATAACAGATAAGTCACTTACTCGCGACATGCTTGGTTTTTCGCTGGGTCTCGGAGGTGTGGCAATGATCGGTGCTGTTTCATACATGCTTTTAGGGCTCACATCATGGAAAGATTATGAAGAAAATGTAAGCTGGGGAGTCATTGTTCTTTATGCAGGAGCCATCAGTTTGGGGTCTGTATTCAAGGCAACTGGTGCCGCAAGCTGGTTGGCCGATTCCATAATTTCCATTACCGCTCCCCTTGGAATGGATTCGGGGCTTCCACTGATTATACTAGTTATTGTGATTGGGGCTTCGCTAACCAACCTGATGAGCGCTGGTGCAACTGTTGCTGTAATAGGACCGGTTATACTTGATATGGCTGGCAATTCCGGGACGAACCCATTGATCGTTGGTATTATACTCGCCATTTCTACATCCATGGCATTCTGGCTAGTTATTGGTACACCTGCCAGTTCCATTGTGTACTCCAGTGGAAAGCTTGAGCCAAAAGATTTTATTCGTAATGCCATTATCGCATGGCCAATTGGCATCGTGGTGGCCATCATTATGGTAGCAGTTTACTGGGTTGGGGTTTTAAATCTTCCACTGCAACCATAGGAGTTAAGTATGGGTATGGATTATTTAATCATTGTCATTATTGTATTGGTTATTGTCATTCTTGCATTGTTCTCGAACCGAATTAAAGCCTATAAAAAGGCTGATTCCATTCGCAGCGACATTGTGGAGGAACATCTCAAATGGTCAGATAAACATCAGTTGACCTATGGACAAATCCAAGACAAGAAATTTGCTTTAACCAAAGCAGTAAATGAAAAATTTGATGATGATACGACGGAAAAGGAAGAATTGATCAACCTAATTGAAGATTGGGCGGAATTCCAAATTCGAGCATTCGAAGAAAGACGTTCCTGGGTCCGTAAACCAGAATCGTCTAAACAGACTCAATAAAAATTCGCTTTGTTCTTCCGCCAATGGCAGTAAGAAGAACATAGGTTGTGCTGTTTATTGCTGCTGCAATCTCTTCTACGTGGATGAGGTTTTTGCCTGATTCTCCAAAGAACAAAACATTCTCCCCTTCCATAGGCTTGGTCTCCCCGAAATCTACCATGAATTGATCCATGCATACCCTGCCGGCAATGGGAAACATTTCACCATTATAGGCCACATGTCCCGTTTTATACCAAGGGCGAGGAAATCCATCAGCAAAACCAGATTGAACCACACCAATATTGGATTCTTTTTGTGTGATATATTTCCCACCATAACTGACATGCGTTCCTCTTGGGACACTGCGAACACTGACAATTGGACCTCTAAATTCCATTACAGGCCTGATGGGAAGTTCTTTCGGAACTTCTTCTGACGGAAAAGCACCGTAAAGCAACATCCCTACACGAACCATATTGTACCAGGATTGTGGCATATTGATGATGGCACCACTATTGGAGCAGTGGCGGTACTTTATATCCAGACCATGCATGGAAACCATTTCAAGAACCTGCTCAAACTGCATGTGCTGGTATTCAGCATAGGATAAATCCCCTTCATCTGCGGTAGCATAGTGTGAATAAATCCCTTCACAATCCAGTTCAGGATGTGTCTTGATTGTTTCAAACACATGATTGAGATCATTGATATCCAGACCCAATCGAGTCATCCCAGTATCAACTTTTATATGAAATTTTGGAGAGCTTTTATAACGTTTTTGACGATGTAGTATGGCATCCAAATCATTGAAACTGGAAATATTCACCGTGATATTTCTCTCCACCGCGACATCGAGTTGATCCGGATGAAATCGACTGAAAGTGAGAATGGGTTCATTGATCCCTGCGTCACGCAGTTCCACCGCTTCATCTATGGTAAATACAGCGAAATAGTGCACACCTTCTGCCTGCAATGCACGAGACACCTCTACTGCTCCGTGTCCATATCCGTTGGCTTTCACCGCAGCCATAATAGGAAGGTGGTTTATTTTTTCCCGAATTACACGATAATTATATACCAGTCTATCTAAATGGATAACCGCTTCAGGTCCTATCATTTCACACCAAATTCATTAATTAGGAAAGCTTTTAATGATTTAAAATTAGGAAATATTTCTGTAGAACATCCAATTATCCAACTGCTTAATTCATCCATTTTTCCATCATAAACCAGGTAAACGGGAATACGGTTTAAGTAAGCCATCGTCACTTCTCCCTGAGTTCCGGCGCCTTCCTTAACTGATTTTGTCCAGTTGCAAATAATATATTGTGATTCATCGATGACTGCGGCAGTATCCTGTGCAATGATTTTTCGTACGAACGATTTGAATCTTTCAGGATCAGTAGACTTCCACGATCTAAACTCCTCTGCATTCTCAGCCTGAATAAGATCCTGTGACATCTGAACCGGGTCAATGGCAATATGCCCCAGTTCCTTTGAAAGCCAGCTCACAAGCTCATACCGCCATGCAAGATCTTTTTCCGATGCAGCCTCAATGGCTCCGGACAAATAACACTTCATTGTTTTAGAACATGTTTTAACAATTTTCCATTCAAGAATACCAGTATTCCACCGGTAACCATCGGGACAAGAATCGACCACCAGACAAAATATCGTGTAAACAGGATCGTTCTGAGATTATCCAGGATCATGGATGTAGGTAAATTCCGAAGAAAGAGACCGATTTCAGTTGGGTAGAATTCAAACTCAATAAGCATTCCAGAGCTAAAAATATACAGAAATACTACCAGGAGAATGATTGGTATATACGTCGTCACACGACTTGTGAGAAGTGAGATTAAGATGAAGATGTTTCCAGCCAAAAACAAATAGATGATGAGATAGATAAGTATAAAAACAAAATCAAACCATCGGTAAGACACATCCATCAATGCTACAAAAACGATAAAACCAACACTAACATAGATCAATGATTCAACGACTGCTGTAACCAGAACACCAAGTATGATTTCTGTTTTTGTTGAAGGGGTTAATGTCATTGGGAACAAAGCTTTACCATGAATACGCAAATCAAACAAATCCCTGTAGATTGTAGGTATTAAACCCAAAAAGGAAATAATCATTAAATATCCAGGTAAAACCCAATCTGCATATGGAATACTTCGAACACTCCTTACAATGATGGTTTGAAGTGGAAGATGTATGACAAGATATATCAGGACCGGAGTCAAACCTACAAGGATAAGCGTTGAGAAAAGTCTTTCCTGCGTCAACCACCATCTTCGTTTGAGGAATGCCAGGATTGTACTCATTCATCCAGCCCCTTCCTGGCAAATTTTGAATCCAAGAGGTCCTGAAGTCCCAGTTTTTTCATGCTGAGATCATTCATGGTCAGTTCCCTCGCTGTTTCCATCACCTTGAAGAAAATGGATCTCGATCGACCATAAAAATAGAAGATATTGTTCATACGGGATGGTGTTACGATCCCAGGTACCTGCTTAAGGGTTTTATAGGTCTCATCAGACAGCTCTTCAAATTCTACCTGGAACTGATGGAATTCCAGTGTGCTCTCCAATAGTTTATCCAGGCTACCATCCAGGATGACTTTACCATGATGAAGCAGAATAATTCGATCATGTGAAAGCTCAACTTCAGGTAGAACATGGCTGACATAAATGATTGTCTTGGTTTTCTTAAGGGAATTCAATAGATCCCACGTCTGTCTATTCGATGTTGCATCCATAAATGCTGTGGGTTCGTCCAGAATACAAATCGAAGGATCATGAATCAAGCCACGCAACACCATGGCTTTTTTCTGGAGTCCAGGGGACAATTCGCCTGCAGGGATATCCATGAAGTCATCCATATCCAGTGTAGTATTTAATTTTTTAATTCGTTTGGAGATTAACTCATCAGACATTCCGTACAGGAATCCAATGGTGCGAATATTTTTATCAAGAGTTAACCAGGGGTCCAGGTCTGACTTTAAGGGAACATACCCAACCATTCCCCTTATTTCCTGTCTGCGCTTTTTGCTGTCCAACCCATGAATGAAAACCGAGCCAAATTCTGGATTCTCAAATCCTGCCATTACCCTTAACAGGGTGGATTTACCGGCATCATTGTCACCAATAATGGCCACCATGGTTCCTTTTTCCACACCAAAGGTCAATCCGGCGAGAATGGTTTTGTCACCGGATAGTTTACCAACTTTTTTTAAAGTAATACTGGCTTCCATACCAAATCAAACATTATCCAATTAATGCGCTTCAAACCAGGAATCACCGACGCCCCAATCCACACGTATAGGAACGGATAACTTCATGGCGTTTTCCATTTTCTCAACAACCATATTCCGAACGGAATTCACTTCATCATCAGGAACTTCAAACAACAATTCATCATGAATCTGAAGAATCATTTTTGTCCTAAAATTGTTACTCTTTAACTCGTTAAAAATATTCACCATGGCAAGTTTGATCATTTCCGCTGCTGTTCCCTGGATGGGCATATTTATGGCCATTCGTTCAGCGGCATCCCTCCTCAATCGATTATCACTGTCCGCATCCCATACAGGTCTTTTTCGTCCCAGTAAGGTGCGGACATACTTATTCTCCCTTGCAAATTCCATGGTGGATTCAATATAGTTCTTTATCCCAGCATATTCTGTAAAATAGGATTCAATAAGGGCAACTGCCTCACGCCTCGGAATCCCAAGTTCCTGGCTCATCCGAAACGGTCCTGCCCCATACATGATTCCAAAATTCACTATTTTCGCGGTACGTCGCATTTCAGGAAGAACATCATCAATTGGCACATGAAACACCTGGCTTGCTGTTTTGGTATGAATATCCAAGTCTTCTTTGAATGCCTCCAGCAGCCCTGGATCCTGACTTAAATGCGCCATTATCCTGAGTTCGATTTGTGAATAATCCGCAGACAGGATTTTCCATCCGGTATTTTGTGGACAAAATGCCTTTCGAATTTCCCGTCCAATCTCTGTGCGGATTGGGATATTCTGAAAATTGGGATTGCTGCTAGATAATCTTCCTGTTGCAGCAATGGTTTGACTGAAATTTGTGTGTATCCTCCCCGTATCCGGGTGGATATAATCTGGGAACGCATCCAGGTAAGTGTTTTTCAGTTTATTGATCTTCCTGTACTCTAGGATATACTCCGGAAGTGGATGCTGATCCTTAAGTTCCAGCAACACTTCTTCTGCCGTGGATCTTTTGCGTATTTGTGGTAGGCCAAGAATATCAAACATGATGTGGGCAAGCTGCTGAGTGGAATTCATATTGAATTCAGTCCCGGCCTCATGAATAATTGATGTCTTGAGAGATTCCAGATTCTTGCCGAGTTCATTGCTCATTTCAGCCAGTTTATCCGGGTCTACATAGGCTCCATCATACTCCATTTTTTCCAAGACGGGTAACAATGGTAGCTCCACATCCGTCATATATGATGATAGATCATTTTCCTTGATTCTTTCTTCCAGGATGGTGGTGAGTTGAAAAGCCACATCCGCATCTTCGGATGCATAAAACGATGCTTTTTCCAACTCTACTTCAGCCATTGAAATCTGGTTTCTACCTGTTCCAATCAACTCTTCAATTGGTACCATCTGATAGTTGAGATGCTCAAGGGCCAATGTGTCCAATTTTATGGATCGTGCGCTGGGATTTAATAAATGCGCAGCAATCATAGTATCAAAATGTATTCCTTGAACCGAAATCCCGTTCCGCTTGAGAATCAGACTATCGTATTTAACATGTTGTCCGGTTTTTCTGATTGACGGATTCTCAAGGATGGGTTTGATGATCTGTAAAACAGATTCTAGATCATCTTCTCCAAAATGATTTTTGGTTTTTTCCCCATATTGCACAGGGATATAAACGCCTGAATCATCACCCGTTGAAAGAGATATACCAACAATATCTGCTCGCATAGGATCAGTGGAGGTTGTTTCCAAATCAAAGGATAGAATTGATTCTGATTCGATGGAGTCTAAGAAGTCCTGAATATCGTTTAGAGAAAGCAGTGTTTTATACTTCTTTGATTCTTCATTTTTAACCACCAATTCCTGTTTGCCATTCACCCCTTCAATTTGGTTGGCAAGTGCATAAAATTCAAATACATTGAAAAGGTCCAGAAGTTTTTCCAGGTTAAAGGTCGAACGCTTAAAATCAGCAACACTTGATTCAAGAGGCACAGATGTATGAATGGTCACCAGTTCCTTGCTCAGCAGTGCATCTGCCTTACCATCCAAAAGTCCATTTTTTACCCGTTTATTTGAAACGTTGTCTGCCTGTTCCAATGCTTCTTCCAGTGAACCGAATTCATGAATCAGTTTGACAGCAGATTTTTCTCCAACACCCCTCACTCCCGGAATATTGTCTGATGAATCTCCCATAAGACCAAGCAAATCGATTATTTTTTCCGGTGGTACTCCCCACTTATTCTTCACACCCTTTCGATCATAGATCGTTGTTCCTGAATTGCGTGTACCAGGCGCATACAGGTAAACATGGTCTGAAACAAGCTGCATGAAATCCTTGTCGCCGCTTACAATGAATACATCGATATCCTCAGCCTCAGCCTGTTTGGCAAGGGTTCCAATAATGTCATCTGCTTCATAACCCTGTTTTGATAAATAGGGAAGGTTCAGTGCATCAAGCAGCTCCCAAAGATGTGGTATCTGTGTCTGCAATTCTTCCGGCATTTTTTCCCGGGTGGCCTTATACTCCGGGAATTTTTCATGTCGAAATGTTTTTTTGTCTGTGTCAAATATGGCTGCTATGTAGTCTGGTTCTTCGTCTCGCAGAAGTTTAAACAACTGGTTTACGAATCCGAATAATGCGCTCGTATGTTGCCCTGAAGATGTAATAAGCGGGTTGCGTATCAATGCAAAATGAGATCGATATAAAAGCGCAAAACCGTCTATTAGAAAGAGTCGTTTCCTGTCAGATTGTTTGGTTGCCATGGGTGGGAAAATTACGTGAGGTCACCTCCAAATCAAAACCAGTATAGAAGTGATCATTCCTTTACATTTCGCAATCTAATTGATGCGAAACCGATAGTTTAGTGATAGGTTTACAGCTTGTGTTGCCCCGGGCCAGTAATAAGCGTAATAGACATCATCCCATTCAAAACCGTATCCATACGTTTCATACAATGTATTTAAGAGATTGTTGATCATGAGTTTGGCTTCTAATCCCCCAAATTGTGCTTTTACGGACCCATTCACTATAATGTAATGATCTATCGTACCAATATTATCTGTATCAAGGAATTGTTTACCCACGTATTTACATGATAGTGAACCTGAGTATCTCGGGATAGAATATTCAAGGAATCCATTCATGAGAATACCAGGCACTGTTGGTAGTGTATGACCATTCAAGGCACCATCACTGAACTGGTGAGATGAAAAAGTTGCATTGAAACTGGTCAGAATATTATCCCCAAGTGAAAACCCACCATCAAGTTCTACACCGGCGTGAAAGGTTTTTTCTGCTGATGTATATTCATACTCACCTTCCTGCTCTATATTGATGTTCTTCAACTGCTCGTTATTATACGAAATTGAGTAAGCATTGATGGACAAATTGGTTCTTGAACCGTGGTATCGAAATCCTGCTTCATAATTTCTGATGGCTTCAGCAGAGGCATTTTTTGGCGTTTCAGTAACATCATCAGCCTGTATAATCTGATTGTCCGCAGGCTCTTTCATTCCCTCACCATAATGGATAAATGCTTCCATGCTCTTCGACAATTGCCACATTACTCCAAATCGAGGATTTAAAAATGTCCAGATGGCATCTAGCTTATGCCCTGATGCATGTCCGATTTTTTCCTGTACAAACGTCCAATCATGAGATTGTAACTGCAAGTCCGCCATAAATGTGAGCCATTTTGCTGGATCAAACACGGCATGGATGAACGTGGTCTGAGATGATTTCGAACCATCATATTGATAATAGGTATACCAGGAGTCTCCGAATTGTGTCTGTAAATATGTATCTGTGAAATCTGTTACCTCACCGGAGTGATCCCCATGATACAGCCTGAATTCCGAACCAATATCAAGACGAAGACGTTCAGATTGAACAATAAAAGTTGGCACGATACCAGTGTAATAATTCCGTATCCACTTTCGACGTAATACATCTGTAGTGAATTGTGCTTCCAATGAGTCTGGAAATGCATCCTGTGTATCCAGATTGTAGCTGTACCAATCGACTCCATATTTTGTTGTTTCATAGTAACCTGAACCTGTTACAAAATAGGCTGTATTGGTCAATCGATAGATATCGCTGATCCGCCAGTCCGTATTCAATGAATATATCTGTTGAAGAAAGTTATCTGTAAAACCTTTTGTTGATTCCCGTCTCTTAACAACATCGGAAAGAACTGAATCTGGAATCCCATCCCATACAAGGTCAGTATTTTCCCAGCCAAGGTTCATTCGTAACTGGTTGGTAAGATTGTTCATTCTGTGTTCAACACTCAGGGAAAATGATTTTTGGTCGCTTCCATGAAATTCCCTGTATCCATCTGATGTTATACTGGACAATCGAGTAGAAATGCTAATATTGTCACCCAGTCTCTTTCCAGATGTATAACTCAGGCTGTATTTTTTTGTATTAAAGGATCCGGTAGTTGCACCGATGGCAATGGCTTCGTCATCTGTTGCGATACGGGTTTTAATATTTATTGAACCTCCAAATGCTGATGATCCGTATAGACTGTTCCCTACTCCACGTTGTATTTGCACATCCTGGGCGTCTGCCAGAAGATCCCCATGATCCACCCAGTATACCTGGTGGCTTTCATTATCGTTTAGCGGTACACCATCAACCATAACAGCAATTCGACTCTGATCGAAACCACGAATGGAAACATATGAATAGCCGGTGCCGTTTCCACTTTCACTAAAGGCGTGTACACCTGGTTCATAAGAAAGGATCATGGGCACATCCTCAACGGAATAATGTCGCTCTATTTCCTGTTTATCCATGGTTGAGAATGCCACGGGTGTCACCCTTTCGATGGCTCGCGTAGCCTCTACAAATACCGGTGATGTTTCGATGATGGATTCAACTAGATTGACATTTAAACGGGAATCAGAAACTGCATGAATTTCCTTTTTGTACCCAATATGTTCGAATGTGAGACTATCACCTGCTTCAACAGTAATATTATAGACACCGTTTTCATCCGTCATGGTACCTATGCTGTCAATATACACATTGACACCTTCAAGGCTTTTATGTGTGACACTATCGGAAACGCGGCCGGTTAAAGTGATGAATTGCGCGTTTGCAATCCCTGCATAAATGAAAAAGAGTAATATGAGTTGTTTATTCATGGGATCTCCCTACGCTGGTATTATCCAGATCAGGTTTTTGGGTATATTCTCAGCCGCTTCCCCTGTTTAGAAACAGCACCCCTCAATTGATAAAAATTACACAAGTGGAAATGCAGTCACAAAGCAGGAATCTTTTTTTGTGCCAGTTTTGGTTGACATTTCCATGAGTATACCATCAAACCATTTCTCGTGAGATTTAGAACAGAAATCCTGCAATATTTTTCAATTCAATTTTATAAAATCAACTATCACATTATGGTTATAACTTTCTTTTGAAAACCCGACAATTTCCTCCGGTTTAGTCTTTGTTTTTATGTAATTTTTGCACTGATTTTTTCTGAAATCAGAATCACTTTGTTAGTTGAAAGCAATTTTATAGGAGACTCCTCATGATAGTCGCAATCCCGAAAGAGATTATTCCAAATGAGTCCCGAGTTGCCATCATCCCTGGAACCGTAAAAGAACTGGTGAAAGCTGGTTTAACAGTCCAGGTTGAGGCAAATGCGGGAAAAGGATCCTTCTTCTCCGATTCAGAATACGAAGAAGCCGGTGCCACCATCATACCGGATACAAAACAATTATGGTCATCTGCAGATATCATTCTTAAGGTGAATCATCCCGTTAACAATGATTCCCTGGGAGTGCATGAAGCTGACTTAATGAAAGATGGTGCTGTATTTATATCATTTTTCCAAACCACAAAAGAAACGGATGCCGTTCAACAGCTTCTAAAGAAAAAAGCCACCGGTTTCTCCATGCATCTTATCCCCAGGACTACCCTGGCACAAAAAATGGATGCCCTAAGTTCGCAAAGCAATATTGCCGGGTATAAATCCGTTCTAATGGGTGCTGCTCATCTGGGCAAATACATGCCATTACTCATGACGGCTGCCGGTACGATCCCTCCAGCAAAAGTTCTTATCCTTGGTGCCGGTGTTGCTGGTCTACAGGCCATCGCCACAGCGAAGAGACTTGGTGCCCAGGTTGAAGCATTTGACGTACGTCCTGTTGTGAAAGAACAGGTAGAGAGCCTTGGAGCCAAATTTGTTGAAGTTGAAGCAGACGCCGAAGATGGTGTTGGCGAAGGTGGATATGCCAAGGAGACTTCCGATGACTATAAAAAGAAACAGCAGGCACTGATCAAGGAACATATTGGCAAATCAGACCTGGTTATTACCACAGCACTCATCCCTGGGAAACCTGCACCTGTCCTGATTCCAGATGATGTGGTTGACGTTATGCATGCCGGTTCTGTCATCATGGACCTTGCTGCAGAAAATGGCGGAAACTGCTCACAGACAAAACCGGGTGAAGTCACAAATAGTAGTAATGGAGTCGTCATAGACGGCACATTGAATATCCCCGGCTCTATGCCTGTACATGCAAGTCAGCTTTATGCAAAAAACATCACCAGTTTCCTCACATACATGATCAAGGAAGGTGAATTGAACCTGGATATGGAAGATGAGATTATTTCCGGTGCCATGTTCGCTCACAATGGTGAAATCACCCACGAAATGACCAAACAAGCACTAGAGAATTAAGAGGACTGTTATGGAAATGATTAATATTCTTACTGTTTTTATCCTGGCGATTTTCGTCGGGTTTGAAGTGATCACAAAAGTACCGCCAACACTACATACACCCCTGATGTCTGGTTCTAATGCCATATCAGGTATTGCCATCGTTGGTGCCATCATTGCCACAAAAGTAGGCGGTGAAATTGGAACATGGCTCGGTCTGATTGCAGTTGTTTTTGCTACCATCAATGTGGTAGGTGGGTTCCTTGTGACAGATCGCATGTTAAAAATGTTCAAACGTAAATAGGAGACATCAAGATGATTTACGCAAATTTATTTTACGTGGTTGCTGCTGTCCTGTTTATTCTTGGACTAAAAAAGCTCAGCCATCCAAAAACCGCACGTAATGGTAATATCCTTGCCAGCGTCGGTATGCTTATTGCTATTGTAGCCACATTGGTAGCTTATGGCGGCATTGACTGGAAACTTATAGCCATTGGCATGATCATTGGCGCTATTGTTGGTGCCACATTCGCCATCAAAGTTGAAATGACTGCCATGCCCCAAATGGTGGCCATTTTCAATGGATTTGGTGGTGGTGCCAGTGCACTTGTGGCGGCGGCAGAGTTCTATACCAAAGGTGGTTCTGCTGATTCAACCACTTTTCTACTATCTACCATCGCTATTAGTGTTTTCGTTGGTACATTAACGTTTACCGGCAGCTTCATAGCCTTTGGAAAACTCCAGGGATTTATCTCGGGACAACCCATTGTTTTTAAAGGACAGAAAGTGCTTAACGCCATTTTTGCCCTGGCCATGATTATCTGTGCTGTTGGAATGGTCATGTTCCCGGCTGACATGTACAATTATTTTATAGCACTGGTCGTTTTTGCAGCCATCCTTGGAATTACCCTTACTATTCCCATTGGTGGTGCAGACATGCCTGTTGTTATATCCCTCTTAAATTCCTATTCTGGTATTGCAGCAGCTGCCACGGGATTTGTCCTGCTGAATAATGGACTAATCATCGCTGGGTCGCTGGTAGGTGCATCAGGAATTATCCTCACGAACATCATGTGCAAAGGCATGAACCGATCCCTGGGGAATGTCATCTTTGGTGCCGTCGGACTCGAACAGGAAGGCGCCACGGGATCTCAGAAACAGATGAACATCAAGAGCTACTCCACAGAAGAAGCAGCCATGATTCTTGAAGCAGCAGAAAAAGTCATTGTGGTTCCAGGATATGGACTAGCAGTAGCTCAGGCTCAGCATGCCATCCGAGAGGTTGCAGATTTCCTTCAGAGTAAAGGGAAGAAAGTATTGTACGGTATTCATCCTGTGGCAGGACGCATGCCCGGACATATGAATGTGCTGCTTGCAGAAGCCAATGTTCCATACGATCAATTATTGGATCTGGATGAAATCAATGCAGAATTCGAGGATTGTGATGTATCCATCATTCTTGGTGCAAACGATGTGGTGAATCCTGCCGCGCGTCATGATAAATCAAGCCCCATCTATGGGATGCCCATCATTGACGTTGACAAGTCGAGAACCGTATTGATTAATAAGCGAACGCTGAATCCCGGGTTTGCGGGAATTGCCAATGAACTCTTCGGTTACGACAATTCCATCATGGTATTCGGTGATGCGAAGCAAATGCTTCAACAATTGCTGAAAGACCTGAAAGACTTATAAATCACAACACTTCCCGGGAGTGTAATTACTCTCGGGAAGTTTTATATCCTTACAAATCCTCCCTGCTCAAACTCTTGCATTGTCTTGATGAGTGATGCGACGCCCTCTTCCGGCATGGCATTATAAATTGACGCTCTGAACCCACCTACAGAGCGATGACCCTTCAGTGTCACCAATCCTCGTTCCTCACAAAACTTCAGGAAGTGTGCATCATCCCCATCCCCTGAAAACACAAAAGGTACATTCATAGCCGACCTATCTTCATTAGCCACGGGACTTTTAAACATAGAATTGCGATCAATTTCAGCATACAAAGCACTAGATTTACGAATATTGATTTTTTCAATGGCAGTGATGCCTCCAAGATTCTCAAGCCAGTGCAGGGTTTGATTCACAGCAAAGATGGCAAAAACCGGCGGAGTATTGAACATGGATCCCTTATCAATGTGGGTACGGTAATCCAGCATGGTTGGGGTATGATCATTCATATTTTCCAGCAGATCTTCTCGGATAATGACCAGTGTAACACCGGCTGGACCCATATTCTTCTGTGCCCCTGCGTAAATGATTCCAAACTGATTAACATCAATTGTTCGACTGAAGATATCTGATGACATATCCGCCACAAGATATCCATTGGGGTTTTCCACTTCAGGGTATACTTTATATTGTGTTCCATATATTGTGTTATTACTAGTTATATGATAATACTTTGCATCAGAATTCTGACGCAGTACTTTTGGAATGTGGGTATAAACATCGTCCCTGGATGAGGATGTGATATTTACGTTTGCGAACCTCTGTGCTTCCTTTATGGCCTTTGCGGACCAGGCACCCGTATCAGCATAATCCACTGTATCCGTGATCGTTAGAAGATTCATAGGAATCATGGTAAACTGGGTTGATGCCCCACCCTGGAGCCAGCAAACCTGATAATTATCGGGAACATTTAATAATGCTTTTACAAGATAGGTTGTTTCTTCAACCATGGTTGCAACTGGTTTAGACCTATGGCTCATTTCCATCAGACTTAACCCGGTACTGTTGAAATTTATGGCTGCCTTTGCGCACGACTTAGTCACCTCCGAAGGCAATACGGCTGGACCAGCGCTGAAATTGAAAATACGGTTTTCCATGTTTTGTCCCCAAACTGTATGCGAATTTCCCACTAAATTAGAAGAAATAGGAAATAAAAAAGGGCTGATCTTTCAGCCCTTTTTAGATATTACCGTACAATTCGGTATGGTATTCGCCACAATTCCGAATGTATGGGTTCACCCTCCACAAACAGGGAACTGTAATCAATTACATCGAACCAGGCCATGAATACCCGTCTCTGGTGACCGATTCCAGGTCCATGTGCACGCCAGATACGGGAAAATGTATTGTCATTTTCCACCGCGTCTGCTCCAATACCCATATCACCTAATCGAAGTCGACCCTTTTCATTTCGTCCTCTACCATAATGTAGCATGACCATTTCTCCACTGCGATATGGGAATTCGGGTCCAGTATTAGATACCGACACTTCCAGTAAATATGGTGATCGAAACGTAAACTCAGGTATTGAATCCCTGCTGATAAATTCATTGGTATTATCAAACACTGCGAAAGATTCATCTGTCTCTGGATCAGACACCTCAATGAGATTGATGGATACTTTTTCTCCTTCTACACCATTTCCTACCGTAAATGCATCCACACGCCATGGACGTCCATTTTCATCCGTATTTTCAATGAACCTGACCTGTTGTGTGAATATACTTTCGATCGGTTTTACAAACGAGTCTACAACTGTGTGTGATGAGTCCAGAGCTACAATGCGAAATGTACCAAACAAGGTTCTGGTGATGGATGCGATAGCCACGCCATTTTCTTCGTCAATTTCCCAATCCACAATGTGTACAAGGCTATCTCTTGAACGTCCGAATCGAATGCGGTATTCATCACTATCAGGCCACAAAGTATCGGTAAATACACGACCTTCATCACCTTCTATTCCTGAAATATACTCCAAGTCCAGTGCATCATCATCTTCCAGCCCGACGAACATGAGCAATTCATCTGAATTCAGCAATTCACTCAGTTCGTCCTGGATATCGGTGGTCGTGTCGAGGTTTTGTGTGCACCCTGCAAATAGCACTAATGCTGCTATAGTGAAGATGTTTGTGCTTCTCATAATCCACCTCTTCTATATTCCATGCCACGCTCCCGTTGCATACGTTCTTTCATTTCGCCTCGAAAATGACGCTCAAACGTAGATAATAAAATGATTTGCTCATTGGATAATGTTCCATCGAGACTCATAAGAAAATCCATTTTCCCATCCACTTTTTTATGTTCAAGACCTTGCATTTTTTCCAGGGTTTCTTTCACAAATTTATCGCTGATTTCATCTTCAGATTCCAGCTTGGTGCGGATTTCTAGTCCCAGCACGTTTATATCTCGCTCAATCTGTTGCATTTCTTCACGATGTTTGTTCATTTTTGGAAAGAGAACCGCTGCCTGTTCTTCATTCAATGACAATTCTTCCGTGATTCTCCACATCATCATCATCTCGACCTTATCTTTATTCTTGTGGCGAGATCCTCTCATACCTTTTTGCGCTGCTACGGAATGCATTCCTCCATTATGTTGACGAATGCCTTTCATGTTGCCCGGTGAATTTGCTTTTTGTATTCCGGCACCTTTTTGTGCTGGAAAGGCACCATTGCCCCCTGGAACTCCTCCACCCATTGGTCCCCGAGGTTGTGCAATTGTCATACCCATCAGTATGACCATTATTACGAGTGTACGTTTCATTAGCTTCCTCCGTTAATCATATCATTTATCGGCAGTGCACCGATATTGTTTAAAAATTCTATTGTTTCCCATACATCACTGGATTCATCCATGAAATAGATGGCGAATTCATCTATTACATCATCAGTCAGGTAGTCTTCAGTTTCCACCGATGAATTTGCATAATACTCAGCGGTAATTGTCCCTGTATTTATCTGGTAAAAAGATGTAATTCCAACTCCAACGATAATAAGCATTGCCACAAGACCGTTCATAAAACGCTGTTTGTTTTTAATTCGATTCATTTGAGTTTCATGAAACGTTTCCAGCATCCCATCCGGGTCTGGCCCTGATTGTTCCTGAAACAGTGTTGAAATGTTTTTTTCCAGATTCATGCTGCACCTTTTAATGCATTTTTTAACGTTTTTAACCCATAATGATAATTTACTTTTGCACTGCCCTCACTAATGTCAAGGATATCGCCTATACTTCTAAAAGGTAACTGCTGAGATAATCTCATGATAAGTACCATTTTCTGTTTATAGGGCAGGGAACCAATGTGCTTCCAGAGTTCTTCCTTTTCAATAATTGGATCCTGGTCTTCTTCCACAATTCCCTCATATTCTTTTGGTTCTTCAAAAGTAAATATGGATCGTATTTTTTTCTTTCTGTAATAGTTTCGAACAACATTGGTATTAATGCGATATAAATACGTTTTAAACTCTGACCGAAACTGAAATTTTGATATTCCCTTGTAAAGATTGAATAAGGCTGTCTGCGTAAGGTCTTCTGCATCTTCTGTATGTTGAACCGATGCATAAAAGAAATTGTACATGTCCGGTAAATATCTTTTTGCCAACTCATCAAATGCTGCGAGTCGGCCATTCTGGTATTCCTTAATAATTTCTGCATCGGTTTTCATCGAATGTGCCGTGTTAGACATGGAATATTAACAAAGGTTAAAAATTCCACACAGAATTTTTCTCCGGCATTTGATTGGGGAATCCAACATGTGGTTCCTAAATTTTTATATGAGTTATGAATACAATGGATTCAATCCCGTTCCTGAACAGCTGACGGCCATTTTGCATCCATCGGCACCACTGCTCATTATAGCTGGTGCCGGCACAGGTAAAACAGCCACTCTCCTTCATCGAATCCGTCATCAGGTTATGACAGGGCAAATGGACCCAGAGCATATTCTTGTACTCACCTTTACAGAAAAAGCCACCGCTGAACTGGTGGATCGTATTGGGCAGCTTAATGTCCCAAATGGCAACAAGATATCCATCTCAACATTTCATTCGTTTTGCAATACCCTCGTCAATGATTATGGCCCAGAGTCATCAAGTACTTTCTCACTTATTGATTCCCACGATATTGCCTATATCCTTTTAAATCGGATAGAGGAATTGACGTTTCTACGGTCCAGCCAGTTTAAAATAAATCCCAGGGATATGATCCTTAAAGGGTTCATTCCTTTTGTAAATCGTGTCAGGGATGAATTAATCACGCCTGAAGAACTGAATACCTACATAGAGGAATTGACTTTACATTCTGATGATGTATCTCGAATTTTACCAGGTATCACTCCAAAACTGGATCCTGAGGAAACCATTCGACAGCTCCATGATCTTGTGGATCTATATTCTGTTTACCAGGAGTGGAAAAGTGAATTATCCGTTATCGACTACGGAGATATGATCCAGAAATGCTGGCAAACTGTACAGAACCAGCGTATCCTTGGAGAAATAAGGAAAAAATACAGACACATAATTGTTGATGAGTTTCAGGATAACAATTTTGCCCTCAATAGAATCGTCAATAAAATTGGTGAAAAAAAACCAAGCATTACCGTGGTGGGCGATGAAGATCAATGCATTTACAGTTTTCGTGGTGCCAACTACTACAATATTCATGAGTTCAGGGAAAAATATCAGGATCATCCTGAATTCAAGGAAATCTCACTGGAAACGAATTTTCGTTCAACCAGTCCAATACTCTCCCTGGCAAATGCAAGCATTGCGATTGACCCAAACCGTACCCAAAAGAGTTTGAGGCCATTTGATGACTCTTCTCATGAAAAACCAACCTGGTTTATTGGTCCAGAGGAAGCGTATTTATCCAGGATGTTGGATACAATTCGACTGCACACTGAGAATGGGATAAACATAAGCGATATTGCGGTATTATGTCGTACGGCAAACCATGTCCAACGAGCCGCACACTTCCTGGAATCTAACCATATTCCCGTTCAGGTCTTTCGGGATAGATTCATGGGTATTCACGAGATTCGGGTATTCACTGCATGGCAATATGTCCTTGTAGATAATAACCGATACAACACTGCCCTTATGTTTCTACTGAATCTGTATTACGGTATGGAGGATGTACTGGATTACCATATGGAAATAGATTCAATTATCAATCGGGAATTGAATCAACACCTGCCAGAGCCAGTGGAATGGGTATTTAGATGCATACAGGAATTAGCGAAAAAGATTCACCAGGGTTCACACCCGGATGAAATGGTCTGGAACATCCTTAACACCATCCACCTTCTAGACGATTCAAAAACACAATATCGATATCGTGACAGGTTGTTGTTAAGGAATATTGGATACATCATTTCACAATCTGTATTGTTTACATCTCAGCACCCAAAAGCTCAATACAGTGATTGGCTATTATATTATGATCTTTTAATTGAAAACCCAAAAACACCTGCATTCATTCCTGATATGGAGCATAGTGGGACCGGTGTGCAGGTCATGACTGTTCATAAAAGCAAGGGTCTTGAGTTCCCAGTTGTTTTCCTTCCATTTCTTCAATCCGGAAGATTTCCCCTGAATTATCATTATTCACAAATCGTTGATACCATCCCTGAACCCTGGTTCAAATGGACTCCAATGGAAGGTTTTCACCCAAAAACTGAGCATGTGCATGAAGAAAGAAGAATTTTTTATGTGGCCCTCACCCGTGCAGAAAGCTCATTGTATCTATGCTCAACTGAAAAACGCCAGTCTATTTTTCTAAATGAGTTAAAGGAATATTTAAATAAAAACGTTAAACAGATTCAACTCCAGAATCATGAGAATAAACCCATGAGTGAAGACAAACAAAACCCAAAAGATAGAATCATTCAAGAACTTCATAGAGAACTCCATATGGAGAACTGGGAACATATTCACCAGTTGACATCCCTGTTGCAAGTATTCAGTGAGACGGGAACGGCTGATCCATCAAATCCTTATGCTTATTTGGTCAAACAGGTTGATGAATTGGATATACCGGAACCGGATATGCTGGAGTTATCTGCTTCTGCAGTGGACGAGTATATCCAATGCCCATACAAGTATAGATTAAACCGAATAGATAGAATTCCTCAAAGAAAAAGTACTGCTCAAATGACATTCGGAGTTATTCTGCATTCCGTGTTGAATAACTTTCATGAAAATGAAGACCAAACTAAAAAGCAATTGTTTGATCTGCTGGATTATTATTGGTCTTCTGATGCGTTTGAATATGGGATTCGAGAAGAAGAATTCAGAAAGCAGGCGGAAGACATCCTGAACAATTATTGGTCGTTTCATAAACAGTCACAAACTCATTATGAAGTAGGTGAAGTAGACTTTTCCTTTGACCTTGAAGATGACAGGATCAGGTTAAAAGGAAAAATTGACCGAATTGATTCCAAGGACGGAGTGCTTCATATTATCGATTATAAAACGGGGAAAAAGCCCTCCAGAGATGATACCAAATCCAGTATTCAGCTTGCGTTGTATGTAGAGGCTTTGAATAAGAATTCGGTACGGGGTATTGAGGGTAAACCTGGGACCGCACAATTATTGTATCTGAAGCATTTGGATGACCTGTACAAACCATACACATTTACACAGGAAGATATAGAAGATAAACTTGATAAGATCAGAAAAACAGCAGAGGGAATTCGCAAGCGTGAATTCCCTCAAAAACCATCAGATTTTACCTGTAATCATTGTGACTACAGAGATTTTCTTTGTCCAGCCTGGGAAAACGATTAATGTGAAGCGGTTCCTTTCCCTCTTACATCACCGGACCCTGAAGTTCTTTCTGAAACGGATGGGGAACCGTAATAAATGACATCGCCACTTCCGGAAACTATGGCATCCAGTTCCTTCTTCACATTGACAACCACGTCACCTGAACCACTTACTCGGACATTGCTGTAATTTGAATCCAGTTGTTTTGAATAGTAATCTCCTGATCCTGAAATCTGCACATCCTGAGAATTCACCGCTCCAGAGGTAGTGCATTCTCCCGAACCGGAAATGGATACGGATAGTTCATTCGCTTCAAGATTCTCGACATTAATATCTCCGGATCCACTGATACTTAGATCAATGAATTTGCCTTCAATTTCACTGCTTGTCATATCCCCGGATCCATATATAGCTAATCGTTCAACATTCTTTATATAGACTGTATACTTAACTGGTTGAAATGGTTTGGAATTCCAACCAAAATGGGATTTCATCCCTAGATGCAGTGTTTTACCTTTAACCTCAGTCGTAACCTTTTCAATAATTTCTGAATCAGCTTCCACAACCACTTTTTCGCTATTTCCCTGGATTACCATAACATTGCCAGAACCATTTAACTGAACTTCAGAAAACCCGGATACTTCACGAGATTCTTCACGAATTCCTCCGGCAAAAATCAGCGAGGTTAGTACAGGTAAAAGCATAAGCGTCATTGTTTTTTTCATAGATTTTTCTCCATTGAATGCACAACGGACATGTAAACTTTATAATGGTTGTCGCCCCTATTCAACTGCCAGTACACATTGCACTTCGCCTGAGTAATTTTCACCTCTGAACTGAACAGCTTCTGGATAAAAATATTTTGCAGAGTCAATACCCACATACACTGTTTCACCATAAATACTGTACCGAAGCAATTCCACATTTTCCTCATCAAAAAATATTATTTGAGTGGAATCTGTATTCTGCGCTTCTGTTACCACAATGGTTGTGGTAATGAGAGCATTTGAGTCCTGGATAGCGAAGGATAGCGAATACCTCTCATTAAAATCATAATTATCCGCTTTCAGAGCAAAGGTGAATGCCTTATTAGTATTAACGACAGTTGGAATATTTTCAACCAACCCGTCATACAGTTCTTCCGGACCCACACAGGCTGCCAAAAAGAGTAATACGAGCAGTAACAATCCAATTGATTTCATATGTCTTCTCCGGGAAGTGCTTTTTCTTCCTGATGCAATTCTAGTTCTGATATTTTATCTATGGGTTTTTGAAGCTGGTTTTTTCTCGGTCCGATGAGGTCACCATAGTGATTCTGAACTGTTTGAAGAGATTTCCCCAGCGACTCCAGTTTAAGGTTGTACTTTGACCATTGTTCCTTAAAGGCCTGAATTAATTGCTGCATTTCAACTGCCTTTGTCTCCAACGCAAAATTATCTACGGATTGCCTGACGAGGGATAGCACTGCATAGAGAGTGATTGGGGAGCACAATACAATACGTCTTTCCAATGAAAATGTAATTAAATCAGGTTCTTCCTTATTCAGGAATGAATAGATACTTTCGTTGGGAATAAACAATAGTACATAATTTACCGTACCGTCAGCAGGATTGATGTATTCCCGTTTTTCAACCTCTTTGATATGTGTTTTGACATCATTAATAAATGCTTTTTTCTCACGCCCCTTTGCATTTTCGTTTTCTTCAACAAGATATTTTTGATAATGGGACAATGGAAATTTCACATCCATATTTATCCGTTTACCCTGTGGAAGCTTGAAGGTATAGTCTGGTCTTCCAGATCCTTCCTGCACCTGCTTAGTGTAATTCACCCCTTCTACCAATCCAATAAAATTTAGAATGTCCTCCACCATCCTTTCGCCCCATTGTCCCCGAGCCTGACTGCTGGACAGAATATGCCGAAGTTTGCTGGTAGTATCAGTCAATTGAGTGATACCTTCTCGTGACTCTTGCATTTGCCCTTTCAATGCAGATGTTTCCTGTGTGAGGTTTTTCAGGGATTTTTTCATCTCCTCCATAGTGGAGTCGATAAGTTTTTTCTTTTCACTTAGCTGGGCATCAGACGTGGTGGTTAACTGCTTGAATTGGTTTTCTGCAAGGGATAAAAATGTTTGTATGTTTTCGTTCAACGCATCTTTGGACAGTTTCCCAAATATCGTCCCCATTTCCGTCTGCAAATTTGACTGGTTTTCTCGGTGTTTGTTTTGAATATAATACACAATACCAGCTCCAAGAATAGCACCGAGGATGAAAAGTACAATACCTGTTAGAGCTTCCATATTATACTCCTTCTCCAGCCAGACCAAATTCCTCTGCTTTTTCCTTTAAAGAATTGATGACAAATTGAATGTGCTCAGTTCTATCAACGCCTAATTCTTCAATACCCTGCGCGATATCCTCACGGTTCACTTTTGCTGCAAACGCTTTCGCCTTTAGTTTCTTCGTAACGGACTTTACTTTCACATCATATATGGATTTTGTTGGTCGCACATACGTTACAGCAAAAATAAACCCTGTTAATTCATCACATGCAAACAAGACTCTTGACAATAGGGTTTTACGCTCGACTCCTGTATAGTTTGCATGTCCCAGGATAGCTTCACACATTTCCTCTGGATATCCATGTTCCCTCAGGATCCCCACACCCACCATAGGGTGTTCTTCTTCCGTCGGATGCTTTTCATAATCAAAATCATGCATTAGACCTGTAAGACCCCATAGTGTTTCATCCTCGCCATATTTTCGTGCATAGGATCTCATGACCTGTTCAACCGCCAGCCCATGTAATTGCAGGGATTCTGTCTCAGTATATTTCTTGAATAATTCCAGTGTCGTGGACCTGTCAGGTATATTCATATTAAGCCTCAATGGGTAGGATAAAATATACAAAGCCCCAACAGTATTGTCGGGGCTTTTGTTCAATGGAAGGTTGGTTCTTAAACGTTGAGCATATCCAAAACGAGTCGGATCACTTCACCACTGGCACCTTTTTTGGGTGTATAGGGTTTTTCATCTACTCCCCAGGCTGTACCGGCAATATCGAAATGAACCCATGGAATATCTACACCAACAAATTCTTTCAGGAATGCTCCACCGGCAATAGTTCCTGCCTGCCTTGGTGCACCGGTATTTTTCACATCAGCAATATCAGATTTCACCTGATCACAGAATTCTTTCCATAGTGGGAATTCCCATACCTTTTCGCCGGTATTCTTTGAAGATGCTTTGACCTTTTCTATGAGGGCATCATTTGTACCCATGATTCCTGTGGCAATATGACCCAACGCAATGAGTACTGCTCCAGTCAGGGTGGCGAAATCCAGAATATATTCTGGATTGTAGTGTTTACTGGCGTATGAGAGCGCATCCGCCAGAATGAGTCGACCTTCGGCATCGGTATTTAAAACTTCGATGGTTTTTCCATTGTAAGCAGTGAGAATATCGCCCGGTTTCATGGCTTTTCCACCCAACAGGTTTTCTGTGGATGGGATTATGCCAATGACGTTCATGTTAGGCTTGATAGCTGCGATAGCCTTCATTGCACCCAAAACCACACCAGAACCACACATGTCGTATTTCATCTCATCCATGCGTTCAGCCGGTTTGATGGATATACCACCGGCATCGAATGTGAGTCCTTTCCCTACAAGAATGACTGGTTTTTCATCTTCTTTACCACCGAAATATTCCATAATAATAAATTTAGGAGGCTCATCCGTCCCAAGGGCAACACCAGCCAGACCGCCCATGCCCATTTCGGAAAATGTTTCACGATCGAAGATGGTAACATTGAAATTACCTTCTTTACCAATTTCCTCAGCAGATTTTGCCAGTGCAGATGGGGTTGTATAATTACCCGGACGGTTTTCTACATCCCTGGCATAGCAAACAGCATTGGCAATGATCCAACCTTTATTTAATCCATCTGAGTTTCCATCTAATACAATGGCTTCTTCCAGTTCCACAATGTCTTTCTCAGTGGTTTTGTACTCTAGAAACTGATAACTGCCCAGAACGGCACCCTCAGCAAGAGCCTGACTGTTCTTGGAAGAATTGTCACCGCCAAATACCTCCATGGCAACAGACGAATATTTCTTTTTGAGACCAAATTTTGCAACGGTTCCAGCTGCTCGTCTAATTCCCTCTTGGTCAAGGTCACTTTTTTTGCCAAGTCCAACCACCAGAATTTCAGTTTCCTTGCCGAAGAATGAGACAGTATCTCCTGCTTTCCCTTTAAAACCTCCTAGATTGAATGCGTGCAGTATTTGTCCGCCCAGGGATTGGTTTACCTGATCTCCGATTTCTGAAAGGGTCTTATCTTCATATGCACCAATGGCGATTACCTTTGTGTCCAGTCCATCCCAGGATCCGTCTGCATTTTTTACTGTAGAAATATGTGCCATTATTCATCCTTTTATCTAGTTGGTTTAGGAAAATTCAAGTTGAAAATTTATACTCTATCCTATCATGTTATCAATCAAATCAGTGACAGGAAAAAGATAGAGCGGGGACTGCGCCCCGCTCTATTGGTTTTCTATTTACGACCTTCAACCAGGAAGTCAACAACACTTGGGTCTGCCAGTGTACTGGTATCCCCAAGACTGTCCAATTCATTTTCGGCAATTTTCCGAAGAATCCGGCGCATGATTTTGCCGGATCGGGTTTTCGGCAGTGCAGGCGTAAACTGAATTTTGTCCGGTTTGGCGTGAGGACCAATTTCTGAGGTAACTGTTTTCAGAATGTCCTTTGTGATACTTTCATTTTCCTCTGTACCAGTCATGAGAGTAACGTAAGCGTAAATCCCCTGTCCCTTAATATCATGAGGGTAACCAACAACAGCAGCTTCTGCCACACCATCGGCTTTACCAATGGCACCTTCAACCTCTGCTGTACCGATCCTGTGACCTGATACATTCAGAACATCATCCACCCTGCCGGTGATCCAGTAGTAGCCATCTTCATCACGTCTGGCGCCGTCACCGGTGAAATAATATCCAGGGTACATGGCGAAATAGGTCTGTTTGAATCGTTCATGATCACCATAGATAGAGCGCATCTGACCGGGCCAGGATGATTTGATAGCTAATAATCCCTGCACACCATTTCCTTCAATTTCCTTTCCATCTTCGGTAAGGATTACAGGCTCAACACCGAAAAACGGTAGTGTGGCACTTCCAGGTTTCAACGGGGTTGCACCAGGCAAAGGAGTAATGAGAATTCCTCCTGTTTCTGTCTGCCACCAGGTATCTACGATTGGGCAATTTCCTTTACCAACGATATTGTAATACCACATCCACTCTGGTTCCTTGATGGGTTCTCCAACCGTACCAAGCAATCTCAAAGAACTTAGATCATGATTGGTGACCCAATCATCACCTTCCTTCATGAGCGCCCGTAAGGCTGTAGGCGCAGTGTAAAACAGGTTAATATTGTGTTTATCCACAATATCCCAAAACCGACCGAAGTCGGGATAATTTGGTACACCTTCAAACATGACCGTTTGTGCCCTGTTTGCAAGTGGACCATATACGATGTATGAATGTCCTGTGATCCAGCCTATATCCGCTGTGCACCAGTATACATCACCTTCATGATAGTCAAAGATCATTTCATGTGTATAGGCAGCATACACAAGATATCCACCCGTTGTATGCAGGACACCTTTTGGTTTTCCAGTGGAACCTGATGTGTAAAGAATAAATAATGGGTCTTCTGCATCCATCTCTACCGGTTCACATACAGGATCTGCATTTTCCATGGCTTCATGCCACCAAATATCGCGTCCATCTGTCATATCAACACCCTGACCGGTGCGTTGAACAACAATCACCTTTTCTATCGATGGCGTATTTGCGACTGCTTTGTCAGCATTGGCTTTCATAGGAATAGTGAGTTTTGTGCCACGAACACCTGTATCCTGGGTGATGAGAATTTTACAGGAAGAGTCATTGATCCTGTCACGAAGTGAATCGGCGCTGAAAGCACCAAAAACAACAGAATGAACGGCACCAATGCGTGCACATGCTAACATGGCCACAGGAAGCTGGTGGATCATCTGCATGTATAAACAAACCCGATCACCTTTTTCTACACCATTTGCTTTCAGTACATTTGCAAATCTCTGAACTTCGTCCAGCAATTCTGAATAGGTATATGATTTTGATTCATTGGGATCATTCCCTTCCCAGATGATGGCAGTTTCATCTCCGTTTCCATCGATCACATGACGATCGAGACAATTGTAACTCACATTTAGTTTTCCACCATCATAAAACGAAATATTCGCATTCACAAAGTCATAATCCATGACTTTATCCCATTTTTTGAACCAGGTCAACCTTTCGGCGATTTCTGACCAGAATGATTCTGGATCATCAATGGATTTCTGATAGATTTCATTGTATTCATCAAGTGATTTTATCCAGGCGTTTTTGCTTAACTCTTCGCCGGGATTAAATACGTTTGTTGACATTTTTCCTCCAATAATAATTGTGTTTGGATAGGTTGTAAAAAGTGTTTTCAATTCTAATAAAGCATATGAATTTACCCGTGTAATAATTTATAGAACAATAAAAAGGACTAACTTGTCTTATTATTCATATTCGTAGACTATTTTCGTCGGCTCCTGTATATATATGACCTTCTCATCGACCATTTCACCTCCCTGGTAAACCTGCAACTCATGCTCGCCATTTTCCAGGAATAATGTCGCTTTTTTGTCTGACCATACTCTGTCATTGTTCAATCGAAACTGCAGATTCTTTTCCTTTGAAACAAACTGAACTTTATAGATCGGTGACAGCCGGAATCCTAGTTCAACTTTAGGTGCATCTTGAATGGATGTTTTCCACTTAACAGGAACATGGTTTTCTTTGGACAATTCGAAAGAGTGAACACCGGGAGTTAATTGCAATTGGAACTGTGGTGTGACTCCAATTATTTTTCCATCGATTATTAAAGATGCACCAGAGGGGATACTCTCAATTTGTACATGGGTCTGGGAGAATAGATTTCCCATTAATAAACAGAGCATTAGTGATCTCATTCTACGATCTCCAGATACTTTGATAAAACCCAGCCTGAAAACTCCACCTGAATATCTTTGGATGGTTCTGTTATCTCCACATACCCAAACGATCGATCTCCGCTAACCTTGCTTACAAGAAATCTGTCCCCCTTTGATAACATGACGATTGTCGGACTACCGTTTTCTGGTCCTTCCCTAAATGGAACCAGATGCCTGTTCACACGAAATAATGTGCCACGAGCCGTCATTTCTGGACTCATTCCCAGTTGGATATCCACATGATTGGATTTTTCCGACATTACTCCCAATGGATATGTGAATAACGGAAATTCATCTTCTGTATCTACTGTGATGACAATATCTTCTCTGCTAAAATAATGATGCCGTAATTCCTTTCTGAAAAATCCGAGACTGTCTGTTTTGATTGTGGTCAATACTTTTGTTGAATCCATAATCTCTACAAGTGCCATGGGTATGGGTATCCCCCTGCCGCGATCCATGACAATACCTCTTATCACTACTGGTTCTTTTCGGACTGAGACCGGATCTAAATGGTAAATACCGGGACCTGATATATGGAACATCTGTGTGACAGTCTGAAAATCTTCTCCCACCGGTGTAAAGGACATAACATTACCAAAATTTTCATTGCTCCAGATGCCTTCTGGCAAGATCATTTTTATACTATCACCCGGGAAAAACAGCTTTTCATATGAAGGTGTGGCCATCCGTCCTTTCTGGAACAGGCTCACTTTATATGCTGAAGGATTTCCTTCCCTGCTTTTTACAGGAATAATGACTGTGACTTTGTCATGCGTATATCGAATAGATACATTTGGCTCTTTATTGAGTAGTACTGGTTCTTCGTATATGACAGGTTTTATACTACAGGAAAAAAATACAAGGGAAGTATAAATATAAAGGATGTGACATTTATGACATGGTTTTTCCATGGACGAATTTAACAAAATTTCCTTCATCATCCTGACGAACTGCAACCATGACAATCCGAGCCGTGCATGCCAAACGTCTCTCATCCTGCCTGGTTTCAGCATAAGCGTGAATTTCTACGGTTATGGATGTGTGTCCTGCTTTAACAACCTTTCCTTCAAAGGTAACCCATTCACCGGCATGGATAGGTTCGTTGAATTCCACCTCTTGAATGGCTTTAGTCACCGAACCCCAGGCACCTGTTCCTTTTAGAAAACGGTAGCAGGTTTTTGCAGCTGCAAGATCCATCCAGGAAACAAGCTGGCCGCCGAACAATGTTCCTACATTGTTGATCTGGTGTGGCATAACGAGTTGTGAATAGTGTGCTGATGTTGTCATGTTTTATCCTGGATAGAGAAAACCCCGCTGAATTACCCTCGAGAAAATCTTTTTCCTCTGAAGAGCACACCGAATCAACGGGGCTGTCCCAAACGGTTTTATTCTTGTATTATATAGGTGTAGAGTCCGTTTTCGCTTTCTTTTGTGTCTTCACCTGCTTAACAGTTTTTGAATCCGTGGCAGTTTTTGATTCACAGGATGTTTTGGAATCGCATTTACCACTCAATGGCTCGCAATCTGACTTTTGAACAGTTTTTACACTGCTGGAGCATGATTTCTTCGCTGATTTACTGCTACAGGATTTCCCACCATCATCGGCAACAGCAAAACTCAGCATAAAAACCACAGCCAGAGCAATTGTGAATATCTTTTTCATTGTTTTCCTTTTGATTATCGTTAATTCAATTACCCAAAATATTGTATGAAAAATATTTTAAATGCAATAAAAATTGGTCAAGTCCAAAAAGTTCTGTAAAAGTGCATTAGGCAGCCACAGTTTTCTT
>CAYFMT010000006.1:0-114322 GCA_964344305.1 uncultured bacterium | reverse complement strand
TATCACCTTAGCTTTTACATCAAAATAGTCCGGCTAATTAAAAAACTAAACAGTGTGTCATCATTTGGGAATTGATGGTACAGCGTATACACCACTTCGTCAGAAATCTGTTGGCTGCGTGTTTTATCGTGTCCTCCAAGTGATGCCGCTGCCTTGTAGATGGCATTGGTGATTCGAACCTGATCAAAAGGGACAATCCTGCCATCCCGCTTTTGCACAAACCTGGGAGTTGATTGTTTCATTTTCATCACATCATTTCATTAACAAACTTGGTTTTTGAAAGGAAATCAATTTGCCAGTAAGCCTTCCTACTGATCGCCAGGTGGGAAGATCAAACTCAATTTGCACAAGTCCCGATGTGGGAACATGATCCAATTGTTGTTCTACCAGCATATTGGGAAACTGTGTAAATCCGGGATTATGTCCAAACATGCAAATATTGGTTAATGCATCAGGTAGTGATTGGACTATTGAAAGTAGAACCTCCGTGGACGCCAGGTAGATTTGAGAATTGGTCTGTAATTCAAGATTTGGTAATTGAAATGCGGTCTGAAAATATTGTGCGGTTGTCAATGCTCGATTTGCTGGTGACGATAACAGCAGCTCAGGCTTGAATCCCGATGCGGCAAGGTAAGCAGCCATAAATTTTGCCCTGCGATGCCCTTTTTTATTCAACGGTCGATCAAAATCACGTAAACTGGGATCATCCCAGCTGGATTTTGCATGGCGAATCAGGACTAGAGTTTTCATTTAAATACCTGCTGTTTCGTTAATTTACATTAAATTACTTCACAAAATACTATAAGAATATGTGATATACACCATTTTGGGGATACAACTTGGAAAAAAGTGTATTGACATTACCCTGCTTATAATTATATTAGCATCCCCCACGGCATTTGAATAAAGTAGTAAAACGTATAGGAGAGATCGAGGTGCGCCTTAAAGTATCTCTAATTCTTATCATAGTTCTCGTCGGTACCCACTTGATTGCGGACCCATTTGAAGTCCCAAAACCAAGTGCGGGTATGGTCGTACGTCCAAACATGACGGGGCTCCTTGGACAAATCATGCAAAATAATTACAATGCCATTGATGCGTCTGTTTCCTGGGGACTTGGTGATGAAGGCTATCTCTGTGTACATGCCGATCGTGTTACCTACCTTAATCAGGGTATTCGACTAAAGAATGAATTTTTTCCATTATACTACGGGTTTGGTGGCATGGTGGAGTTTCAGGAAAACGCCTATACAAACACAAATCTTATAACACGGTTACCATTTGGGATTACGTTTAAGTTGCGCAGTAACCCCGTGCGTATTTTCGCTGAAGTCGTACCCATGGTGAATCTCGTTCCCACGATGACATATGATATTTCCGGAGGTCTTGGACTTCGATATTCCTTCTAGACACACTCGATTAGCAGGACAATTACACAACCCCGGTCAACTATCGGGGTTTTTTTCAACCATCACACATTCTCATTTCTCTTCCAATCAACAAAAATATGATTGTAGCTTAATGAAGTAAAATGGTATACATATGTCCCAAAGGAGATTAATGATTATTTTTTTTATTTTCATGGTTCTGGCCGTCCTGCTGCTTATTCATGGATATGTTGGTGTGAGAATTATCCCAACGCTTAACGTCGCCTCCACTGTAAAAATGTGGATATGGGTTGCCATAGCCATTCTTGCTTTCCTACCATTACTGGGACCTGTTTTACATGCCAATGGATTTGAAAACCGATTTGCTGATGCCATCGCATGGATCGGATACACAAGCCTGGGTTTCTTTGTGCTGGCGTTCATTTTTATCGGTATTCGCGATCTGGGGTGGAGCATCCTTGGAGCAGGAACGAAAATTGTGAATCAAAAAGACGTCATTTCCTTTGATCCTGATCGCCGAGATGCGCTTGTCTATATGATGAATCTCGGAATTCTATCCATCACAACCGGGTTAACTGCCTATGGGTTTTTTCGTGCTACCCGATCTCCTGACGTGATACGAGTAGAAGTTCCTATCAAAAATCTACCTGATGCTTTGGATGGATTTCGTATCGTCCAGCTATCGGACATCCATGTAGGGCCAACCATTAAAAGAGAATTTGTCGAACAGGTTGTGCAACAAACCATTGGCCTGAAACCAGACCTGATTGCTTTGACAGGTGACCTTGTAGACGGTTCTGTTGACTATCTTTCACAGGATGTGGAACCTCTTAAGAAACTCGATGCACCGTTCGGAAAATATTTTATTACAGGAAATCATGAATATTATGCTGGCGTGGACGCATGGCTGGCAAAAACATATGAATTGGGTTTTATTAACCTGATCAATGAGCATCGGACGGTAAATGTAAATGGTGCCTTGTTGAATGTTTCCGGTGTAACGGATATTATGGCAGCGCAAATGGATAAAAGGCATGCATCAGATCCTGAAAAAGCCATGAGGGGTGCGCCTGAGGAATCCATTAAACTCATGCTTGCCCATCAACCCGGGACGATCCATGAAGCCCAAAAACTGGGGGTGGATCTTATGCTGGCAGGACATACACATGGAGGACAGTTTAAACCATTCGATTTCGCCGTTTCCCGTGCACATCCCTACATCTCAGGGCTCCACAATCACCATGGGACCTGGATTTATGTTAATAGAGGAACCGGGTACTGGGGACCACCATTGCGTCTTGGCATTCCCAATGAGATTACCTTGATTACATTGACATCAAACCCATCCTGAATGGCATGACTTACAATGGTTGAAGATATCCAGCAGATTATTGAATGGGATGACGCCTGGACCATCGGGGTAGAATCCATTGATAAGGATCATCGATTCCTTGTTTCCCTGATTCAGAAATTGTTTTATAAAATGATGACAGAACCCGGGTCAGCCTTCGTGAAAGCAATCTTCATTGAATTAATAGATTACGCAAAATATCATTTTGAGCGAGAAGAAGCCGAATTCGAAAAAGCGGGATTTCCTCTATTAGATGAACACAGAGATTTGCACAAAAACCTCATCAGGAATGTATTGGATAGGGGTCATGAGATATTACAAGAGGGTAATAATAAAGATTTCAGTGTTGAATTATTAGATTTTTTACAGCATTGGCTGCAAAACCATATCGTAAAAGAAGATTTGAAGTTTAAATACTATTTAATGGATAATGACACTAAACCACAGTAAAAAGAGGCTTAAAGGATACCCGATAGATAATCTCAGTGTATAAAGCAGACAGGCAATTTTTACCGCAACGTTTCTATCTGTATCGATGCATTCTCCAAAAGAACATCGTAGACATAACCATAACCGAAATCTTTATCCAGCCTCAGGATTCCTCTTACTAACACTTGATCTCCTTTTTTGACGGCCTGGTCACTGGTGACAGTAAGATCGAATTTTCCCTCATGGCTGGTCCCATCCTGGATGTGGATCCAGTTTGTGTTCATGATCTGGCTTGAAAACTTCACTACTTTTCCACGAACAAGGACCGTTTGATCTTCGAGAGATTTTCTATCACGAAATAGTTCTTCAATGCTTAATCCATCGGCAGCTTTCATTACGTTCGTACCAGACTCCTGATCCACTACAGGAGCACCCTCTGAATAATCCGCCATCATGTCTGGCCTGGACATCATGGACTTGAATGTCGCACCCACTAAAACGTCGTTGGCAAAATAAATCAGATCGAAGGTGCGATTAAGGGCAGAACTGGTAAAATTTCTCATGGGAAGTTCAGACTTGAACGTAATTTCATCTCCAACAGCAATTGGGATGTTAGATGTGGCAACCCAGATGTCCCCTTCATCGGTATTCACCCGCATGAATGTATACCCGCTGCCTTCCATAGTCTCTTTTACTATACCATGCATGGTTTGATCAGAAGCAAGTGACATATCAACAGAGGATTGCTTTTTTTCGCATCCTGCAAGAATTAGAATCAGTGAAAGAATGATGAATTGAATTCTCATGTGTTACTCAAATTATATTGGTTATTCAGATGACAAATCGAGGGGTTGAAATTCAATAATTTCGATTCGGTTCTCAATAAAAACCTGACATGCGTCGCCTAATTTTTTTGTCCTTATTGTTCTCGCTTCTTATAGAAATAATAAATCGCCCCGGTAAAAGTGAGGGTTATACCGATGATGCTTGGAACAAATGCTGTTATGAGCGTGATACCAAAAAATGCAACATAGATGGCAATGATGATGATGAGACTCCATGGATACAACCATGCTTTATACGGTCGAGGTACATCAGGGAATTTCTTCCTCAGGATGTAAATGGCCCCAAATGTCATGATATTGAAAATGGTGCTGGTGGCAGAAAAGAAATCAATGATCGTTTCATATGAATTTGCCGCCAGGGATGCAAAAATCAGAAGCACAGTAGCCCAGATCCCCTGTCCAATAAGGGCCACATTGGGTGTTTTGTATTTGGAATGCAGGTTCGCAAAACTTTTAAAGAAAAGTCCATCCCTTGCCATAGCCTGCCAGGATCTTGCCTTGCATAAAATCTGGGTGCTGATGTTTCCAAAGGTATTCAGCATGACAGCAATGGAAATGAGAACCCCACCTGTAGCACCAATGGCTACCTGCATGGCTTCCGTTGCCACCCATTTGGATTCAATGATGGTTGCAGGGGATAACTGAAACAGGTAGGCAGCATTTGCACCTGCATACAGTACCATGACACCGGCAATTCCAAGGAACAGGGACAGGGGGAGGTTTCGCCGTGGATTCTTCACTTCCTCTGCAACATACGTGGCTCCCTCCCATCCACTGAAAGCAAAAAAGCTGTATCGCATAGCAGCACCCACTGCTAGTATGGTGGATCCATTGAATGCTTCCGGCCACAATGGATTTGTGAAATTGGACATACTTCCAGATCCGACAGATGTTAATCCCACACCGATGATAGCGCCCACAGCCACCACTTTAATAATCCCGAAGACATTCTGGATTTTCCCGCTAAGATACACGCCAAAAAGATTGACACTTGTCATGATCCAGATGGTGGTGAGGGCAATAAGGAACGTAACAAGCTGACCAAATGGTTCGCCCACAATAATAATAAACAATGCATTGAGGTATTCTGCAAAAATGAGCGCTACGGCTGCAATAGCGGCTGTTTCAGATACAAAGAACATGGCCCATCCACGGAGGAATGCCCAGAAGGGACCATAGGCTGTGCGGATATAGATGTATGGTCCACCTGATCGTGGCATCATGGACACAAGTTCAGCATAGATCACTGCACCAAAAATGGTCACCAGACCACCCAGCACCCATACCAATCCAAACAGAGAGGTACATCCCACCAGAGCCATGATCGGCGCAGGCGTTCTGAAAATCCCTGATCCTATGATTCGGCTGATGACGATTGAGACAGCCTCCATAAGGCCAAGATCTCTTTTATAGTCAGTGGATTCGCTAAACTGGTCAAGTTGGGTTGTGGTGTTCATGAACTCTCTTCGATAATTATCGCTGAAAATGAAGTGGAAAGTGTAGAGGGATCTAAGCAAAGATACAAATTAAATAAAGCCAGTACGACCGAACGCGCGCGACCGCACTGGCTGGAGAGAATCATTATTGAACTAGCAGCCGTTACATTTTACATATTCCCTGTTGTCCTATTTTATAAGTAACAATTTTTGTGACCACACCCCGTGGTCTGTCTGCATGTGACAGAAATATACACCGCTGGCAAATTTGGAGGCATCCCAGACCACTGAATACCCACCACTCACCGTTCTACCACTCACCAACACTGTAACTTCGGAACCGAGTACGTCGTAAATCGAAAGTCGTAATTCGGTATCGTTTGGCACATCATATTCGATGGTCGTGTTGGGTTGAACGGGTTGGGGTAGTTTTGTTGGATTACAATTTACCGTGATAACGAAATAATTAGATTCGTTCCAACAAATTCATTCTACTGATCTATAATAAGAGTATCCAGTGTTAAATCAGATGGTAAGGACAAATATTCAGGTGAAAATGTAAAAACGGTATCTCCTCCCAATGCATGGATCAACCCATTTGGTATATAGTCATGGATAACCTGAAGATAGGGTGTCACAATGTACTGGCCAGATTCCAGGTTCAAGTCTGAAAGCAGAACATCAAACTGCCAGGTGTGATTCTCATCCCTGTCATAAGAGAAATACAAAACATGATCGTATGCATCATTCCCATGCATATCAAGGGTGGTAAATCTGTAGGGGATGATTTCCTCATTCTCATCATCCAGTTTTGTGAAAAACAAACCGGAATGAAAATCCATCCCAAATGGGCTGTAAATAAACTTATACGCTCTCAATACCGTTGGTCGATGGGTTTGAATGGAGAAATTCACCAGAAATGTGTCCAGGACTGTATCTGAAGACTGGACATTCATCGAACCTGAAAACAGTTTCTTTAACACAATGGGATCCATCAACTCACCATCCCTGGAAAAATCAGCTTGATTGTCCGAAAACAATCCATCAGTGAAATAAATAGTTGCAAAATCCAGTTTGTAATTGTGTACAAAAAAGTAGATATTTGCGGGTCCATTCACGTTGGCATCCAATAATTGAGTGGAAAGATTGGAGAATTCAAAATCACCGTTTTCCGATGTAGTTGTATGCTGATTGAGAACATCCATCCACACAAATACCGGGGTAGCTGTTTCACCGTATTCCAGGATGACATTTCCTGTGATGGAAAGTCCATCGGTTCTTTCATCTCCCCAGAACGGATTCGATGTGCATGAAATAGCCATCATACACACAAAAATACCAGCGGTTGATAGTCTATTTATTTCCATGAGAATTGTACACTGAGCTGTATTCGACGATCATAAATGGAAATACCACTTAATTCTGTGGTCTGATTTTTCATGTTCTTTCCGGCAAGACCCAGGCTCATCTGGACATCCTTAAAGTTTAATTGGTATGAGGCGCTTACATCCCAATTTTGTATCGGTTTGAGATGGTTTTGAAATTGATTTCCAAAGATGTCAGTTGTGGTTAACTCCCTGGCACCTTCATTTCTAAAGGATACTCCCAGGGAGATTCCTTTCACCTGGATAGTAACATTGTTTCTTAACAGCGATTTTGGTTGAAGCTGGAACGCAAATGGATCAGAGAATTGGTATAGGGCATAGGATGATGTGAAATGAAAAACATCATGAAATGGTAGGATCTCAAACATGGTCTCCAACCCTGTCAGAGATGCGTCACCGTAATTAATCGGGAGCTCGATAGGTGAACCAGAAAAATGAATGTTTTTGATTTTATTTGAATAGTGATAATTAAAGAATGAAAGGGATATAGAGGCGTGTGCAGCGTGGTCGCTTTTCCGCTTCTCCAGTTTAAACCCAATTTCAAATGTGGCCTTCCTCTCTGGCTCCAGTGGAATGCTGTCTCCCTCCGCTTCATATTCATGATTAAGTAGGATTTCATTGACGGATGGGAACCGATATGCCTGTCCGCTATTGGTAAAAACCAGTATCCGCTGATTTCCAAGATTGCCCAGTACCGATGCATTGAATAACAGGCTGGATTCTTCCCAACTATTGCTCAAAAATAAATTGGATTTATTCTGTGGAGAATCACTTGTGATCTGTCGGCTAAATACAATCCGGGCATCTTTCAACTGCAACTCATTTTGTGTTGCAGGCTGGATAATTTCCATGGCGCCTGAAAGGAGTACGAGATTCCTGTCCACAATGTATTTACGATCATTGGTTGTCCAGTCCGCGTGCAGGGATGATGATTCGGCCTGAAACTTGAGAGAGGCGTTTTGAACAGGAACTTCTGCTGTCAGTCCGAGTCCTGTGTTCTCTCCTTCCTGGACCCTAGAACGAATACCGGATACTTCATCACCAATTCTCGTCTGGATGAGACCGTAAACAGAGTATAATTGTCCTTTCTGATTTGCATGAATCACCTTGGCTATGGCATTTTTCCAGTCCACATCCAATGTGTGATCCAGTCGTGTGTTCTCAAAATGCCGTTCATTCCTGAATACCATTCCCCTGAATTCCAGTGCAGGACCTTTTTTCAAACCTCCATGAAAAAATTGACGTCTCTGATTCGTGGTGATCTCAGGGGATTCTGCATCGATATAAAATTGATTGTACTGACTCTCCCCGGTCCCAGCATTCAGGGAATAATTTGAATTTCCAAAGGAACCAAATCCATCAAAACCACCATAGTTATAAGTCCCGAACTGTTGATAGAACGTTGCGCTGGGTCCATAAGTGAGTTTTGGAATGAAATTGATGATCCCCGATGCTGTCATGGCTTTTTCATGATTTCCCCTGACAATTTCAATCCCTGCAATACCAGATGGAGAAAAAATGGATACATCCACCATGGGATCGCTCATGGTATTGATGCGGATTCCATCATACAGGTAGACCATTTCTTCTGAAGAGGATGCCCTGACACTCAGGGTTTTCCTGCCGGATAATTCTTCATGCATCACCACAGGCTGCTCGCTGAAAAGGGCATCGCCAATATCTGTGTGTCCACGAACCGGAATGGATTCGACCGCGATAGAAGTGACAGTATTTTTCGTCTGAAATTCATCAAATTGAGCACGACTCTGTCCCATAACATTTAATGGGTCCAGTAACAAGATTTTCCGTTCAAGTACAATCACCATTTCAGGAGTAAAGAATTGTAAGGCTAAGGTATCAGTTTTATATCCAATATGAGAAATGATCAACAGTGAATCTGATGTGTCGGGTGAGAGATGATATTCCCCAGAAAAATTGGTTTTTGTTCCGCTCATAGATGGCATCAATACCATATTTACATCTGAAATTGGGTTGGATTCCTGATCCATTATTTTTCCTTTAACGCTTTGTTGCTCTACAGGATAGATGAATGACACCGATAGTATCAGAAGGAAATAATGGTAATACCTCACAGGGAAAACTTAATTCACGTACCTGAAAAAGGAAAGGACTTACATTTTCATATTAATTCGTTGAGCTCGCCATCTACCGTTGACATTTCATTTGTGGAGCGTTAGTGAATGTAATTTAAAAACAAGTATTGGGTCGTTACCCTGATATTGATCTTTTACATGTCGCTGGATATGGTCTGATATTGAAACTCGGTTTTACCACACATCAAAATATCATGGGAATAATCGCTTATCCTATTAGGTGGCTCCGTGTGCAATGTAAATAGAATCTAAATCTGTTCTCGGAAATTTTTTTGAGTGAACAAAAATGTGGTATGCTTAGGATTGTTTTTGATAACTCTACATACTACATCATTGTTCATAAGAGTCATCCTGATGTTACACAAGTAATAACGATATGGTGACGTGAAAATTTTTGGACTCCTAGCAAAACCGTGACCTATAATATGCAGCTTTTATCAACAGCAAGCCCCTATATTTTATTGGTTTTGCATTTCCAAATTGGTTTGAAAATTATTAAAAACTATATTTCACTTTTAGAAACACCATATCGTTATCATCGTAATACCCGAATAATCCGGCATTTTCACTGTCATTATTTCTTACAAAAATATTAGCCCCACCAAGGATTTCAAATCCATCGGCTAAATCATACGAAAAGCTGGGTCGAACAAGTGCATCTTTATTATTCAAACCAACGTAGGAAAAAAGCTGGAGTGTCAGCGTTTCCTGGAAAAATGTTCTGTTGGCCAGAAAGGTCATTGTATTGTCAAATTCTTCCTGAATAATCAATATGTCATAATCCATAATGGCCCGTTGAACATATTGGGTGCTGAACCGCGTGGTACCAATTGAAAAATCTGTTCCAATTAAATAATGGACGTAGTCCTTTTCTAATAGGTCAAAGGGTTGTCCCAGCGTGTTGTTTGCTGAAAATTGTTTACCTCTGTAGTACGCCCCTTCCCCCCGGAAAATGAATCCACCCTGTTGGGCGCTAAAACTTCCTCCCGCTAACGTTAGACGATGGTGTTTTGGTGTTACTAACAGGCTCCCGGGTATTGGAATCCCACTTTCCATGATGGGACTGATGTGGAGGGTCGGATCATCATCCCACATGATTCCCGCCATAATTTCGTAATCCAAAAATGATGACATTCCGGAGTATTTTATAAATCCCTCGCTGTTTTCCACTCGTTCTTTGAGTTCTTTTTGAGATTCATCAATTGTCACGGGAAAAATAAATTCAGGAATCCGGGACCAAATAGAGGATTCATCCGGTAAAATCGTAGGCGTAAAGGTGGGAATCCAGACCGCCTCAAATGTATTGTTACCTAAATAGTAATTAGCCTTAATTGATGTAACTCCTGTTCGAATTTCTTCAAAATCACGGAGAAGAAATTCCTCTAAATCTTTAGGTGAAACAATATCGGTGATAAACATACCATCAGCCTTGCCCCAAACAATTTGCTGTTTCCCCAATCGTAAATCCAGTTGATCAAAATAAATATCTAAATAGGCTTCCCGAAGATCAAAATCGGAATCAATATTAGGATATTGATACACATATGGATTCGCTAAAAAGGAAACATTTCCATTGGTCCCTTTAAATTTCAAATCAAGAGTATTCTGATTGATTGAATAGTCATAATTATCATTTGCAAGGACACCCAGATAAGTACGGACATATCCATTGATATCCAGGGTCTGTCCGTAGAGTACAGATCCAATAGTCATTAATATTATGAGTTTTAAAAGTAGACTTTTCATCAAATCCCCCGTTTCATCATTCGTTCTGTAAAGCGATTTACTGGGATACCCTTGTCGATTTCAACTTGAGAAAATTTCATGGTTGTGAATTGGTTATTCTGAATATTATGCATTTTAACATCCGTGAGAATAATAATTTCTCCAAAGGCTTCCTGGTCGTGAACGGTCAAGATTTTCAACAACTCTTCGTCTTCATCATAGAATTCCTTTTTGATGCCGATCCACGACTCCTTCACCACCCAGGTTATGGTCCGGGAATACATATAATCTTTGTCCTTGGGGATACTCTCAATAACGATAGTTTCATTTCCGTTCAACAGTTCTTCACGTAAAATGGTGTGGGTATCCTCGAGAGGATGACGATCCCCTAAATCGTCATAGGTAAAATCAGATCCCATGAAATAATCCCCTTTACTGTCGCTGGAAATCCGCTTCACTTTTTTCAGAGCCGGTAGATATATCCACTGGTCATCACTTTTTGAGGCGTCACTGTAGCTCCATGTCATAAAGGATGTATTCTTTACATCTGCGGGAGAAAGGAAAAACATGATTTTTTTTTCAAGATCCCCGAAATCTGAGACATATTGTTTTATCTCTCTTATCCTTTGATTTCCACGGGAATTCTCAATAGTCATCCTAAGGTCACCGGTCATGTCATTCCCCGCAGGACGATTATAGACATTTTGAATGACTTCAAGACCCGTTATTCCCTGGGTGAATGTCAACCCAGATATTAGAGTAACAATTGATATTATTTTTTTAAACAAGTTCATTTCATTCTCCTATCGATTGTTGGTTTTATTGCAAAACAGTTTCTTCTGTTCTATTATGAGAACCATAACTGTAACGGTCCCAAGAAAACTGGTAAACATATTGAGTGATACCAGGAATCCTAATTCCCTGTTCGGTGGAAATACTGAAAACAACAATACCATAAATCCAGCTATCACAACTGCCGCATTAAAAACAATTGCACGCCCACTGTGATGCATGGTCCGTTGGATGGCCAATTCCATATCCTTGGTTTTTAGAGTGTTCTCCCTGTATCGATCAATAAAATGCACTGCGTAATCGATGCCGATCCCGATTGAAATACTGGACATAAGGGCAGTGGTTGTGCTTAATGGGATTCCCAATATTCCCATAACTCCGAAACTAATGGCAGCCGTGATAATGATTGGAACAGTTCCGGTTAATCCTGCCATAAAATTCTTAAACATGAAACTCAATAAAACAACTACGATCACCAGTGACATCAATAAACTGGTAATCTGTCCCTTTAAGATTAAATCGGTAAATACCAAAGCTTTGTAACCAGAACCAGCATAATTCATGTCAATATTATGGTAATCGAACTGATCGCGGTACGATTCAATTCGATCCATTGCAGCGTTTATACTTTTTGAGTCATCACTCTTCAATTGGAAAGTCACATTCAGTTTTCGGTAATCATAATCCGTCACCTGCCAAAGATTTTCCGGATCACCGGACATTTCATATAGAAGAAGATATTGGGCGATTAGATCAGATGTTTCAGGAATAGTATTGAATGCATCATCATCGGAATGCATGACTTTATTCATTCGTAATAGATAATCAGTCAGTCCGAAGGATGAACCCACAATGTCAATTGATTCCACATCTGCTTGCATTTGATCCACTATTCTTAGTATGAATGGATTCTTAAAAATATTCTTTTCATGCGATTCCAGAACAAGGTTTAATGTGGATGTCCCTCCAAAGTTTTCATTAATAAATTTATCTGTCAGGACTATGTCACTGTCTCTTTCAAATTTGTCGAGAAAACTGGAATTGATCCAAACATTACTGGTACCGATAATGGATATCGCTATAATCAGCATTGTGAGTCCAAGAGTTGCCCATTTAAACCTTATTAGACTTGCAGCGAATTTATGAGCAAACATCACTGCCTGTTTATCGCTTGCACTGTGAACACGATTATTTCGAATCTTTGGTAAACCGAATATCATCATTCCTGCAGGGATAAAAACCAGAGAAAGCAACATAGCCACCAACACTCCGAATGCTGTAAAAACACCAAAATATTTAATGGGATAAACTTGCGATGTTAATAGGGATATAAATCCCACCGCCGTTGTGACAGAGGTCATAACAACTGGTTTCCACATCTCGTTAAGCATATCTTTCACTGTGTCTTTCTTTGATGCATTAGGATTAGCCACTCTGAATAAATCGACATGGCTAAACAGGTGTATACCATCTGCAACGCCTATAGCGATTAGCATAACGGGAATTGTTGTAAAAACGGCATATATGGGTATACCAAAAACAGCTAGTAAACCAAAAGTCCAAATGGTACTTAGCAAAACAACAAGGAGTGTCAAAACGGTGTTTTTTACGCTTCTAAGGAGAAGAAGAAGAATTGTAATAATGACACCAATAACTATCGGGACCATTCTTTTCATATCTGCCGGACCTAAAACAGCCATGGTACCTTCTACAATGGGTCGTCCAGCCACATGGATTTTTTCAGGACCTTCATAAGCTTGAGCTATATCCAGAATACGGGAATAAAACTCCTGTGAGAATACATCATCATTGATTCTCGCGATGATGACTGATACAGTCTCACTCTTGGAAACCAGGCGGCCGTATACCATGTCATTGGATTTAACCTTTTTTTGGAGACCATCCAATTCATCCTGGGTTTTTGGGATACGTTTATAGAAGGCTTTAACATCCATTCCGTCCTCGGTCCCCACAATATTATCAGCCGTAAATAAAGAGGTGACATCCCTTTTTTCTATCTCCTCCAATTTTTGTAATTCTTTGGTGAGGTCCTTTATTTTAGTCAATGTTCCTTGATGATAGATCCCATCAGCGTTTTCGATGGCGATAATAATCCCATCCTTTATATCAAACCATTTCTCGGCATGGTCGCTATAAACAAAGGCTGGATGGTTTTGTGGCATATATTTATCCAAATCCGTTTCCATTCGGGTATTTTCTTTCATCGCCAGGATAAAGAAAATGGTTATTGCCGCAAACACTGTCATAACCCAAATCGGGTGTTTTAATAATCTTTCTACACTTGTTAGCATGTTAGCCCTTATGTTAGTTAATATTTACAAACTTCTACTCAAAAAAATTTTAGGGTTTGATCATTATCTCTATGGCATGCAACATTGATTCCACTTCTTTTTCCAGGTCAAACTCATAATTCATAATATGCCATTTATTGACGAGAAATCGAAAACTGCCAAAAACCATGAGGGAAATCTGTGCAGCACCAATGTCGGATCTGATATTCTTGGCAACTTGTCCCTGTTTAATGATTTTTATTAACCTATTTTGGTTTTTTTCCATGAGGGTCCGAATTGGCTTTAGTAGAAGACTTTTATTTTTAAAGATATCTTCTGAGAAAATAATGGCCGTCAGGGATGGGTTCTTTATAAATCGACGGGTGTGGTTTTGTATCATGGTCCGTATCAAAAGGAAGGAATCGCTTGAGTCATCGAGAGGATGCATACTCTCATTTCTCGAATCCTCCAGTGAAGAAATGATGCCCATGATTATTTCATTCTTGTTAATAAAATGACGATAAATAGCCGGTTCAGACGTGCCTATGGCTTTTGATATATTTTTTATGGTTAATCCCTGGATACCTTTATCGGCGATCAACTGGATTGACTCCCTAATAATCTGCTTTTGCCTTTCACTATAGTCTGCCATGCTAATCAATTTCATGATGTTAGTTAATATACACTAACTCAATATAGGGCCTATAACCGCTTCATGTCAATATATTGATTGACTTAATTTGATTCGGGCCTAATGTGGGATTTTACGCTCAACGCGATAACACTAATAGTTTCGTATGTAATCATCACTAGCTGCCGAGATCAACGACCAAATGAGAGTCTTTTCATCATTTACGGATGTGATGAGTAATTTGGATTATAAGACGAAGCGCAAATTGTATCATTTACTGATCCATGAGTTTGAAGTCACGATGACTCTAAATGATAATAGGCAATCTTTAGTAACAGTCTATTTATACAGCGAACCCCTGTCTACAATCCATCAGATCGTCAACGAGGATTCTCATTCTTACAACGTATTGCTCGGAGGAGGGCACGCCTACACTACGTTGCGGCGCATAAAACTCGAACCCATAACTGAGTCCGGGCCAACCTCAGGAAAACAAAAACCCTTCCCGCTAACGCGGCAAGGGTTTTGACTTGCTCCGGAGGATCCGTCTACGTAATAATTACATTACTACTTCGCCGGACAGGGGGACATATTTACCCATATATGCAAAAAGCCCAACCGCTTATGCGATTGGGCTTTTATGCGCTCCGGAGGAGGGACTCGAACCCCCAGCCTAGTGGTTAACAGCCACCCGCTCTACCATTGAGCTACTCCGGAAGATATTATTTGGAGCGTGGTTAACAGCCACTCATCCTGACATGTGATGTCTGGACTACTACGAAAAATTCGTGTATTTCGTGCAATCTGTGGCTTATTGCTATAAAAAAGCTGGCGAATTTATGATCCTTTTTTCTCCACGTCAAAGGCTACATTTCTTTTTCCGCCACCAATACTTTCTCTTCATCAAACAAACCGGATTTACGCAGTTCTGTGGACAGGTAAACTATTCCGGATTCATTGTGAGGTTCACCAAATCTGGAGTGAATGGATTTCAATCCCCCCAGCCATACACGCTTGTCGCATAAATAAACCAGATCACCTGGATTGGCCTTCATTCTATCCATGTCATCCTTTGAGAAGAAGATTTCATCATCTGTCCCCTCTCTGATTCTCCAGTTCACGTTTGTTGTTTCACCTTCATCATCATTCGGCTCACCATTCTTAAAGCCATGTCTTGCAACATCTATGGAGCTTGAAATCAGCCCTTTTGTATGGGTTTCCTCATCCCATGATACATAAAATGTCACAACAATGGGGAGTACAAGAACCAGAAGTATAAGTTCAATAAACTGCACTGAGGATGAACCAATATTAAATAACGGAAGAATGAAGAAAAGGGCCGAAACAACCACAAGTCCTTTCATCATTGCATCACCGTTGGTGGTGAGTTTCTTAACAACCGCTTTCTGGATGGTTGTGGTCAACCCAACAAACACACCAACACCCGAACAGACCACAATATTGTACAGGGCCCGGATATACGAATATGGATGAGATGGATTCATCTCAATTCCATGATCAAATGGAGCAATGAATATTCCTGGATATCGTGCCCCCAACAGCATAAGACCCACACCAGCAAGGAATGTCGTAATCACGGCAGCCGGGGTGAACTTCTTCCAAAATATGCCGAGGAATATGGCTACCACCAGTGGTGGTGTTAATGTGGAATGAAAATACCCATGGGCTTCATAAACTGTAGGGAAATTCTTAAACGCAAGCACCGCAAGAACTCCCAGTGCGGTAATGGCCATAGAGGCATACCGTGCAACGAGCAATTCACGCTTATCGCTTGATTTCACACCTTCTTTTGCTTTTTTCATGAATCGATGAATCGGTCGATAAACATCGTTTATGAATATGGCCGCTGTTGCATTGATAAGCGTATCGACGGTGCTCATCAGGGCTGCTGTCAGTGCCGCCATGACAAACCCAAATACACCCGGGCTTGATACAATATTGGCCACCACGACAAAAATTTGATCTGGAGATGTATTCACAGGTACAAGATCAGGCTGAGCGACTGAAAGAGCTTTTCCTATCCATCCTGCATTACCAACTACAATAGCGGAAATGGGCAATACAAACAGAATGTTTACGGCTGCAGCCTTCCTACCTTCGTTGACGCTCTTGCAGGCCATAAATCGCATAAGTAATCCCTGATTCATAAAGAGAAACCCAATGGATCCTGCGATGGCGTCCTGCCAGAAAATTCCCACAAAGTTGAAGTTTGGTGGGTAATTATAATGTGCCAGAGGCAACTTCCACTCTGTGGGCAGCAGGTTCCAGAACGTATCGAATCCACCAACAAATGCTATTCCAAGTCCAAATAACATGAGCCCTGCAAAAATCAGGATGAATCCCTGCAATAAGTCGGTGAATATGACCGCAGTCTGACCACCAAATGTGATGTATATACCGGTTATAATGGCTATCACGATAATGGCGCCCATCAATGTGATGGGTATTTCAGTCCCAAACATGGTGAATGCCTCAGGGAGCATGGGTATAACGGCTTTGCCCAGTGTGAGAAAACCGATGCCAATGTATCCTACCATATACAGAAGTAGAAGAATAGTGGCAAGAAAACGAGCCGATGGACTGAACCGTCTCTCAAAATATTCTGGAATAGATCTGATTTTTGAATACACGACAATGGGAAGCCATCCAAAGATAAAGAAGGGGACAAAAAACCAGTCATTCATGTAGGTCATGGTGGATGAAAATCCATGTTCAAATCCCTTGGCGGAATATTTTACAAAACTATGGCTTCCAACACCAGTTGCCACAATGGACATGGTGATGAGCCACCATGAAAACCGCCTGCCACCAAAAAAGAAATCCGATGTGGAACGGGTATATCGTCCAAAATAGCTTCCGAAGAGCATGATAGCCAGGAAGTATACCACCATGACGATCCAGTCGGTGGACGTTCCGATATTGTGAAATGTTTGAACTGTACTGTGTCCTTCCATTATTTCACCCCTTCAGCACGTGCATGCATCAGTCTGATACCGAAGAGAAATGCAACAAGTTCTATAAACAGAACAACCAGTATCATGAATGGTTGAATATAATCAAGGGCTGCAAGGTTCAGTAATGCGTGCATAGACATATACCAGATCATTCCAAAAATCAGGATAAACAGCCACCGTTTATGATGAGGTCGAGTCAGGTCAATGGATTTGGATCTAAATACAACCCAAATGCCAATTGAGAAGAGAATGCCACCCAGAATATACAGGTATACAAATGGCAGCCATGTGTGTTCAAAAGGAAGCATCATTCCTCCCTTGCTATTTCAAGTTGATCAAATAGTGGTTTTAGCATATCATATGTGTCCAACAATCCCTGAACCTGGACTTTTGTGTGCCCAATTACCGGCATGAAATTGGTATCTCCACTCCATCTGGGTACTATGTGAAAATGGATATGCTCGGCGATACCGGCACCTCCCGCTGCACCAATGTTGGCCCCAAAGTTAAACCCTTGAACCTTCATTTTCCTTTTCAGGATTGCCATGGATGCATCTGCCACGACCATTATTTCGCCCAATTCATCATTCGTCAGGTCCTGGGTATTATCCACATGGCGGTAAGGCACTACCATCATGTGAGCATTATTGTAAGGGTAAAGGTTCATCACCACAAACACCATTTCACCTCGGTAAAGGATCAGGTTATCCCGGTCAGAATTTTCCTCGGGTTTTTCACAGAATATGCATCCCTGATTCTCGTCCCGGGGAGCGAGGATATATTCAATTCGCCAGGGTGCCCAGAGTTTATCCATTTAGAAATGTTGGAGTGGTGAGTGGTGATTGGTGAGTGGTGGAGTGGTAATTACATGTACGAAATTTTCCATAACTTTACCTTTTTCTCAAATATGCAATATATCCATTAATTCTCTTGATTAATTCATATGCAGAATCTTTATGCCTTTGACATTCAACTTCATCATAATATCCTTCATCAATGCAAATATTCAAATCATCAATAACTTCTTCAACGGATCCTCTTGCAATTCTACAGAACTGTATGGTTTCTTTCACATGCCACCTACCATGCCCTTCAGCAATATTATTACTAATGGATATGGATGCATCTCTCATTTGAGTGCATAGAGTATACTTCTCTTCAAGCGGAAGCTCTTTCACAACTCTATACATCGATTTACGGAATTCACGAGCAAGCTTATAAAGTTCAAAATCATCTAACCTATAATGAGTTGTTTCGCGAATTTCATTCGCTTGAGTCCTGTAGGGTTCTACATATTCTGCCATTAGCCTTTCACTCCCCTACAAACCACTCACCACTCACCACTCACAATTAACCAGTCACTTATTCTTCATCTTTTTTTGATGCAGCGATTACCTTCTTTTCCACATCCTTAGGCACATTTTCATAGTGGCTAAATTCTTCTGAATGAATTCCGCGTCCGCCAGTCAGTGATCGGATGGTGGTAGCATAGTTATAGAGTTCTGCCTGCGGCACCTGGGCTTTGATGATCTGGAATTTTCCATCGGAATCCATTCCCATGATTTTACCACGGCGAGAAGAAATATCGCCCATAACATCGCCCATGTATTCTTCCGGAACCTTCACTTCAATATTCCGAATTGGCTCAAGCAAGTGGGGTTGTGCTGCAAGAAAGGCTTCATTAAATGCATGTTTCCCGGCAATCTGGAAGGCAATATCCTTGGAGTCAACTGGATGTTGTTTACCATCGTAGAACTCTACTCTCAAATCCACCACATGGTACCCTGCAAGAGCTCCTTCTTCTGTTGCCGCCATGACACCTTTTTCAACTGATGGTACAAACACACGATCGACATTCTGTCCCACCAGTGATTCGGAGAACTCAACACCTGTTCCCCTGTCCTTCGGCTCAATACGCATCCACACTTCAGCAAATTGACCGGCACCACCGGATTGCTTTTTATGACGGTATTTGGATTCCCCTTTACCTCGGATGGTTTCGCGATATGGAACTTTTGGCTCAATCAGCTGAACATCCACACTGTACTCTGATTTTAACCGTTCCATATTGACACGTAAATGCAATTCACCCTGACCGGAAATAATGGTTTGCTTGATCTCACCATCCACTCGATAAACAAATGTTGGATCTTCTTCATGCAGTGTGGCCAGTCCCATGGCAATTTTTTCTTCATCCCCTTTTGAGTTTGAAATAAGAGCCGCATGGATGTTTGAATTTGGAAAAGCTGTTTCCTTCATGGTGACTTTGAATTTTGGGCTACATAATGTATCTCCGGTATGTGTATCCTTCAGTTTCACAACAGCGGCAATATCTCCGGCATGTAATGTGCCAATATTTGTCCTGTTTTTTCCCGTCATGATAAACATCTGTCCAAACCGTTCATTGCTGCCACGCTTGGTGTTTACCAGGTCATTTCCGGCAGATACCTTTCCACTATAGACACGAAAAAATGACAGTTCCCCAACGTGAGCTTCGCTTACGGTTTTAAACACCTGGACCACAGCTTCTGAATTCGTCAATTCCACATCCACCGCTTCGTCTTTTTCATTTTTTGCACCTACTTTGGCTCGATCAACCGGTGACGATCCATATTTTGCAATAAAGTCAAGTAACCGTGCAGTACCGACATTGCTGGAAGCGGATGTTACAAACAATGGAATCAGACTCTGATTCTGAACCGCTGCATGGATACCTCCACGCATTTCCTCTTCAGTCAGGCCACCTTCTTCAAAAAACTTCTCAAGGAGAGAGTCATCTGATTCTGCAACATATTCAATCAATTCTTCATGAAGTTCTTCTACTCTTTCCTTCCAATCACCATCGGCTGCAGCTTCAGTATACTTTCCACTTCCATCCGTGCTATAGGTAATGATTTCACTGCGCAATACATCCACAACTTTATCAAATCCCGGTCCTGGATTCACAGGGAGTTGCATGGGAAACACATTTCTACCAAATCGTTCTTTTGCGTTTTCAAGTATTTCATCAAACTTGGTGTGTTCTCGATCCATGCCGTTTACAACCAGGATTTTGGGGATACCATTGTTGGTGGCATGCTCCCACATCTGTTCAGTACCAACTTCTATCCCTTGAGCAGCATGAACCACCACCACTGCCATATCCACAACAGCCAGAGAACTGAGGGAAGCACCAACAAAATCGGAATATCCCGGAGCATCAATCATGTTGAATTTCTTTTCCATCCATTCCATGCTCATGGGTGTAGAGTGAATGGATATCTGCCGCTCATGTTCATCGGGATGGTAATCTGAAACAGTGTTACCCTGTTCTATAGTCCCCATTCGATTGATGACACCACCTGTGGCAAGCATGGCTTCAGATAACATCGTCTTGCCACAGGATCCGTGGCCTACGATTGCAAAACTCCGTATATCACCTGATTGGTATTCTTTCATGATTTACCCCTTAATCTTCTATTCTATAATTTTGTTTTTAATATGTCCAAGCGGAAAAATATTCCCGATTGTACTGGTTTCATTCTGCGGAAATCAAGCTTTTTCACTGAATAATGTGCTCATTATTTCATCGATATATGTCCGTAAAGCCGGTTTTAAATACACATGAGAAAGATCCATGCCCCCGAACCCTTCCGCAAGGATTCGGCATCGCTGCTCGATGGGTTTCTGCTTGTTTATCACCATGACATTCTCACCGTTCACCAGACAGGGTCCACCCTGAAAATCACCTTTACCATGCACAATGCGTATCTCAAGTCTTTCAGCCAGGTCCTCAAATAATATCATGATTTTTTGTGGCTTCATGAATGACTGCTTTTACAGTAATTCTGATTTCTTTTTGGATTTAAGCCAGTCCACCACATCCTTCACTTCCTCGACACGGTGCCTTGGTACCACCAGTGTGGCGTCATCCGTGTTCACCACAACCACATTGTCCAGTCCAATAACAGCAGTGAATTTTGAATCAGACTGGATGTAATTGTGTTTTCCATCCAGGATAAATCCATCTCCACGTACCACATTGTCCATTCCGGATCGCTGCATCTGATTGTAAACAGAATTCCAGGAACCCAGATCGCTCCAGTCAAATTTTGCCTTTACCACATACATGTGGGATTTCACTTTTTCCATGAGGCCATAATCGATGGATTCCGGTTCAATCTCGTTCCAGATATCCTCATATGAATGTCCGGATTCTATTTGCTCCTCAATCCGCATCAACTGCTGATACAGTTCAGGCATATGCAATTCCAGCGCCTTCATGAGTGTGGTAATCCGCCAGATGAACATTCCACCATTCCAGAGAAAATCACCGCTTTCCAGAAATCGTTTTGCCAGCGGTAAATGTGGTTTTTCAGCAAATGTTTTTACACGATATGCATCCAGATGGTCCAGGTCACTTTCACCATAGTACTGGATATACCCATACCCTGTTGCGGGGTATGTGGGGTGGATTCCCACCGTGACAAGTGAACCATTTTTCTTTGCAAGATGGTTGGCTGTCTTTACCGTGTTTTCAAATTGTTTGTGACCAATGATAAGATGATCCGCCGGGAATATCCCCATGACGGCGTTGGCTTTCTTTGCTTTGATATACAGTGCGGATAATCCTATGCATGGTGCGGTGTTTTTCCCTTCTGGCTCCACAATGATGTTTTCTTCCGGGACACCGATGATTTCCTTCTTGATCACATCGGCAAGGTCATCCCGAGTGACAATGAATACTTCCTTCATGAACTTCATTTTCAGAAGTCTATCCACTGTCATTTGAAGCATGGATCGTTCACCGATAATCTTTAAAAGCTGCTTGGGTCTGCTGTGCCGACTGTATGGCCAGAACCTGGTTCCACTTCCCCCGGCCATAATCACACCGTACATATTATTGCTCCTGAAACATGATAGGATCGAGTTCAGTGTCCCAGTTTGTGCGCACGTCTATCGTATCCCCACGCATATAAAACCACTCTGAAACCTGGTAAGGTCTGGCACGCCCGGGAGTGTAATTTCTGTCACCATTTATATCATCAAATATCATCAACATATATTGACCACTGGGTACCTTGTCAAAGGAAAAACCAGACGCCGAATTTACATCTGAAGTATGGTGGTTTTCCGAATTTTCCATGGATCTGATCTGAACCAGGGGATTGTTTAAGCCATCAACAGAGATTGTACCCAGGACCCCGCCATAACCCTGTCTTTTTCGTGTAATAATTTTTCTGGATAATGTGGATGATTTCATCCCCCTGCCGTTTATTCCCATCACTTCAGACGAATCAACCGTTAATAAATACGTGTCGTTCTCTTTCCACGGATCAATCATGCGCAGTACAACATCCATGGGACCTTCCTGAATCACTGCTAATTCAACTGGAATCGTATCCTGCCTGACAAGTGTTATGGCTTGCTCAGGTTCATCCTTAAATCGAACGGGTTGGGAGAAAATAATGGTGATATCAGGTGCCGTGCCTGTCTCCGGTTTTATGGATACAGTACCTGATGGCTCAACGATGGTTAGCAGGGATGTATCAGGCTCCAGGGGAACACGAACCGTCAACAGTGTTGTATCCATTGTACCAGATTCCCTTACAATATATACTCCCAAATCCACCAGAGATTGCTGAAGGGAGTCTGTTTCCACAATGAGGATGTTATCCTCCAGGGGATCATGAAACACCGGAATATCTTCTTCCGCAATAGAGTCTTCAGAGAAAAGCGTCATGGATACATCTTCAGGAATAACAACCGATGAAAAATGAACCCTGCCCCAAACGGGAGATACCCAGTCCGACTTTGTCACCCGGAGGGGTGGCTCTTCCCTGGACGATATCATGTTGATACCGATGTTGGTTTCATTGGGCTCCAGCGGAATGGCCTCCTCCCAGTACAGTCCATAGCTGGTTCTCATGGGATCCAGAATCTGCCCTGCCATTTCCAATCCAATACTGCAAATCTGGTAAACACCTCCAGACAGGAACTGGAAGGAGTATTCACCCAAAGCATTGGTTTCAGTCACATAGTCTGCTTCTCGAAATAACACAGAATCCGGTGATTCACCTTCCTGAATACTCCAGAGATGAACCGCCATCTCTTTATCAGCATAGACGTGACCGGAAATGGATCCCCTGTCGATGGAATCCCCTGTACTGTATGCCAGTTGGATGGTTTCCGCCAGTGGCACATTGTGTTCATCCTGTAGCGTCCGGCCAACAGTGAGAATATAGGTTTGGTTTTCCTGCAGGGAATCAGGCCAATGAACCATGAGTCGCTCCCCTTTGAATGACACAGCAACAGGATCCTTTAGACGTGGAAAAACCTGGATGGCCTTTTCTGCCGATGTTTCAAGCAGGTATTCAGAGAAAACCAGCTCTATTGATTCTCCACTAAAGCGTGTTGTACCCGATTCAGGGATAACGCTCAACAGCTCCGGTGGGGTTTCATCCTTGGGCCCACCTGAAGGAGGGGCCACCGCAGCGCAGGTCCACAGGGCTAATCCCGCAAAAATGCTGATAAAAATTGCAGATAATTGAGATGCTGAAATAGAATAGGGTTTTTTCATTTATGAAGAAGCATGATCCTCTGGCGGTGCCAAATTTAATGGAATCTCCCTATGATATTGGATGCCTTTCTCATTCACCCTAGCTGAGACACAATGAATATTCAACCCCCGTTGAAATGCACTATAGAGCGTGCGACTGAAATGGGGATCGCGATCCCACATGGGACGAAATTCTTCTGCATCATGGCGCTGGCACACAAACAGGATGTGGGTTTCAATTCCCTGTTGATGCAGGTCCAGCAGGGCATTCACGTGGCGAGCTCCCCTTTCCGTGACAGCATCAGGAAATTTTGCAATGCCCTCTTCACAGTATGTGACGGATTTTACTTCGATATACACAGGAAGATCATTCTTCATGATACGAAAATCGAAACGATGTTTTCCAACGGTTACTTCAGCTCTGTCGTAGGTGTATGGATTGAAAAATGATAGGCGGTTTTCCTGTAACCATTCTTTCACAAGAGTGTTGGCCATGATGGAAATGACCGATACCCAGACACCTTTGTATCGGACCAGTGTCGTGGTGAATCGGGTTTTCCTTGTGGATAGTTCCGGTACCGGTTGCACCCGTAATTCCGCACCGGGTGTCAGTAATTCCCGTAATCGCCCCGGATCCGGCAAATGACTGTCCACAACCTTCCCCTCAATCTCTACCCTTGTGAGAAAACGGTTCGGTCTTTCAACAAAGGTGGCTGGGATAAGTGGCTGGCTGTACTTCAAACTACCCTATACTTTTCAATAAATGTGTATGCCACCTCTTCACTCCAATAAGGTCCATTTTTCCACCGGGGAAACCCGCAATGACCACCGTGATCAGGAATGAGAAGAGTTGTGAATGGATTTTCTTCAGCTTCCTTTACGGGGTAACAGCCTTCCCGAAGAAAACTGTCATCCCGGGCGTTGATAACGAGGGTCGGTACACGGATGTCTGGAATAAACTGTCTGGAACTACATTTGGCATAATAATCATCCGCGTCCGAAAACCCATGGATGGGAGCGGTGTAGCGATCATCAAACTCCCGAATGGTTTTGCTGGTCCGAACGTTTTCCAGTTGAATATTCCCTGGGAACTGATAATGCTTCTGGATGGCTTTGTTAATGAGAGATTTGAGGAATCGCTTTCGATAAACCCATGTGCCGGGTTTTTCCAGGCACACACCGGAGGAAACCAGGTCCATGGGGACGGAAATGGCCACAATGCCTTTAACGCATTTGGGAAGGTTCTCACCCTGTTCTCCAGCGTATTTCACAGAGATATTTCCTCCAAGACTGAACCCGATGATGGCCACATGTGTGTATCGGAATTGACTCCATTGGACAGTTTGATGCAAATCATTGGTAAAACCGCTGTGGTAGGTTGTGAGAGTGCGGTTCGGTTCCCCGCTGCAACCCCTGAAATTCATGGCAATAATATCCCAACCATGTGAAAAGAAATGGGCTGCCATACCACGCATATAATTCGCCTGGGAACTTCCTTCCAATCCATGGAGGAGGATACAAACTTTATCTGAAGATTGTTCAGCAATATCGCAGTGGAAAAAGTCACCATCCGGCGTGTCGAATGCTTTCCGGGTCCACTCCAGTGATTCCGGTTTTCTGAAAAACGTGGGATAAATAGTGGAGATATGGTGATGTTTAAAGAGAAAACCGGGGGAATAATCGTAATTCATCAAGAAAGCTAATTGCCCAGTTCCTTCAGGCGGTTCATCCTTTCTGCTTCATGTTCAAGCATCCAGCTATCCTTTGACAATTCATCATAGGCCTTTTTGAAGTAGGGTTTAGCTTCATCCATTTTCCCAAGCGCGTAATAACATTCAGCAATTTCTTCGAATACATATCCATCAGAGGATCCAAGTTCGTTATACTCATCGAGCAAAGACAGTTGCATCCCTAATGCTTTTTCAATATTCCCCAGCGATCGCTCAGCTCTCGCCACACACCATTTCGCAATGCGAATATCACCCGGGTTTTTCTGCTCTATTCGAAATGCCAGCGCATCTTCAAACAATTCATGAGCTCTTTCAAATTCACCCATGTCATGGTAAGTCCACCCCGTGTTATTGTAGAGGGATCCCAGCCAGTTTCTTGCGTGGACATCATCTGATCTTTCTGCTGTTTTTATGGCAATTTCATTCCATTCCAGGGATGTGGTACCCGTTTCCACGATTCCCATCATGTGGGCTGCATCCACCTCAAGGAAATCCTCCTTTTTATCCCTGGACAATTCATAGGCTTTCAGGAAGTGGTCCCTGGCCTTTTCTTTTTCACCACTGGAATTGAATGTGCGGCCCCGTTCCAAAAAATATCTGATTTCTATCCTTTTTTCATGGGGTTTCATTTCCGATTTCACTTGATTAAGAAGATCATGAGCGCGATCGAAAGATCGTTCCAATCCAAAGGTTCGGGCTACCTGGGTCTGGATTTCCAGATGGAATCCATGATGTTCATCCAGGGGATATTCTTCCAGCATTGCCTGAAAGGATTGCCGTGATGCTTCTGGATTTTTGAAGTCCCAGACATCTCTGAGATTTGGGTATGTTTTATGATTCATAGTGGTATTCCAACAGCCTGTGAAGATAATAGCGATCAATGGGACGAGTCGTTTAAGCATGGCGGCTAATTTAAACAGACTCTACTTGGGGTTTATGGAAAATCTGAGAACGATATATGGGCAATAAAAATCAATTCATAGTTACTTAATCAACTTGTAGTCTTCAACAGCGTTTGAGCACATAGTCTTATCAGACAACTATAATATCGATACAGTTGATTTTCAAAGTAAAAAGCCCCCATTGAAATGGGGGCTTTTCTGAATTCACATAAAAGCAGGTTTCTATTTAATCAGGATCATTTTTCCTGTATTTGAATAGGTTTTATCACTTTCAAGAGAGTGGGCAATAAATGTGTACAGATATACACCACTTGCAACTCGTCTGCCAGATCCATCTGTAGCATCCCAGGAAGAGTTCACATAACCGGCGTTCAAATCACTCTCTATTAACCGATTTATTTCACGACCCATCATGTCATATATAATGAGAGATACTCGACTCCTTTCAGGAAGATCGAAACGAATATGCGTTATGGGATTGAATGGGTTTGGACTTGCTTCAAATAATGCATAGGCTGCAGGGAGAATAGAAGGATTATACTCAGACTCTTTCAAAGGAGAATTCCCCATTTCCACATAAACATAGTCCTCGTTTGAAGGTAGACTCTCATGATTTAGGTGATCAACCAGCTTTACACGATAATTCACTCGTGTTAGCATTTCTTCCTGGCCCGGTTCACCAATGACTTCTCGCCGATCATCTTCAATAGCTGCAATGACAAAATCTTCATCGCGATAATAATTACTATTGAGATTATCAGCAATAAGTCGACCATCATCCTCCAGGGAGGAATAGTATCTCCAGACCTGTGAGTGGCTATGGGCTACTGGGTCTGCCACCGTTAAATCCCAGGCAATGTTTGGATGTTCGCCTATGTTTCCATTTATTTCCATGTCAGCAACCGGTACACTGTAGTAATAGGCTCCGATATCTTTCTGTGATCCATCCGGGTCATCTGGTGTATTTGGATCACCCTCATCCACACAGGGGGAATCGAATCTCAATTGAAAATTATTATTAGGGGCATCCACAAACCTGAAATCTTCCAAATCATCATTTGTAATGTCTAGATTCAACCCGTAAGGTTCTGAATCATATCTATTGTAATTAACGAATGTCATTGCATACCCTCCTCCAGCTGAAGCAGTCACGTCCTTGATTGGAGTATCGCAATTGTAGAAAGCTGAGTTTTGTATGGTTACTTCTTCATCCATAAAGGAGATATCCCATTCTATTCCTGTTTCCATATTTGCAAAAGTACAATTGGATACATTCATCTGGAATATGGCATCGGTTTGAGCATACAATCCTTTTGTTGCACCATTTAAAACGAAATTGTTAAGAGTCACCATACCTCCAGATTCTATTTCAATCCCATCAAACAGCTGGTTTTGGTCCAAGTTGGCAGATTGAAAAACAACTGGGTTGTCTGGCGTTCCATTGATCTCAAGATGCCCTCCTTGAGAAACAACAAATTTGACACCTGGCGCTAATGAGTAGTTTGAACTGGGCGGGATCGTTAATTCATAGCTAACTGAAATTACGGTTCCACTGGTTTGATTAATTGGATAGCTCGAGTATATCGCTTCTATACTTGCATTGTCATCTGAAATAATTAATGTCGTATTTAACTGATTGGTAGGTTCGTTTAAACCATTTCCAAAGTCCACTCCTTGACCAACCCACTCTTCAAATTGGTAAATCCCATTATTTCTAATATCTAGCTCAGGTGCAGAGATTTCAATGTTTACCCCATCCCATATAATTTCACCAACCGATCCCAAAACAGTAACAGTTTTAACCAACATTTCAATACTACTTACATTTTCATTGAATACTATTTGCGTTTCATTTGATTCAAAACCATCGGTAAAAATGTTCGTTGATGTTATATTACTATTATTGGTATCAAACGCTCTCCACTCCTTAAATATCAAATACTGATTACCTGTCTTTTGAATAATATCACTTTGAATACTATATACAGGACTGCCTTCATCACTAATTCTATTTTGAAATACATGGATAGTCTCAGAGTCAATTATTCTATACGAATTAAGTTGAGCAAGAATATCTATATCGTCTACGAACCATGGGTCTTTTAAACTAATTTGTGTGAATTGTGGTAATACGATATCGACTTCCACTTTTTCTGAAAATTTTGCAATAACTCCTTCTGATAAATGACTATCTGTTATCTGGAATTCATCGCGAACTAGTTTGTAGTCACTTTGATTGTTATCCCAGTATATATGAAATAAATTATTTATCATTTGATCGTATGATATTGATTTATACAAATTACTTGAAGGAAAAATTGCATTTTCAAACATTTCAAGTTCAACATTAATAAATGAACCAGAAAATACTGTGGGATAATCAATTTCATCGGACAATAAATTGTCGAATGATAAATACCCATCTAGCCTTTCATCCTCATCTTTTGATTTGTTTGCTAACTCAAGCCATGAAATTGTAATTGGATTTATCTGATCATTGTATTTTAATGTCTCCATCATTTTATCTATTTGCTGATCAGAAAAATCTGAATAGCATTGAGGTAATGAGTATGACATATAGTTACTTACATCGGGATTGAAATTATCTAAAACAGTATAGATGCAATTCTGACTAACCATCCCTTCTAAATTCGGATCGGCAGGTGTGTCACAGATGTAATCCCCACAAGTTAAACAATTATCTCCATTTATGTGTTCTGGACATCCACCATCTCCACTTGCTCCGTCACAAGATGCTGACCCTTCTGAAGAAGTTCCATGGTGTGTATGATATAGCCCTAAACAATGTCCTAATTCATGAATGAATATTTCATCATATGTATCAATTGCACTTCGCAATACTAACATTGCAGTTGATGGAATTGAAAAAGATCGAGAAGGCTGATTTGAAGTGCCAATTGGTCCAAGATATACATCAATAGCATTTTCATGAGGATCTATGTTTGCTATATCACAAAAATTGGAGGAGGGAAATTGATAATACTCTAAATTACCCGTAACAGGTTCACCATATTCCCATACTATCGATATTCCAGTTTCTTCTAGTTTGGAGTTGACTTCAAATAAAATATTTTCCGAATCTTCAATCGTAATTGGAGTTAAAAAGTCTGGAGGATCTTCTCGTGCACTTGGTTCAAATAAGTGTATTGAGCAATAAATAGTAACTTCAGATGGAAATGTTATATCAGTTCTATTCTGATATAATATCGGAGAGATATCATTCGGTGTGCCACATAGTATCTCTTCTTGACCGTGTATTATCCCAAAAACAACTATTATGCCTACAATTAACCTGTTCTTCATTATACTTCCTTTTTTTATACATTACTAAAACCTAATTCCAATCGCTATGAGTGCAAACTGTCCATAATTCGCCGAACCAACTAATGAAACGATATCGTTTTTAAAATCACCGCCCAAAAACGATATTTGATCAAATTGTTGACTCATTTGATTGTTGATTGTAAATCGAGAACCATTATAATGTACGATATGCATGGTAGACCCAAGAAATGCTATATCCTTTGGGCTCTGTGCGATAGATCTTTTATAATCTTGACCTTGCAATTTTGACTCTTCTAGGTCAACCAATACAAAACTACTATCAATATAGTTATATTTAACTAAACCCCTTTTGCTAGCAAAATAAACGGTGTCACCGTAAACAGAACTGGAGATTATATTTCCAAAAGTTGTGTCCGTCGGAATATATTGATTGGTCTCATAAACAGTTGTAAAAATCCCATCATTGTATTCGAAAACAGTGTTTTCAGCGATATTATTGAGTGTTATAAAAAAAATGTGCTCACCGTTTTCAGATCCAGATATATCCACAATATTTTTATCTGTTCCTGCATATAGTTGATTAAATCCATTGCCATCCCAAAATATTATTAATCCTTCATTTCCTGCAAAATAGATTTGGTTATCATCAACTGCCCAAATTCTTTCAATGGTTTCCCACGTTTCTAAATCTCTTGTCCATACCTTTTTTGTTTCTTCTCCATTCCAATGATAAATACTTCCGGATGCAAACCAAATATTATCCTCTGAAAAATACCATAACCCTCTTGGGCGAATAGAAGGAATTGGTATACCGGAACCTCTTAATTGTATAAGATTCCATGATTCTCCATCCCAATGAGTCGCACCATAGTAGGTGGAATCGGTTATTATCTCACCCACGACCCAGATATCATCAATACTATTTATCCATACATCTTTAAAATAGCTTCCATAATTACCTAGAGTATCAAAATACAAATGAAATATACTATTTGTGGTATCCATACAACATTCCGTCAAATCCTCCCCACATAAATGATACCCCTCTTCACAGATTACTTCACAGCATTCTGACTTATCCCCATCGCAGGGTAAATAACCGGGGTTGCAGTCCGCAACTTGAGGAGATTCAGGGCACCCAACCATGGTTAAAACAGCACTATTGATCAGTGCAAATAAAATAACCTTTACTAAATATGATTTATTGTTGATCAATCTGCTTTTACATTTTACAAATAACTAAACGTACGGCTTGTTTAAATAAACTGAAAATATGTTCGCAAATAACTGCCTTCCTACAATGATCATGTCATTTAATAACATAATCAATCTTACACCTTCCTGAAATAATTGTAAATACGTATAAATACGTATTTTTGGCGATTATCTATAGTATTTTGTAAAACTACTTCAAATACGCTAGAAGAATATTCTTTCTATATATGAAAAATATTCAGTATTTTATTCTGTTATTTAATACTACTACAGGATTATATATTGATATTGGATAAAATTGATAAACAGATTTTAGAGATTCTCCAGGTCAATGGTCGTATCACCAATTCTGAGCTGGCAAAATCCATTAATATGTCCCCGTCTCCCACGCTGGAGCGTGTGAAAAAGCTGGAGCGGAACGGATTCATCAAGAACTATGTGGCGCTGGTGGCACCTGAAAAAGTGGGGACTCATTTCTTTTCTTACGTAGAGGTAACCCTGGTACGCCATGGCAAGGATGCAGTGGAACGGTTTATGACATCCATAACGGAATTACCCGAGGTCATGGAATGCCACCACATCACCGGTGGCGCCGATTTCCTGTTGAAGGTGGCCACAAAGGATATCCCTGCCTACGAAGATTTTATCATTCACAGGCTCACAGCCCTGCCGGATGTACAGCATTTAAAAACACTGGTTGTTCTCTCCACCCTCAAACAGGAGACCAGCCTGCCTATTAACGGGGAGTAAACATGAACGCAAATCATTTGGATCATGATCATGGGATACGACACTGGGTGAACCAGGGCAAGTCCATCGCCGCTGACCGGAAACGTCGAATCAAGCGCACGAAAAACTGGAAATTTGATACCATTGCCACTCACGGACTTTATGATCTGCAACAGGCCGTGCACCTGAACAATGGATCTATCATTGAGCCCATATACATGAGCAGTGCCCAGGCTTTCCAGGGATACGATGAAATGGAAGTGGCCCTGGCATACCAGATGCCGTCATGGACTTATTCACGTATTGCCAATCCATCCACATTTTTCCTTGAAGAAACCATCGCGCTTCTCGAAGGATACGGAACGGGCCTGGACACAAGCTGTGTGGCCTGTGGTAGTGGTATGTCAGCCATTTTTTCCGCTATCGAACCATTTCTGGTAAAAGACGATTCCCTGCCACCTGCCAATTTTGTCAGCACAAGCCGCGTTTATGGAGGCACCTTCCAGCAGTTCCAGGAACGGCAAATGAATGACAAGGGAATCGAGGTCCGGTGGATCACCGATAACCTGGACATGGATGAATGGATTTCCAAGATTGATAAAGGAACACGATTCTTATATGGTGAAATGCCCTCGAATCCGGCTGTGGCCTTGTTCGATATTGAAAAAGTGGCAGCCCTGGCTCATTCCCATGGGATTCCACTGATTGTGGATGCCACCTGTGCATCCCCTGCCCTCATGCGTCCCCTGGAATTTGGTGCTGATATTGTGGTTCAATCCACCTCCAAGATCATTGCTGCCAGCGGATTTACCATCGCAGGGACTGTCACGGCAAAACACAATATTCCAAGCCGGGTGGGACCTGATGAAATGAAAGCGGATTTCGCCACCTGGGTAAAATTGCTGCCGTATCGTGATAATGGTCCGGCACTGAGTCCCTTCAATGCTGTCATGGCTCTTAATGATCTGCGGTCATTACGATCCCGTACTGCCCAGACCAGCGCCACGGCTCTGAAAGTGGCACGGTTTCTTGAGGACCATCCAAAAGTAGCCAGTATCAATTATCCCGGGCTTTCATCTCATACACAGGCAAGCATTGCGGACAAATATCTCGTGCTGGTGGATTCGAATGATGGAAATGGAGAATCCATAAATGCTTATGGTTACATGATGACGTTTGAAATCAAAGAAAAAGATCCATACAAACCGGAGAATACACGCGTTTTTTACGATAACCTGGATATGATATGGCGGGCAACGGACCTGGGTCGCGTGAAAACCGTTGCTACCATTCCGGCCATTTCAACACACCAACAACAGGGCGAGGAAGGCAGAGAACTGGCCTCCATCCTGCCAAATTATGTTCGATTATCCGTAGGTATTGAGCATGTGGATGATATTATCCGGGAACTGGATCACGCCTTAAACAAGATTTGACAGGGGAAACAATGAAACAAAAAATAGCCTTGATTGGATTTGGAACCGTGGGACAGGGTCTGGTTGAAATCCTCATCAATAAAAAGGATTATTTAAAGAAGAAGTACAATTACGAGTGGAGTATAGTTGCCGTTTCTGATACGCTCAAGGGATCGGTTACCTGCAAGGATGGACTCGACCCTCAGCAGCTTTTAGACCTGGTAAAACAGAACAAATCCCTGGATCAATACAACTGTCCTACATGCGGTGATTCCTGCGACACAGGCTTGTCGGCACAGGATACCATTGTTCAATCTGAGGTAGATGTAATTTGCGAACTGGCTTACACTGATCTTGACTCAGGAGAACCAGCCATCTCTCATTGCAAAGCAGCATTCAAAAGCGGAAAATCCGTTGTAACAAGCAATAAAGGTCCGGCTGCCCTTGCATACAGGGAAATGACATCCCTCGCCCATGACAATGATGTGCAGTTTCTTATTGAAGGAACGGTCATGAGCGGCACACCAATTCTCAACCTGGTGGATGGCCCTCTCGCCGGAAACACCATCCTGTCTGCAAAAGGAATTCTAAATGGCACCACCAATTACATCCTTTCGCAGATGGAGGAAGGTATGTCCTATGAGGATGCGCTGGCAAAAGCCCAGGAGCTTGGGTATGCGGAAGCAGATCCAACAGGCGATGTAGAAGGGTACGATGCTCGAGCGAAAGTTATCATCCTTGCGAATGTGGTTATGGGAGAATCCTTGAGCATTACTGATGTGGCCTGTAAAGGAATCTCTGCCATAACACAAGAAGATATCCAGGACGCTAAAAATCAGAATACCCGGTGGAAACTCATTGGATGTGTCGAGAAAAATGAAGATGGTATTACCGCCTATGTTCGTCCGGAGCTTGTACCCATGAGCCATCCTCTGGCAGGGATCATGGGAGCCACCAATGCCATCACATTCAACACAGACCTTATGGGTGACGTCACCATTGTGGGTGCCGGAGCAGGACGCATAGAAACGGGGTTTTCCATACTGACAGATCTAATAGCCATTCACAGGAAATCACATGAAGCAAACTAAGAAACGCACTGAAACCCGGGTAGTCCATTCCGGGAGAAATCCTGATACTATTCTTGGGAGTGTTTCCCCTCCCATCTATCAGTCCTCCACCTTCAAATTTGAGTCAGCTGAACAGGGACGTCATCGATTCTCAGGAGAGGAAACGGGTTACAAATACACACGGCTGGGTAATCCCACAAATGAAGCACTTGAATCGGCACTGACTGAACTTGAAAACGGTTATGGGGCTCTTGTAACCAGCTCTGGGATGTCCGCCATTACCACCATGTACTTTGCTCTTCTGGATAGTGGTGATCACATGATTGGGTCCGATTGCATGTATGGTCCGGCTCGCGTGGTGATGGAAGAAGAGTTTATCCGAAAAGGAATCCAATCAGACTTTGTGGATACATCCAATCCGGAAAATGTCCGGGCTGCGTTGAAACCAAATACTAAACTGATTTACATAGAGACACCGGCAAACCCAACCATGAAAATAACGGATATTTCCGTCTGTGCAGAGATTGCCCACAATCACGGTGCCCTGTTGGCTGTGGATAACACGTTCCTCAGCCCTGTTCTCCAGAATCCACTGGACTTAGGCGCTGATGTGGTAGTTCATTCCATGACAAAATTCATCAATGGTCACACGGATGTGGTTGCAGGCGCTGTCATTTGTAAGAACAGAGCAGAGTACGAGCGCATAAAATCTGTTCTCATCGCGCTTGGGGGAACCATGGATCCCCATCAGGCATGGCTGGTGTTGAGAGGCATGCGTACCTTATCCCTGCGGATGGAGAAAGCCCAGGACAATGCTATGAAACTGGGGGAATTCCTTGAAAACCATCCTGCCGTTGATGTGGTGCATTATCCCGGATTGCAATCCCATCCACAATATGAGCTTGGAAGAAAACAGGCCATGGGTCCCGGTGCCGTCATGAGTTTTGAATTAAAGGGCGGGTATGATGCCGGCGAATCACTCATGAACAGTGTAAAAATCGCCCTTCTGGCTGTATCCCTTGGGGGTTACGAAACACTGATTCAGCATCCTGCATCCATGACCCATGCCTCCGTCCCCAGGGATGAACGAATTGAAGCAGGCATCACCGACGGGCTCATACGACTGTCTGTAGGCTGTGAAGATATCGAAGACCTGATTGAGGACTTTACTCAGGGATTAGGCAGAAAGAAATGAGTGTTAAAGTGTTCATGTGCGAAAGTGTTCATGAGTTAAACGCCTTTATCCCTGTTACCTGAACACCATAACACCATAACACCTTAACACATTAGCACTTTTAACCATACACATTTAAGGAGAAGAAGATGAAGATGGTCATTGGCGGCGAATGGATTGACCGCGAAGAAACGATTGATGTTTTAAATCCATATGATCAATCCGTTGTAGATACTGTGCCTCGGGGGACGCCTGATGATGTTAAAAAGGCCATTGGAATTGCACAAAAGGGGTATGAGATCAACAAGGAGATGGCCATCCATAAGCGCATTTCTATATTGAAAAAGGCCGTTACTCTCATGGAAGATAGATTTGAAGAGTTAGCTCGCACTATTGCTTCAGAAGGATCCAAAACCATCCGAGAGGCCCGTAAAGAAGTGAGTCGAGCCATAAATACCATGACTATTTCCGCAGAGGAAGCCCGTCGCATCCATGGAGAAACCCTGCCATTTGACAGTGCCGAGGGCTCTGAAAATCGTGTTGGGTATTATTACCGGTTTCCCATTGGAATCATTGCTGCCATTACACCTTTTAACGATCCATTGAATCTTGTGGCCCATAAGGTAGGTCCTGCCATAGCAGGCGGCAATGCCATTATTGTGAAGCCTGCCACTGTCACCCCGCTCTCGGCGTTGAAACTTGCTGAATGCCTGTTTGATGCCGGGCTTCCAGGAGAGATTCTCAGTGTCATCACAGGACCCGGATCAGAAATCGGTGAAGCATTGGAAAAAGATGAGCGGATTCGTATGGTCTCATTCACCGGTAGTGTGGTAGCCGGTGAGCATATTTCAAGAATTTCCGGATTGAAAAAAATCGGTATGGAATTGGGCTCAAACTCCCCGGTGATCGTACTGAAGGACTGTGATTTCGGTGCAGCTGTAGAATCCTGTGTCTCCGGTGCCTTCTGGGCTGTGGGACAGAATTGCATCGGTGTGCAGCGTGTTTACATTGAAAAGGACATTTATGAATCCTTCAGGGATGCGTTTGTTGCACGAACAAAAAAATATAAAACCGGGTATCAGCTTGATGAAGACACGGACATGGGTCCCATGATCACTTTGGCTGAAGCTGATCGTGTCATGGAATGGATTGATGAAGCAAAAACCCTGGGTGCCAGCTGCCTTACGGGCGGAACCCGAGAAGGCTCATTGATTCAACCCACCGTTATGGAAAACATGCCAAAGGGTGCCAGGCTGGATTGCCAGGAGATATTCGGTCCTGTTGCTTCCCTTTACTCTGTTGACAATCTTGACGAGGCTATTGAAAAATCCAATTCAGTGGATTACGGGCTCCATGGAGCCATTTTCACCAACAATCTCAACAATGCATTTCATGCTATTCAAAACATGGATGTAGGGGGAATCATGGTGAATGACTCTACGGACTACCGGGTGGACATGATGCCCTTTGGTGGTGTGAAGAAAAGCGGTCTGGGACGAGAAGGTATTCGCTACGCACTTGAAGAAATGACAGAACCGAAGGTGGTGTGCTTTAATCTGTAGAGTCTCCTGAATCCTTTTAGGGAACGATCATTGGTTTTGGCAGAATCTTGATGGTTAGTGATCATCAATGAATTGAAGTAATTTGTATTCATATTTTCAAGGAAAACCATGCCATTAGTACCGTCCTATATTCAAAACCTGGCCAACTATAAACCTGGGAAACCTATTGAAGAGGTGCACCGCGAATTGGGAATCAAGGATGTGGTGAAACTCGCCTCCAATGAGAATTCCCTTGGACCGTCTCCCCGGGCCCTGGAGGCCATGCACCAGGCCATGCATAACAGCCATCGCTACCCCGATGCATCAGGGTACATGCTTCGCAATGCCCTGGCAGAAAAATTTCATATCAAGCAGGATAATGTGGTTCTTGGTGCCGGCTCGGAAGGAATCATGTCCACCATCATGCGCACATTTCTCCTGGCAGATGATGAAATCATCTCTGCTGAAAATTCATTCATTGGTTTCCGTGTACTGGCCAATGCTACAGGCAGGAAAATCCACTGGGTCCCCATGAAGAATCATAAATACGACCTGCCTGCCATGGCGGAGAAGATTAACGACTACACAAAAATCATTTATATCGCCAATCCCGATAACCCCATGGGGACCTATATCACTCGCGACGAATTTGATGCGTTCTATACCCATGTACCGGAGCGTGTGTTGATCATCCTGGATGAAGCCTATTTCGAATTTGCATATGATCGCGAAGATTACCCCGACTCCATGACCTACAGATATGATAATGTCATCACCCTGAGGACATTCTCAAAGGCATACGGGTTAGCAGGGATACGGGCCGGGTATGGATTTGCCCATGAGGACCTCATTGCCAACCTCATGAAAGTAAAAGTCCCATTTGAACCATCCTATCTTGCGCAGGTAGCGGCTTATGCAGCCCTGGATGACAGGGATTATATCAGGGAGACCCTGTCATTAAATGATAATGGTCTGCAATTCTACTACCGTGAATTTGAAGTGCTTGGCATTAAATTTATTCCGTCCGCAACGAATTTCGTTACTACGGTTTGGGAATCACCGGAAAAAGCGGATGCTTTAACAGGCAAACTATTACACGAAGGTGTTATTGTTAGACACCTGACGGCCTTTGGGTGGCCGGACTGCATCCGGATATCCGTGGGGTTGGAGCAGGAAAATGAGAAATGCATGTCAGCATTTAAGAAAATTTTAGGATAATCAGGGAGACAATATGGCCATTATTACCAAGGAATGGAAAGGGGCAGAATACTTCCCCATCACAGAATTAAGTCACGTGGAATTCTATGCCGGCAACGCAAAGCAGGCTGTCCACTATTACCGCACAGCCTTTGGGTTTCAGCCCTACGCCTATGCCGGTCCTGAAACAGGCAGGAAAGAAGCTGTCTCCTATGTACTGAAGCAAAACAAAATTTTCTTTGTTATCACAACACCCTTGCATTCATCTCATCCAGCCTCTGAATGGCTGAAAAAGCATGGCGATGGCATCTGTGATATTGCTTTCATGGCTGACGATGCGCAGGAGGCCTATGATTCCTGTTTAAGCCGGGACGCAGAGTCTGCTTATGGGTGTATGTCCCTGGTAGATGCATCTGGTACAGTCAAAAGGGCTGGCGTGAAAACCTATGGCGACACCATTCATTCGTTTGTGGAAAAGAAAGATTATGACGGGCTCTGGGAACCGGGTTTCGAAGCGCTGGAAATGAACCCTGTTCATTTTGAGGACCCGGGTCTTATTGCCATGGATCATATTGTAGGAAATGTGGAAGACGGGGAAATGGATAACTGGAAAGAATATTATGAACGGGTTTTCGGACTCACAAACTTTGTCCTTTTTGATGAAGGAGACATTTCCACCCAGTTCTCCGCCCTGAAGAGTCGGGTCATGAGGTCCAAAAACTGGAAAGTCATGTTCCCTATCAATGAACCAGCAGTTGGGTTAAAGAAATCCCAGATTGAGGAATACCTGGAATTCAACGAGGCTCCCGGTGTTCAGCATATAGCGCTTCTCACAGGGGATATCATTAAAACCATAACGGCATTGAGAAACAATGGTGTTGATTTTCTTTACGTCCCAGACACCTATTATGATGATATCCTGGATCGTGTTGGTCCCATAGATGAAAAACTTGAACCTTTAAAGGAGCTTGGTATTTTGATTGACAGGGATGATGAGGGGTACTTACTCCAATTATTCACCAAGCCGGTGGAAGACCGTCCCACTCTGTTTTTCGAAATCATTCAACGGAAGGGTTCTCGCGGGTTTGGTCAGGGGAATTTCCAGGCCCTGTTTGAATCCATTGAACGGGAGCAGGAACGAAGAGGTAATTTCTAGAATCGTTCATGAAATTCGTTACCTATTCTGCCTTTGATACAGATCCGCCACGGTTTGGATTTAAAAAAGGTCCCTACATCGTTGACGTTCTTCGTTCCGCCATCTGGGTAAAACAGAACCGGAGCAGGGCAGAATTTCTCGAGCTTCCAACCTCATTAAAACGTGCCCTTGAAAACTGGCATGTGTATGTTCAGAAGCTTGTTGAACTGGATAGTATTCTCCCGGAGCATGATCTTCCCAGTTACCAGGCAAATGACAAATCCATCGCCGTTTATGAGGACGACGTTATATTACACCCACCCGTCCCAAATCCGTCCACCTTTCGTGATTTTTATGCGTTTGAGCAACACGTTAAAAGCGCGCGAAAACTCCGTGGAAAGGACATGGATCCGCTGTGGTATGAAGTCCCGGTATTCTATTTTTCCAATCCCAATGCATTGTTTGGACACCGAGCAGCCATACCATACCCTGAACCAACACAGGAGCTGGATTTTGAATTAGAAATAGCCATCTATATCTGCAACGGTGGAAAAAATATTTCAGCCCAGGATGCAGATTATTATATAGCAGGATATACTATTTTGAACGATTGGTCTGCACGGGATATTCAACGGGAGGAAATGCAGCTCCACCTAGGACCAGCCAAAGGGAAGGATTTCGCTACATCCGTTGGCCCCTACCTGGTTACGCCAGATGAACTATCTGCAGCTCTGTCTGACGAAAAACTTCGTCTGAATATGACCTGCCATGTGAATGGGAGGAAGCTCTCAGAAGGAAACACGGAAGATCTGTATCACTCATTTCAGAAAATGATTGAGCGTGCCAGTCATCAAGCAGAATTGAAACCCGGTGACCTTATTGGATCAGGAACAGTTGGTACGGGATGTATCCTGGAATTGCGACCTGAGCATACCGGTGGCTGGCTAAAACCCGGGGATAAGGTTGTCTGCGAAATTGAAAAACTGGGTCAACTCAAAAACACAATAGAATCGCCATAGGAGACAGTATGCCCTTTTATCAAAAACAGGGAATGATTCCAAAAAAGCGTCATGTTCAGTTCAGGGATAATGATAAAAATCTCTACTGGGAGGAACTCATAAGTCGCGAGGGCTTTAGTTGGATTTATTCAAATGTGTACCACGCACATCCCCCTACAACGGTTGACGCTGTGGGAGACAGGGTAGAGTTTTCACCGGAGAAATGGAGTATTGAACACCGTGCCATGCATGTTAGAACCCATCAGATTTCTTCTGCAGGTGATGCCATCCATTCACGTGTACCCTTGTTTTTTAATCCAGATTGTGTGATCTATAAAGCCCATGTTTCAGAATCAATGGGATACCTGTATAGAAATGGGCATGCTGACGAAGTAATATTTGTTCACAGAGGCACAGGAATTCTTCATTCAAATTTTGGAACCCTGGAATTGACCCAGGGCGATTACCTTGTCATTCCACGTGGGGTCATTTGGAAAATGGATATCACCGAACCCATGCGGTTGCTCGTGACAGAATCATACGGTCCAATTGAAACACCTAATCGGTACCGGAACCGTGCCGGTCAACTGTTGGAACATTCTCCATTTTGTGAGCGGGATTTACGTACACCACAATTGTATGATACACCGTATTCAGACAATGTGGATGTAGTGGTGAAGCTCATGGATTCCTACCAGACATATTCCTATTCCAACCATCCCTTCGATCTGGTTGGTTGGGATGGATATTATTTCCCCTGGATTTTCAATATCAATGATTTTGAACCTATCACAGGCCGGGTCCATCAGCCACCACCCGTGCATCAGACATTCCAGGCACCCGGGTTCGTGATCTGCTCTTTTGTACCCCGACTCTATGACTATCATCCTGAAGCCATCCCTGCGCCATACGCTCATAGCAATGTAGACAGTGATGAAATTCTCTATTATGTCATGGGGAATTTCATGAGCAGGAAAGGAATCGAAGAGGAATCCATTACCTATCATCCCATGGGATTACCGCATGGTCCGCAACCGGGTAAAATTGAACAATCCCTTGGGGCAAAGGAAACTACTGAACTGGCTGTTATGATTGATACATTTAAACCTCTTGTTCCATGCAAACCCCTGGAGGTGATTGATGATGCCGATTATCCATTTTCATGGATTGAATCATGATTGTTGACCCAAACAAGCAGACATATAAGGATAATTACAAATTACTGATTGGGTCTATCGTGCCAAGACCCATTGCATTTGTTTCCACTGTTTCATCCGAAGGACATCCAAACATTGCGCCTTTTTCATTTTTCAATGGCGTCTGTTCCAATCCTCCAACAATCGTATTTGCGCCTGTTCGCAGAAGCACGGATGCACAACCAAAGGATACCCTTGTCAATATCAGGGATACGGGCGATTTTGTAGTCAATATCCCTGATGAATCCATCCTGGAGGAAATGGTAGCAACCGCCACAGAATTTGATCCTGATGTAAATGAATTTGATGTTGCAGGATTGCATACATGTCCATCCAGGTTTGTAAATGCTCCAGGATTATTGGAAGCAAAAATCAGGTTTGAATGTTCCCTGAATCAGATCATCGAAATTGGGGATGGGTCCGCCGGCAGCGGGTTTCTCGTGGTGGGAACGGTAGAATTATTCCATGTGGATGACGCCATCATCGACCATGGAAGAATCGATCTTGAGAAACTGAATCCGGTTGGACGATTGGCAGGTAACAATTATTGCCGAGTACATAATTCCTTTGAAGTCGTCCGGAAAATCAATCCAGATTAATCAATGGACATTCAGGAGAAAATATACCGAGCTCAATGTTTTGGGAATGTTGAACCTATTGAGCACATGGTGCCTTATCCAAACCTTCCAGCACTGGTGGAAGGCGAAACCGTCAAATTTTCTCATAAGTCGTTGTTTCCCTCTTCCGGGCTGACAATAAGAAAATTTCAAGACCGTGTTCACCAGGCAGCTAACTGGCTGGAAGAAAGAGGCGTGAAAAAAGGCGATCATGTTATCTTTGAGGATATACCCAAAGACTTAACCAAACCGTTTGCTTTCGCCACATGGTTGACGGGGGCGACACTGGGCGTAATAAGTCATAAGTATCAGGCTTTACCGGATCCTTCCGTTTTTGCCTATATTTTTACAAAGGACGATGTGTCTGAAAATCCGATTGAGGGATTTTCAATAGAGTATAATCCACGACATAAACCACTTCTCACTCACGAAGCCTGTATTGTTGTTTGTAATGACCGGCATGCATGCCTCAGTCACTACCAGATCCTTGTAAACCTGAATGGAATTGCCCAAGGGATGGGGCTTCATGATGAGATGACATTTCACTCTAAATTCACACCTTTTACACTCCCATGGATGCTGATGGAATGCCTGCTGCCCTTCTATACAGGGGCTGTTTTTACATCTAATTCTCCAGATATAACCATGGGATTCCCTCAGACTGGTTCAGACCCAACATATGTGATTGTAGATCACTGGAAACAATCCCTTCAACCAACTGAGTGCTTCTTATTGCCTGAAGCCGGTGGCATTCTTATGATTGGAGAGGACCCTATTCATCTCATGAATGTGAACCGGACTCAAGATATTATCCATATAAATGGTCATGGTGTTATGATGGGCTACCTTGAAGAGGCACTTAATCCTTTGCATTTTTCTGAAAGTTCATTTTCCATATCAATATGATATAGAACTATTTATTTTATATATACATTTTAATATATTTAGAATATCACATATCTCATAACACACTGTAATATTTACAGTTATCATGTCTCCTCAAATTCTGGCACAGCAATTGAGGATGTTTGTGCGAGTCGAAAATGACAAAAGAATTAATAAACGAAGGAGTTAACATGAAAAATCAAAGAATATGGACTTTAACAGCACTCATATTTGTTTGGGTATTGGGTGGGATGTCTATTCTATCTGCCCAGGTAGATCTTGATGAAGAAATTGAAAATGAAGTGCGGGAAGCCCTTCAGGAAGTTGAAGAGGAATTAAATGCTCTCGACATCCATGTGGATCTTGGTGGAGAGTATAAAAACGGGTCCCCAAAACTTGGTCTGTATCTATCTGACCTGGATTTTGAGGAAGTTTACGAAAAACATTATCCCTACAATTATGGTGTCCTGGTAACAGGCGTTGTATCCGGTGGAAATGCCGATCGTGCAGGAATTATTAAGGATGATATCATCATGGAATTTGATGGTGAGAGAGTCCGGTTTGAAGATCATCTGCTAAACTTACGCGACAGCAAATCACACGGTGATTCTGTATCTGTCAAAGTATTTAGGAATGAGAAGGAAATCGAAGTTGGATTCTATTTCGCCATTCCAACACCAGAGACGGATGAATACGGTGCACCTCTGAGCAAGAGCAACTTGAAGAAGAAAAAACGCCTTACTGTTGGATATGGTGGCGGTGGTCCAAGAATGGTACTTGTGACCATGGATCATAGCAATCTCAACGCGTTCCTGGAAAAAAATGGGTTAAACCCAATTGGTGAACAGGAAATGGTTCTTGGTGGCGGATTTGGAATGGGAAATGTTGGAAAAGGCTGGTTCATTGGTGGTGCCGGAGCCGGATATATGAACACCCAGAAAGTGGCTGTAAAAGATGCAGCAGGTGCCTTAACAGGTGACTTTAAAACTGCGAAAATTGAATTGGGTTATGGTGGTGTAACTGTGACGAAGAAATATGCACTGTTAACCAAAAAACTTGTTTTTGATTTCACAACCCTCATTGGTGGTGGCGCCATGTCCGTTTCCGTCGGCCATACGGATGGAAATTATAGCTGGGACAACAAAGTGGAAGATATGAACTCGAACAGCGTGAAATTTCAAAAAGAATTTTTCCTGGTTCAGCCTTCTGCAGGACTCATGTACCGGGTCTTTGACTGGGCTGCAATACACGGAAGTGTTGGTTATCTGGGAATGTATTCATCAGATGATAAGTGGACCGATACTGAATTTGACTTTACCATTGATGGTAATGCACCAAACCTCAAGGATGCTCTCTCCTATAGCCTTGGCATTTGGTTCGGTTTCTAATCATCATCTAACCCCCGGGCGGTCAGGCCAATCCCTTGTTACCTGGCCGCCTTTTCTTTCTTCCACCCTGCTTCAACCTCCCATTTTCATCCTTTAGTCTAAAATAAAATAAGTGTAACATCCCTCTATGGAACCGTCATTATTCTCAGGATTATTCAAACAGGTTATTACCTCTGTCATTACTGTCGGTTCTATGTTTTATTCCACCATTGATGGGGTTCATGCCAGCTTTGATAACATCAAAATATATTCAGAGGGCTCTCGCCTGTATGTATCCACCCGGTTAAGAAACTGCTATACTGATGATTTTGAAAAATTCTTCGCATCAGGGAAGAGAATTTATTTCCATTACCGAATTGAAGTGTTTCGAGCAAGTGATGATATTTCTGTATACTCAGAAGATTTCTTCAATGCTATCAGTTATTCTCATCTGGATAATATTTATGAAGTGTATCAATCCCATACAGAAACGTTTACCACTGACCTCGATCTTCAAGGAGCAAAAACCCTCCTTGCCGGTCTACAAAATGTATCCCTTGTTTCCTTGGAAAACCTTGACAGGTCCGAACCCTATACAATAAAAATCACTTCCTGGCTGGACCGAATAAAATTTGAAGGGATGGAAGAACCATTAAATCTCATGTATTACTGGAACAGCATTCCACCCGTTGGTCGCTCAAAACCATTTTCACTACTAGACTTGAACCAATGAGAATTCCACTCCCCTCTTTTAGAACTCAAATCATTTTCCTGGTACTATTCTTCCTGGTGAATTCAGTTTTATTCTATCGAAACTATTTTCTCGACAGTTTTACACAATACTCCCAGCAGATTACAGATTTGGACATGGATACACAGATCAGCGATCTATACGGCCAGTATTCTGATAAACTTTCAGAAAAAGAACAGGCATCGTTCAGGGAAGACATTGAATCTATCTTATCAACAGAAAAACAGTCACATCTTTACAGGGAAATGTTCAGAGATCAGTTAAAGGTTTACAGCACGTTTATTTTTGCATTTCTGTCCATAGCTGTTTTGCTGCTATTCCTCTTTAGTTTCAATCTGGTAACAAGTCCATTGTTGCGTCTGCAATCTGCCACGGATGAATTATCAAAAGGAAACTGGGCTATTCAGGTGAAGGAAAGCCGGCTGTCACCCCTGAATGACCTCATCGTTTCCTTTAATCAGATGACCCGGGAACTGGATGACAATCGTAAAAAGTTGATCCAGGCAGAGAAAGAGTCTGCCTGGCGGGACATGGCTCGTGTCCTTGCACATGAAATCAAGAATCCATTAACGCCTATGAGGTTATCCCTTGAGAGGCTTGAAAGAAAATATCAGCAGAAAGCAGATAACTTTCATGACATTTTTACACGAGTCCTGGAAGTTCTGCATGAAGAGATCGATAATCTGCAGGAATTTGCCTCGGAATTTTCCCAGTTTGCCAGATTGCCCAAAGCAGATTTAAGACACTTTGATATGCGTGATCATATGGAAGAAATCATTGAACCATATCTGGCAGAAACAGACATCGTTCTTCATAGAAAGGAACAGGCTCCCAAGTTTTATGGGGACAGAATGCAACTCAAGCAGGTTTTTGTAAATCTCATACAAAATGCAATTCAAGCCGGCGCCACAAAGATAGATATTTTTTGTAACTTGGATCATGGGTGGGAACTGATGATTCAGGACAATGGCAAAGGTATCCCCCAGGAGAACATGTCAAAAATATTTGAACCTTATTTTACACGAAAGGAAAAGGGAACCGGATTGGGACTGCCCATCGTCAAACGTATTGTAGAGAATCACGGTGGTATAATCGGTGTTGAAAGTACTGTTGGTACCGGCACCACATTTACTCTCTCTTTTCCAAATGACGAAAGTGTACTTGCATGAATATTATTATCGTTGATGATGAACGAAATATTCGACTAACCCTGCGGGATATCCTGGAAGATGAAGGGTATACCGTATTCCTCTCTGACTCTGCGGAAAATGGATTAAAAACCCTTAAAGACGAACGAATTGATCTTGCCATACTAGATGTAAAGCTTCCTGGGATGACCGGTATTGAACTTTACCAGAAAATAAATGATCAAAATATGGATGTGGATGTGTTAGTGATTTCTGGGCATTCAGGTATTGATACAGCCGTAAAAGCCGTGAAAATGGGGGCCTATGATTTTCTTGAAAAACCGCTATCCATGGATCGGATTCTCACGGCTGCCCGGAACATCCAGGAAAAACGTCAGCTCAAGAAAAATGTTGAGCAGAAGGATGATCAACTTTCTGATAAATACACTTTTGTGGGTGATTCACCGGAAATGGAACAGGTTAAAGGTATTATCTCACGAGTGGCTCCCACTGATTCTAAAGTCCTCATTCGTGGAGAAAGCGGAACAGGAAAAGAACTGGCAGCCTATGCCATCCATTCTCAGAGCACTCGAGCAAAGGCACCGTTTGTACGATTTAACTCTGCTGCCATTCCAAATGAACTGGTAGAAAGTGAATTGTTCGGACATGAAAAAGGGGCATTTACTGGGGCGGACGAACGAAAAATTGGTAAGCTGGAATTGGCACACGGCGGTACACTTTTCCTGGATGAAATCGGTGATATGAGCATGTCTGCACAGGCAAAAGTACTTCGAGTTATCCAGGAAGGCACATTTGAACGTGTGGGGGGCCACAAAACCCTTGAAATCGATACACGCATTCTCGCTGCAACACATAAGAACCTCGAGGAAATGATCACACAAGGAAAGTTTAGGGAGGACCTTTTCTTTCGATTAAATGTCATCCCCATCACCCTGCCGCCATTGAGGGAACGTACCGGAGACCTTCCGGTGTTAATCAATCATTTTTTAAACCATTATGTAAAGGAATTAAAAATCCCTGGTAAGAAAATGGATAAAGATGCCATGGCTTCTCTCGAGTCGTATACGTTTCCCGGAAATATTCGGGAGTTGAAGAATCTAGTAGAGCGCCTGTGTATTCTTAAGATGGGCGAAACCATTTCTAAGCAGGACCTTGATCCACATCTGATCCAGACAAGAAATGAATCTTATTCGTTCTTAAAGTCCGATTCCTTAAAAAATGCCAAATCAGAATTTGAGAAATATTATATTACGCAGCAGCTCAAGAGATATAATTGGAACATAAGTATTGCTGCAGATAAATTGGGAATGCACCAGCCCAATCTCTCCAGGAAAATAAAAGAACTGGAAATCGAGAAACCCTAGCAGGAGGTCACATGGGAAACAAAGAGCGATTTGTCTACAGGAGGGCCAGAAGACAGGTTCGAGATTTAATGGTATTCTACCGTCACATCATTATTTACGTTATCCTGTCTATCTTCTTTTTTATTTTTAATCTTATCACCGGTCTGAATGAATGGATCATTTACCTGCTTGTTCTTCTTGGATGGGGACTTATTATCGCCATTCATGCTCTATTTGTTTTCGTCCTGGATAATCTGTTTACCGGTGAATGGGAAGAGCGAAAAATCCGAGAATACATGGAGAAGAAACTGAATAAAAACTAGATTCCTTCTTTCTTCTTCCTTTACTCAACAAACCAAAAACAGCACTAAAAAACCAAACAATTATTCGAGTTTGACTATGGCAGAATTGCATCATCTAAGACAAACAGTGGAATGGAAAGAACTGGAAGTCCACTACCAGGAAACCAAAGCATTGCATCTACGTGATTTGTTTCACGAAGACAGGCTTCGAGCAGAGCGATTTACACTGGAGGCCTGTGGTATTCGACTTGATTATTCAAAAAATAGAATTCTGAAAAAGACAATGGACAAACTGATTGCCCTTGCGAATTCACAGGAGCTTTCTTCTTCAATTAAAAATATGGTGGAAGGAAAACCTATTAACGAAACAGAGGGTCGGGCTGTCCTGCATACCGCCCTTAGAAACAGGTCCAACACGCCTGTAATAGTCAAAGGACAGGATGTAATGCCTGATGTAAGTCGGGTGCTTGAAATGATGAATCAGTTTGCAGAATCAATCCGGAACGGAAATTGGAAAGGATTTGCGGGTGATCCCATAAAGAATGTGGTGAACATAGGTATTGGTGGTTCAGACCTTGGACCCATGATGACTACAGAAGCTTTGAAACCTTTCGCCAGTAGGAAACTTTCTGTTTACTTCGTTTCAAATATTGACGCCACACATTTAGCTGAGACTATTCGCGAACTCGACCCGAAGGAAACGCTGTTTATTGTCGCATCCAAAACATTTACAACACAAGAAACCATGACCAATGCTAACACTGCAAAAGCATGGCTTCTAGATGAATTGCAGGATGAAACATCCATAGCCAAGCATTTTGTGGCACTGTCCACCAATACAGAGGCTGTTGAGAAATTTGGAATTGATACTGAGAATATGTTCGAGTTTTGGGACTGGGTAGGCGGTCGATATTCACTGTGCTCTGCCATAGGGTTGTCCCTCATGATTGCCATTGGACCTGAACATTTCGCCCACATGCTGGATGGGTTTCATGATATGGATAACCATTTTAAAACAGCACCATTCAACGAAAACCTTCCTGTTATACTTGGTCTGCTGGGAATCTGGTACAACAATTTTTTCCATTGTGAAACTCATGCCATCTTACCCTATGATCAGTATCTCTCCCACTTTCCTGCGTATTTACAGCAGCTGGATATGGAGAGTAATGGTAAATCTATTGATAAACAGGGAGAACCCATTGGCTACCAGACTGGACCCATCATCTGGGGTGAACCCGGGACCAATGGACAACACGCATTTTATCAGCTAATTCATCAGGGGACAAAACTCATCCCTGCTGACTTCATCGGATTCTGTAAATCCCACAATGATACGGGGGATCATCACCAGAAACTCATGAGCAATTTCTTTGCTCAGACAGAAGCTCTGGCTTTTGGGAAAACTCAGGAAGACCTTGTTCGTGAAAAGACACCTGAAAATTTGATCCCTTACAAAATGTTTGAAGGTAATCGTCCCACCAATACCTTGTTGGCTGACGAACTAAATCCCTACTCGCTGGGTGCACTTATTGCACTTTATGAGCACAAGGTATTCGTTCAGGGTGTTGTTTGGAACATCCACTCCTTTGATCAGTGGGGCGTCCAGCTTGGAAAGGAACTTGCATCCACCATTCTACCTGAATTGGAAAGTGGAAAAGCAGAGAAGCATGCTCATGATAGTTCCACATCATCGCTGATCCACCACTACCTGGAAATGAACAGGGATTGAGTGGTAGAGTGTTAGAGTATTCCAGTGTTACGGTGTTAATGTGCTACGTTTATAGCCTAAAAGCGTATTCGTCTGTTAATCAGATTAATTGAACACTTGAACACTTGAACACTTGAAAACGTTAACACCTTAACACATTAACACTACAGGATGTTTAATACATCCACCGCGTGTGTTTTGGTGCTTACTTTTTTAAACGCATCCTGAATAACACCTTTCTCGTCGATGATATAAGTAATTCTGTGAATCCCTTCATATTCCCTGCCGTATAGTTTTTTCTTCCCCCAGGCATGGTATGCTTTTAACATGTCTTTTGATTCATCACAGAGCATAGGATATTGAAATCCCTGTTTCTCTACAAAATTTTTCTGACGTTTTGGTGAGTCTGCGCTTACACCGATTATCTGGGTATTGTTTTCTTTGAATGTTTGGAATTCATCCCGGAATCCCTGACCTTCAACCGTTCAACCCGGTGTGCTGGCTTTTGGGAAAAACCATAATACCACCTTTTTCCCTGCGAAATCACCTAAACTCACTTCATTTCCATCCGCATCCGGCAAAGTAAAATCCGGTGCTTTTGTTCCAACTTCTAACATAGTGTCTCCATCTAATGTATTGTTATTTCCGACCATCGCATCCGGTCATCTCCAGAGAGAACCATATCATTAACAGCCTGGATTCCTGATTTCTGTCCTGACCATACAAGTGTGAAAACTGCTGTATCAATATCCACCCATTGGTAATCACAATGCTCGTGGGATAAACGTACTGTGTCCTGATCAACCTCTATTCCAAACACCGGTACCAGGTTTATCCTGTCCTTGTGTGCTTCATAGAATTGGCTCACATGGTCTGCAGTAAACATTCTTACAGGAGAGAATCCAGTCTCTTCCTCTAACTCCCGGATGGCTGTCTCCCAGGCCGTTTCTCCTTTTTCAATCTTTCCTGCCACACCCTGCCAGAGATGCTCATATATCTTGGTTTTTGCCCGCTTCAGGAGTAGAAATTTCAGACCATCTTCTGTTTGACGAAACACATAGGCATCGATGACCCGGATGGTTGTTTTGGCCATTACATATCACTCCATGCTGTTAATTTTGCTCTCGCCCAGGAGGAAAATGTCCCGGCCACTATTTCCTGTCGAATCGTGTTCATCATGTTCTGGTAAAAGAATACATTATGGATGCTGCCTAGCCTGTGCCCCAATACTTCATTTACATGCAACAGATGTCGGACATACGCCTTGGAGTAATGTGAGCAGGTATAACAGGTGCAATCGGGGTCAATGGGTTCGAGATCCATTCGGAATTTTGCATTTCTGATATTCATTTTTCCGGTGGATGTAAAAAATTGCCCGTTCCGTGCATTCCGTGTTGGCATGACACAATCAAACATATCCACACCATTTCTTACAGCCCGGATGATATCTGTTGGTTTGCCAACACCCATCAAATACCGCGGCTGATCTTTTGGCAATTGCTCATCCAGGAGGTCAATGATTTCAAACATGGCAGATTTTTCTTCTCCCACTGCAAGCCCACCGATAGCCATTCCGCAAGTGGCGTATGGAATAAGGTCCTGGGCACTCTGAATTCTCAACTCGGGGTAAATGCTTCCCTGCACAATAGGAAACAGGGTTTGATTCCAGTCATACAGGCTGTGATTCACCTGTAAAAAGTCCACACACTGACTAATCCAACGGCTGGTACGTTTCACGGCATTGGATACCACATTCACATCAGCATTTCCAGGTGGACATTCGTCAAATGCCATGATGATATCGGAACCAAGGCTTCGCTGAATTCCCATGGATAGTGCTGGTGTCAGGTGATGTTCACTACCGTCCAGATGGGATTGGAACAACACACCTTCGTCTGATATCTGATTCATCTTAGCCAGGGAGAAAACCTGAAATCCTCCACTGTCCGTAAGGATGGGACCATCCCAGCGGTTAAACTGATGCAGACCGCCTGCAGCTTCTATCACTTCAGTTCCCGGTCTTAGGTAAAGGTGATAGGTGTTCCCAAGGATAATCTGGCTGCCGGTCGCTCTCAGTTCTTCCGGTGTGAGCGTTTTAACAGCCCCATATGTCCCTACGGGCATAAAGACAGGGGTATCAATGCTACCATGATCTGTTTCGATTCTGCCATTCCTGGCGGAGGAGTGACTGTCATATCCATGAATAATAAATTCCATCAGGAAAGTACCGCTTTAAACACATCCCGTACATAGCGCACGGATATCAAATCCATGGAATACGTATTCTTCTTTATCCCCCGAGGGACGATGGCTGTTTTAAATCCCAGGGATTGTGCTTCTCTCAGACGTTGGTCAACTTTATGGACAGACCTTACTTCCCCTGCCAATCCAATTTCTCCCAGGAAAATGCAATCATCTGGAAGGGGTTTGTCCAGGGCGCTTGATGCCACTGCCATGAGAACGGACAGATCCATTGCCGGGTCATCGACTCTTAGGCCACCCACCAGATTCACAAATACATCGCGCATTCCCATAACAAGATTCATGCGTTTTTCCAGCACAGCCAACAACATGGATAATCGTCGGTAATCCATGCCATTTACATTCCGCTGAGGTGTGCCAAAATTCGCCGGTGAAACCAGTGCCTGGACTTCAATCATAATAGGTCGGGTTCCTTCCAGAGATGGGTAAATGGATGTACCTGCAATTCCCTTCGATCGCTCAGATAAAAATAATTCGCTTGGGTTGGCTACTTCCTGCAGCCCCTTGGAATCCATGGTGAAAATGCCTACTTCATGAGTGGCACCAAATCGGTTTTTCACCGATCGCAAAATTCTATAATCATATTTCTGGTCACCTTCCAGATAGAGAACAGTATCCACCATATGCTCAAGCATTTTGGGTCCCGCAATGACCCCTTCTTTTGTCACATGCCCAATTAGAATAACCGTAATTCCATGCTGTTTTCCATGATGCATCAATTGTTGAGCACATTCCCTTACCTGGGAAATGGAACCCGGTAAACTGTCTGAACTATCGCTGTAAACAGTCTGGATAGAATCAATAACCAGTGTATCAATACCTTCATTTTCCAGCGAGTCCAGAATGGGTGAGATTCGGTTCTCGCCTGATAGCCCAAGACGTGTATCACCTACCTTTAGTCGCTTTGCTCTCAAGGCAACCTGATCTTCACTTTCTTCAGCTGAAACGTAAAGCGTTTTGCCCGGCAGGTTCGCCAGTATCTGCAATGCCAGGGTTGATTTTCCTATGCCAGGATTTCCTCCCAGCAGTATGATGGAACCAGGAAGCATTCCTCCTCCCAATACACGGTCCACTTCCGGCATGCCTGTTTTTTGACGCCGACTTGATTCTGTATCAGAAATGGCCTGAATTGGTTTTGGTTTTTCATGTCGCTTAGAAAGACGATGACTGCTCTGGCCTGTTACCTTGAACTCGCCCAGAGTACCCCATTCATTACAGGCGGGACACTGGCCGTGCCATTTGGGAAAATCCATCCCACAGGACGAACATAGAAAGGCGGTTTTTGTCTGGTTTTTTGCCATGGTGAATTACAAAGTTAATTGGGATTACAGGATAAAATAAGTAATAAGGTGTTAATGTGATAGAGTGTTAAGGTGTTACGGTGGTAAAGTGTTCTGGTGATATGGTGTTCAAGTGCATGACAGGAGATGATGATCCTTGTTCATCATTTATAATTTATACTATTCTACTAACCCCCAACATGTGATGGGAGTACACACTTTTTACTAAAAATCCGGTCCCAGTGACAAATAGTACTGTGGGCGAGAATAACCCCCATCGGAATTCACATCCCAGGCCGTATCAAATCTTAATAGAAAGTATCCGAGATTTATTTTCATACCCACACCAAATCCCCGGATAGTTGGCGTTGCCAGTGCTGAAATACCCTGACCATATTTATTCATCATATAGTCTGTATCAGTGAATTCCTTTGGGTTATCCCAGGCAGCACCAATATCAAAGAATGTGTGTCCCCGAATGTTACCAAAAATAGCTTTAAATGGAAAACCCAGAGCCAGATAATTAATAAAGGGAAACCTGAACTCCATGTTGGACAGAATAACATTGGTACCAAATCGCTCATAATAGCGGCTGCCGCGGACAGGCGTAGCGTAATTGGCGAAATAGATGTCTTCCAGAAGTGTTTCATTATCAGTGTTTAGTATTCCATCTCGATAATTGCTTTTATCCTTTTCCCCATCTGTCTCACCGCGACCAAATAACCAGTACGGCAATCCACCCAGTATATATTTTTGTGCATTTGGTCCCACACTTTTTCCAGTGAAGAACCTGAAGGCCAGTGAATATTCCCGACCAATGAGCCAATATTTGCGGAAATCCCATGAGAGGGTGTAAAACTCAATGCCATCCTTCCCCGTTTTTGGACTGGTAAAGAATGAAACATTTTGTCGTGTGCCATCTACAGGTCCAGTATAACCATAAACTGTGTTATCAAAAACCCAACTGGTAATGGGCAGGGTGGCAGAAAAACCATCTTCCTGGACAACCTCATATTCTAAAGTCAGGTTATCTTGCTGCCACTGTTGATAATTGATGGTATGGTATGACGCTCCAACATCAAAGCGCATAAATCGATTTAAGGGGACGGCTGCATACAGGGCCGCCCCGTAGTGTCTTAATCGTGCAATCTGGGTTGAGTATACATCAGAGAAGAAATCCGCTGTCTGAAATCCGGTAAAATACCAGTTTACACGATTTTTTAAGTAGGCGTAGGATAAGAAATAATCGCTGTTTTCGAGGGTTAAAACCATTTCCGTCCCAAGGGTAATCTGATGATCTCCCATGATATCACTCCAGGTAAAATAGGTCATGCCCTGAGCCCCAAACAACGAACTGATGGACAGATTACCGCTCACCATATCCAGAGTGAATCGTGTTTTATAGGCGTGCGGCAAAAAGGAATCGGACTGCCGGGTAGTATCGCTGCTTAGTTCATCCTCCATCTGGTTAGTCTCAGTATACCCCAGATTGTACTTATCATAGTGAGGGGCAAAGATGTATTGGCTGTAATCACCCCTGGATTGCGTATTGATGATCCCATCCCGCTTTTTATCCAGTCTCATGTCCACTATGGAATCATCGATGGAATCCCTTGTGGCTATATAATTTGAAACGGCCACGGATACTTCAGGCAAACCCAACGGATTTGTTAAACTGTAAATATCCCATCCTCTGCTGGCATAACCGGCAAAGACCAGAACCTGATCATCCTGAGTTAAGCTCAGCTGTTGAATACCGGTGAGGATATTTGTTACAGGCACCGTTTCTTTCGAAAGATTATCGTAACGGTGAATATTCCACACACCATTATAGTCTGCTGTATAAAACAAGACGGGGTTCGTATGCGCCCATACAGGATAGTTTTCGCTGTAATCAGTCCGTGTAATGCGCTGGATCTCCCTGGATTGAACATCAATGATATAGATATCGGTCTGGCTGTATTCATGGGTATACATATTTGAATCAAACACCACCTGTGTTTCTTCATGTACACCATCTTTTAAATACGGTCCCCTGTCTGATACAAATGCCAATTGAGTACCAGAGCTATTCCAAACAGGCTCTGAGTCAGAAAAAATATCCTGAGTAATATTCGATAGAGATTTGGTTTCCAGATCATATAAATAGAGGTCGCTTGCTTTCCCTTGATTCCCAACAAATGCCAGTCGCTGACCATCAGGGGACCATGCTGCCGTAAATAATCCATCAAATTCCAGATGGATCATCTCAGATTTACGAGTTTCTACATTGATGAGATGCAATGCATCTCGTTTCCCAGATTTCGCAGCCAGGACTATATGGGTACCATCCGGAGACCAGGATATTCCCGGTTGAAGCCACTTTAATTCCTCAAAATCAATGGATCGATTCCCTTTAACAAGCCTCTTGATTTCTTCACCGGTAATGGCATCCAGCAGATAGATATCCGCGTATCCGGAACGATCAGAAAGAATGGCTATTTGACTACCATCCGGAGAAACCGCAGGCGATATGTTATAGTAATTTCTTGTCTTTTCGTGATCAGTGAGTTTCTTGGCAATATCCTCAATTTCATCCCTGCCAGCAATATCCGGCCAATACTCCTTCTTAAGGTATTTGTGCCATTTTTCTGTCAGATCATCAAAATCCATACCCAAGGCCTGCGAAAAACCTTTTTCAGCGCGTTGGGTTTTTTTCATGGCTGCAAAGATTTCACCCACCATTTCACGACCGTAGGTCTGAGAAATAAATCTCCACACCGATTGACCACCTTTGTACGCCATGTAATAATCCAGTTCCTGGACTTTCGGAATGTATTCATTGATGGCAATATCACGTATGATCATATCCGCTTTTGTGTCCCAGTTCTGGGAGAGATATTCTGACAGGCCTTCATTGGTCCACAGCGGTATATTCAATCTTTGCTTTCCTGAAATGATGCTTTGAATATTCCCACCGTAAACCATGTCATTGATCATGGCATGAACGAGCTCATGGTGCACAACATGGCGAAACTGTTCATAATTCCCTTCAAAAGGCAATACCACACGGTTTTTAAATAGTTCTGTCACACCACCAATTCCCTCAGTCATATAACTCCATGTTATATTGGTCTGCTGAAAATCATTGTGTGAGTCATACACAATGATCGATACAGGTTTCCGCAGAACCCACCGCAGATGCTTGGAGATTTGCTCATAGGCTTCCTCAGCAACCTCTGCAGTAAACGTGGCCAGATCATAGGACTCGTTGTAATAATAAATATCAAAATGGCTGGATTTGATGTATTCCCAGTCAAATGAACGGTATTGCACCTTATTTTGACCAAATTGGGCAAAGAGTACCTGACAGGAGATCAGGAAAATTGTGATAATAATGTTTTTCACTGGTTTGAGTACGACTGTTTTTTTGCTCAGTTCCACGGAAGATTAGGGTTATTTCCATGAAATGTCAATTGACGAAATTACCTCCTAATGCTATCCAAAGAGATTATTATTGGATTACGTTACAGGAAAGACGTTAAAAAGACATTTGTGCGAATTCTTATTCGGTCATAAGTTATTTGTCTATGGAATGTCCTCTCTATTTCGTTTCTGACGTCCACTTAATGCTAACTGAGTCAGAAAAATCCAGACGGCGTCAGCGGCACTTTTTCTCATTTCTTCAGCGAGTTCGGGAAACGGGAGGAACCCTGTTTATTGTGGGTGACTTGTTTGATTTTTATTTTGAATACCCACATACTATTCCCAAAATGTACTTTGACCTGTATGTAGAAATACAGAAACTGAGAGATGCAGAAATTGATGTCCACTACATCCTTGGGAATCACGATTACTGGGTTCAGTCTTTCATGTCCGACAAACTTATGACAAATGTTTATCTAGAGCATTTGGAGTTTGACTGTGAAGGCAAATCATTCCACCTCACACATGGCGATGGTATCCTCTCCTGGGATCACGGATATCGAATATTAAAAGCCGTTATTCGGAACCCTGTTTTTATCTGGCTATATCGATGGCTCCACTCCAACATTGGCTATGCATTTGCACACTGGATATCCAACAGAGGATACCGAAATGGTCACAGTGATGACTACAACAATCGCGTTCAGAATGAATTGATGACGTATGCTGAAAAACAAACTGTCGGAACGATAGACTACGTTATTTCCGGGCACTATCATCAGCGGGTTGATCGGGATGTAAACGGTGGAAAACTTTTAATCCTTGGAGACTGGATTCATGCGCCCAGTTACGGGTATTTTGATGGTTCAGAATTAACACTAATTCCTTATGAATACTCAGACTAGGTTAATCATACTGTCCATATCCATCTTGCTGATGTTTGGAGGTTGTTCCAAACTTCGGCAGATGAAGTTGTTTGGCGGGAAGAAATCCTCCTACGGTAATGTGCAGCCCAGTGATATAGAAAAGCTCCGAAATGCGTATCGTGATGGACGGATCCAGGCACTGGAAGAACTCATTGTCATTTACCAGGATGCTAATCTTCCTCTTGATATTCGCCTTTCAGCCGGAGAAGCCCTGGCTGAAACACATCATCCAACTGCCCTGAACGCTCTTGCAGAAGTGGTGGCAGAAGCAGACGCACTGGACATGACATTCATGATTGCCTCCATCGAATTTCTTGCACAATTCAGAGACAACCCAAAAGCACCTGAAGCCATGGTGCAATCCATGCATCGAATTGAAGAGAAATCAAATGAGTTGCATATGGTCCTGGTGAAAAACCTGAACAAGGTTCGAACCAAGGATCAGATTATTACATTACTGGATCTTTATGAAGTCTCGAAGGCCAATCTATCCAGAACAGAAAAACTCCTGGCTGAAACTCTCGGTGCCATCGGGGATAATGAAGCCATACCTGTTCTGATGAAAATCGCCAGAGATCCTGACATCAATATTGGGGTCCGAAACCGGGCTGTGGAAATCCTTGGAAAGAAGGAGGCAACTGAGGTGGTTGGTGCTTTTACTGAGCTTCTTGGTGACCCGGAAACCAATACAGAGGTTCGGGATTTCGCCCTGAACACCATGGCTGGTGTTAAACAGGAAAACCTCGTGCTCACGCTTCTGGATACTTACAATACTGGAAAAAAGGAATACTTCAGTCTACTGAATACATTACTGGATGCCCTGGGCGATTTCAATGAACCGGAGGTCATCAAGACCGTTATAGAAATTGCCAATGGCAAAGACTACCCTCGCCAGCTCAGGGCAAAAGCAATAGAGAAACTTGGTGAATATGGAGACCCTGATGTGATTGCATCCCTGCTACCTCTCCTGGATGAACCTGAGAACTATCATTTGTATACACATATTCTCAGCGCGGTGAAAAAACTTCGTCAGGAGGATCATTACCGTGAAGAAATACGCAGGCGTGCTTTTCATGCACAGATGAAAGGACGTTCATCATGAAATACATGATGCTGTTCCTCCTGGTTTCTATTTCATTATTCGCTCAGGATACAGAAACCATTCCACCATTAAAACCGGACCAGGATACCACGTCCGTACTTCCAGATGGTGAGCCATTTTTCGAATACCGATATGAACTGGATGAATTGAAGAATGAAATCGATTCATTGAAGCAAGTCATTCGGGTCTATGAAAAGCGAAAGGCAATGCCAGAGATTGACCCCAGGCTGCTTGAATTGGTTAGAAAGCCTGAACTTCAGCATCGAATCATTTTAAACAATGGTACTGTGGTTCTTGGTGAAATTATACGTGAAACCGATCTGGAGCTCACGATTCGAACACAACTTGGAATGCTTGTCATAGATCGAAAACATGTGGTTAAAGTTGACGAGGAGACGCGACTTTCACCACATGTCGAATGGGTAAGTGATCCCCAGGTATTTGCCTACCCCAAAAAAGAAATCATTAAGGGTCGTGTAAAAAACACCGGGCAACGGCGTGCAGATTTTGTAAGGGTCATTGCACATTTATGGACCAGTACCACAGAAGAGATTGGGTTGGATTCCGCATTTGTAAATGGAAAAGAAATGATCTATGGTACCGGTGTTATTTCTGATACGATGATCGATCCCGGAAAAACTGCTGACGTTGAGATAGTCGTTTCAGTTCAAGATCAAAGCCGGGTATCCTACCGGACATTTGACATTCACTGGTCAGAAGAAGACTAGTACCCTATTATAAGGTGGCCGTCCGATCCACCCCTTTTCTTAGAGATTCTTAAAGAGTTGTACCATGATTGCATTTTGTGCATGCATTCTATTCTCCGCTTCATCAAAAACGATCGAATAATCTGCTTCCATAACACCGTCCGATACTTCTCTTCCTCTTTCCGCCGGGAGGCAATGCATGAACAACGACTCTTTCCCGGTCTGAGACATAACAAATTCATTTACCTGAAAATCTGCAAAGATTTTTTCCCTTTCCTCTGCCTCTTCTTTCTGTCCCATGGATGCCCATACATCCGTATAAATAATATCCGCACCCTTTACCGCCTTCACCAAATCATGTGAAACCTGAGCCGTGGACTTTTGACAGTCTGATACCATCGAAAGGGTTTCTTTGTCAGGTTCATATCCCTGGGGACATGCACAGACAAATTCCATGGGTAATCGTGATGCCAGCTGTAGCCAGGAATGGACAATATTGTTTCCATCACCCACGTAAACCACTTTTAAATCATCCAGTGTTTTCCGATGTTCTTTAATGGTTAAAATATCCGCCATGATCTGGCAGGGATGATTGTAATCCGTTAGACCATTGATCACTGGGATTGACGCATGCTCGGCAAGTTCTATCATATGTCTGTGTTCGAATAATCTCGCCATGATCATATCATTGTATCGGCTCAATACCCTGGAAATATCCTTTACGGCTTCACGTTTCCCAATCCCAATATCATTGGGGCCAAGGTATAGGGCATGACCACCCATCCAGGTGAAACCAGTTTCAAAGGAAACTCGAGTTCTGGCAGATGGTTTTGCAAATATCATTGCAAGTGAGCGATCTTTGAACGGGTGAAAGGTTTCTTTATTTCGAAATTTTGCCTTGATCTCACCTGCAAGTTCCAGTGTGTCCAGCAATTCAGATGTTGAAAAATCCCTGATATGTAAAAAATCCTTGGTCATTTCTTCCTCTTATTTTCGGTTGTCAGATACTTCATCCTTCTTTCTTCATCCTTAACACTTTTTCCATCATAAAATATATCTGCTTAAATCCTGGTCCTCTGCGATATCAGCCAGTTTTTCTTCCACGATATCCTTGGTAATGGTGATTTCGCTGTTTTTGACACCCGTCTGGTCAAACATATATTCATCAAGGAGTGTGGTCATGATTGTATGCAATCTTCTCGCACCGATGTTTTCTGTTTTGTTGTTCACTTCCGTGGCAAATTTTGCAATTGCCCGAATAGCGGTACGATCAAAATCAAGTGTCACACCCTCAGCGGCAAGCAACGCTTTGTACTGTTTTATCAATGCAGATTTTGGATGGGTCAGGATCTTAACAAAATCACCTGTTGACAGTTTATCCATTTCCACACGAATTGGAAAACGTCCCTGCAGTTCCGGTATCATATCAGACGGCGTGGATACATGAAATGCCCCGGCGGAGATGAAAAGAACATGGTCTGTTTTTATCATTCCATACTTAGTCTGGACCGTGCTTCCTTCTATGATTGGAAGGAGGTCTCGTTGAACCCCTTCACGACTGACATCAGGACCCACGGTGGAGCTTTCACCTACGATTTTATCAATCTCATCAAGGAATACAATGCCATTGTCCTCCACACGCTCTTTTGCAATCCGTATAACCTCATCCTGATCAATGAGATTATATGCTTCCTGTTCAATAAGAACTTCACGCGCCTCATACACTCGCATGCGTCGTTTCTTTTTGCTTCCTGGCATGACATTGGACAGCATATCCTTGATATTTGCTCCAATGTCTTCCATTCCCAGAGGTCCAAAAATTTGCATGCTGGGCATGGTATCTTCAGTGACTTCAACGTCTACCAGTTTTTCTTCAAAGTCACCATTTTCCAGTTTCTTCAACAGACGTTCACGATTGCGATGATACCTGTCCTCTGCTTCAGGACTCTTTTTTCTTTCAGCGGACAATGTGTCTGGTGGGAACAGCAGATCCAACAGTCGTAATTGTGCCAGTTCAACAGCACGTTCAGTCACCTCTTCTTCCATCTCATGACGAACCTGAGTTACAGCAATGTCTGTCAAATCCCTTATGATGGATTCCACATCCCTGCCAACATAGCCTACTTCGGTAAACTTGCTGGCTTCAATTTTTAAAAACGGTGCATTCGCAAGATGGGCCAGACGGCGTGAAATCTCCGTTTTCCCCACACCGGTGGGGCCAATAAGAACTATATTATTCGGAACGATCTCATCCCTCATGGAGTCCGGTACCTGTTGTCGCCTCCAACGATTTCGCATGGCGATGGCAACGGCTCTTTTTGCTTTGTCCTGGCCTACGATATATTTGTTGAGCTCGCGTACGATTTGTTTCGGTGTCAGGTCATTCATGCTATGTCTCCAGAACCGTAATGCTGTCATTTGTATAAATACATAGATCTGCGGCTATCTTTAAGGATTTTTTTACAATATCCGTTGCGGATAATGATTTGTTTTCCAGAAATGCTGCAGCAGCAGATTGGGCAAACCCACCACCGGATCCAATGGCAATAATTGGTCCATCCGGTTCAATGACATTCCCATCACCGGAAACGATGTAGCTCCCCTGCTTGTCCATTAAGGCCAGAAGCGCTTCAAGGTGACGGAGGTATTTGTCTGTTCGCCACTCCTTGGCCAGTTCTACAACTGCTCGACGTAGATCGCCTTCGTATTCATCCAGTTTTTGTTCAAATTTTTCAAAGAGATTGAGTGCGTCAGCAGCAGCGCCTGCAAATCCACCCAGTACTTTGCCTTTTTCCGTTTCAAATTCACGCACTTTGACTGCTTTCTGTTTGAAAGCCATGTCACCGAATGTCACCTGACCATCGCCTCCCATGGCAACATTCTTTCCCTTTCGCACACCAAGAATGGTTGTGGAACGAATATCCAGATTTTTCAAATCTATCTCCTTTACAGGTTAAAATCATCATGTACCAGGGTGGCGGAAAGCCACCCCGATACTTTCAATTGTTCTAACTATTTTTCATTTAACAGCTTGAATATTTCTGCATCTCCCGGTAATACAAGCGTAGTGTTGTTGTCCAGTATCTTTTTATAAGCTTCCAGTGTTCGCATGAATTCATAGAATTCCGGGTCGCTATTAAAGGACTGTGCATATATATCCGCTGCTTTAGCTTCACCTTCACCACGAATTTCTTCAGATTTCTTATAAGATTCAGCAAGGAGTACCGTGCGATCACGATCTGTTGTTGCACGAATCTTTTTGGCTTCCTCTTCACCTTCGGATCGGAATTTATTCGCCTGACGATTCCGTTCTGCTTCCATTCGGGCATAAATGGATGCCTCATTTTCTTCAGGCAGGTCCACCCTGCGGATACGCACATCCACAACTTCAATACCGTATTCTTTTCCGGCTTCATTGCTCAATTCGGTGACTTTTTCCATGATCAATTCACGGTTCTCTGTGATAATCTCTGCCATGTCGTGGGTACCCAGCTCCCGACGCAATTCTGAATACACAATGTCATCCAGGCGTGTTACAGCATTTGGTATTGCCTGTACAGTCTGCAGGAACAAAAGCGGATCAACAATACGCCACCTGACATAATTGTCCACGATGAGTGTTTTTTTATCCTTGCTGAGGATCTCTTCAGGCGGAACATCATATTCCAGCAACCTCTTGTCAATGGCAATGGCATTCTGGAATGGGGCCGGTAGTTTCATGTTCAGACCAGGTTCATAGATAGTGCGAACCGGTTTACCAAACTGTAGAATCACAATTTGTTCTGTAATGTCCACAATAAATACTGTTGACCAGATAATAACCAGGGCAAGCAGTACGATAGCCAATAATGCTTTCCTCATTACTTGCCTCCTTTTCCATCAGATGTGAGATTCAGGAGATTGAGCAAATTGCCATCTCCTCCCTTCGGCACGATATATTTCTTAATGCCGGGCAAAATTTCTTCCATGGCTTCAAGGTAAAGGCGTTTTTCAGTGATGTCCTTGGCTTTTTTGTATTCAGCCAGGATGGCACGGAATTTTGCTACATCACCTTCAGCGCGCTTGATTCTTGCTTCTCTGAATCCTTCTGCTTCACTGATCCGTGCTTCCGCTTCTCCGCGCGCTTTGGGAATGACATCATTTCTATACCCTTCTGCCTGATTGATCATACGATTCTTATCTTCCTTGGCTGATGCCACATCCTTGAATGCGGCCACCACCTGGTTTGGCGGGGATACAGCCTGAAGCTGCACAGCCACGATGAGGATACCTGTTTCATATTTATCGAGGACTTCCTGCAACAGGGTTTTTGTTTCCTCCTGGATAGTGAATTTTCCGTCCGTCAATGCTTCATCAATGGTGTGACGGCCGATCACAGTACGAAGTGATGCTTCGGATGCTTCCCGGACCGTAATCTCTGGTTCAACAAATTTGTAGAGGTAATTCACCGGATCTTTGATTTTGTACTGAACAATGAGTTCAGCATCCACTATGTTTTCATCTCCAGTAAGCATGAGGCTTTCATTTTCCATTTTTCGGAATTGCTTCCCAAGGGAACGAAAACCTATCTCAATCCTTTTGACCTCTGTTACTTTTGGTGTATCCACCGTTTCAACCGGATATGGAATGTGGAATCGAAGTCCCGGTCCTACGGTTCGAGATACATCTCCGAATGTTCGTACCACGCCCACTTCATCCGGGCCAACCTTATAAACCCCGGTGACGAGCCATAGCCCCAGCAGAATCAGTATGATGGGGATAATCCCCAGTGTGAGGAGTGTGTTGGGAATCTTTATTTCCTGATCCCCAATAACAATCTTTTTTCGAGCCATTTGATATTCCTTTCTTGTTATCCCTGCATTTCACGTCTTAAACGGGCCACGGGAAAATGTAATTGTTCCCTGTATTTGGCCACGGTACGCCTGGCGATGGGATACCCTTGTTCGTTCAATAGTTTTCCTAATTTTTCGTCATTGAGTGGTTTGGTTTTATCTTCGTTGTCAATGATCTCTTTCAGTGCTTGCTTTATTTCATTGGTACTCACCATGGATCCATCGTCCTTTGCCATTCCTTCGGTAAAAAATGACTTCAACTCAAATACCCCGTATATGGTGTCTACATATTTCCCGCGGGTGGATCGCGATATGGTGGAGATATCCATACCAATTTCATCGGCTATATCCTGGAGTTTCATTGGGTTCAAATGCTGAATATTTCCCATAAAAAACTCCCGCTGCCGATCAATAATGGATTGTGTTACATTGGTCATGGTTTGACGGCGTTGCTCAATGGCCTGAATAAACCAGTGTCCTGCATCGATTTTTTTTCGCAGGTAGGATCTTGCATCCGCATGGAGCCCAGCTTTGGCATCCATCATGGATAAATAGTCATTGCTGATACGTAATTCAGGTAACCCTCCATCGTTCACCTGAATCACGAATTCTCCATTTTGTTCCCGAACAATCACATCAGGAATGACCACGTCATCTTTCGCAAGACTCGTAGATTCTCCCGGGCGTGGGTTTAGCTGTGAAATAGTGGAAATGGCATCGGATAATTCATCCGGTGTCAGTCCGCTTTTAAACTGAACTGATTCGAACCGCCGATTGGCAAAATCATCAAAATGGAATTTTACAATTTGGTAAGCAGGACTCTCCAAATCGTAATCAAGTTGAATAAGGAGACATTCGCGAAGATTTCTTGCAGCAATCCCTTTTGGTTCCAAGTGCTGTACGATCTCTAAAACATGCTCAATATCTGATTCCTCCAGCCCAAAACGGTCTGCAATTAGGATCAATTCTGTGGCCAGGTAACCCCTGTCGTCCAGATTGAATAGAATTTCTTCAGCGATCAACCTTTCCTCGTCACTGAGAGTTGTATCCGATAATTGCTTAATGAGGTATTCACCGAAATCAAGTCGTTCGGCCAGGGGTGCATTGAAATCATCATCGGCTTTGTGGTACACATTCGGGGGTTCATATTCATCAAAATCATCAGGGGAATCCACATCTCGATCCAATTCGCCATTTTCTGTTTGCTCTTCTTTAGAGTCTTTTGGTTCAGCCTGTTCCAGCACCGGGTTTGATTCCAGTTCATCGAGAATCTTTTGCTCAAGGTTGATGGTGTTTAATTGAAGGAGTGACGCCTGTAAAATCTGCTGTGGTGCAAGAATCTGTTTCTGGGCAAGGATCTGTTCAAGGCGCATGATTAATCCAGTCTGAATCTCTCTCCCAGGTAAAGACGGCGCGCTTCAGGATCATTGGCCAGGGATTCTGAGGTCCCTGACATAAGAATTTTCCCATCGAACAGTAGGTACGATCTATCTGTAATCGATAGAGTCTCCCGAACATTATGGTCTGTAATCAGAACGCCAATATTGCGTTCTTTCAATGATGCCACAATGGATTGGATATCTTCTACTGCAATGGGATCAACCCCTGCAAATGGTTCATCCAGAAGAATGAAGTCTGGTTCCATGGCAAGGCACCTGCATATCTCTACCCTGCGTCGTTCACCTCCGGACAATCTCATCCCCTTGTTTTTCCTTATATGCTGAATGGAAAGATCATCCAGTAATTGTTCCATTCGATTGATCTGGTCTTTTTTTGACAGGGATGTCATTTCGAGCACAAGTTTTAGATTTTCTTCTACGGTTAATTTGCCAAAAATGGATGGTTCCTGGGCCAGGTATCCGATCCCCTGCCTAGCACGACGATACATGGCATCCTTGGAAATATCTGCGTTATCAAGATAAATATGACCTTTTGATGGGCGGATCATTCCTGTGATCATGTAGAAAGTTGTGGTTTTACCGGCGCCGTTAGGACCTAATAATCCAACGATTTCTCCTTTGTGAACCTCAAGATCAACATCCCGAACAACCCATCGTTTTCCGTATTGCTTGTGTAATCCTTTTGCGCGAAGGGTTTTATGATTATTCTGCATCGCGGGATGTCACTCCTGAAGGTTGAAGTATTTGCCATTCTTCCATTTTTAAATCAGATTCAAATCCAATGCCGTAGAGTGTATCCTGCTCAAGCGTGGTCACCATAACAGGATCATCCGTAAAAATAACCTGCGCATCCTGATCCATTGATAATGTGTCGGTATACAGGGTAATACCACTGTCGGAAACCACAACAACATTTTCCATCGCTACCATGTAGTTTGTCGCCTCCTCGACTTCTGCAAATTCTGATGTGAGCAGGGATGTGTGTGTTTCAAATTCATCAAAAAAATCTATATTCACATTTCCATCAACCTGGACGTATTGTCTGTCATTGAATTTCTGCAAATGATTAGCATGCACGATTGCCCTGGTTTTCCCTTCCTCTGTAAATGTGATGGATACCATCCAGCTTTCCATGTCCGGTCTTCCCTCGCGGGTGTCTCCCGTTTCGTTGGACTCGGGCACAGAGCAGGATAAAACAAGCCATAATGATGTCAAGAACCACGCCAGCTTAGAGTCTATGACAAATTGTTTCACTGGCTGGGACTTTTTAACAGATCATTTCTGAGATTAGAAAGTGTACTGGTAAAGGTTCCCTGACCTTTTAAAATCCAATCAACGGCTTCTCTGAAAGCACCCCAGCCCCCCTGAGCCTCCGTGACATAGATGGCTGACTCCTTTACCATGGAATATGCGTTTTCAACTGATATTGGAACCCCCACCCTTTCAAGGAGGACTAGGTCAATCAACCCATCTCCGATATATGCCACTTCGTCATCCGAAACATTGTATTTCTCAAGGAGCTCTTCATACGGGATCAGTTTATTCAGTACACCGTTATATACATCTTCAATTTTCAACTCTTTTGCACGTGATTCTGTTGCGTCACTATATCGTCCTGATATCCATGCCACTCGTAGATTTGCAGCGCGAGCCACGGCCATCCCGGCGCCATCCTCGACAGAAAACCGTTTGTATTCCATCCCTTCAGCGCCTTTGTAAATAGCACCATCTGTCAGAACACCATCCACATCCGTTATGATCATTTTCACTCGAGATAACTTTTCCCTGAGCTCAGGTGTATAATTCACAATATGTCTCCCTGAATTTTTTTGCTTCCAGCAGTACATCTTTTAGCTGATAGATGGGCCATTGAGTGGATGCGTCGGACATGGCTGTATCCGGGTCATCATGAACTTCCATGAATAACCCATCACATCCGGATGCCACAGCTGCTCGAATCATCATTGGAATAAATTCCCTCTGCCCGCCTGTTTTACTTCCGCTTGATCCCGGGACCTGAGCACTGTGTGTGGCATCAAATATTACATGGTGTCCTGTTTCCTGCATAATGGCAATAGACCGAAGATCTGTTACCAGGCCATCATGTCCAAAAGTGGTTCCCCTTTCTGTCAATAAAATGATGTCTGCACCTGCTTCTTCCAGTTTTCTGGAAACATGTTTCATTTTATTCGGGGATAAAAATTGTCCGCGTTTCACATTGACAGGGCGACCGGTTTTCGCAGCAGCGATAAGAAGGTCAGTTTGCCGACAGAGAAAAGCTGGAATTTGTAAAATATCCGCCACCTCAGCGACAGCCTGTACCTGATCTGAAGAGTGAATATCAGTGGTTACCTTTACTCCCGTCTCATTCTTCACCTGGTGAAGAATCTCCAGGCCCCGATCCAGACCTGGGCCACGATAGGAATCAATTGAGGTTCGGTTTGCCTTATCAAAGGATGACTTGTATATGTAAGGAATATCCAATTCATCCGCTATTTTTTTAATAGATTCTGCCATTTTCAAGGCATGGTCCATATTTTCAATAACACAGGGGCCAGCAATAAGAGGCAGTGTTGATCCCCCGAAGATTATGTCAGGTTGATTATCGTTGGGCATGGTTTTTGCAAAGTATAATGAGAGGGAAAGATACCACTTTAAACTTTCCGTGGCAAAAGAGAAATATGCGAGATTAGTAGCCTAGAAACCGTTGAGATAAATTGTATCTATATGTGAGACACCCACCTACCAGCATCTAAATTCTTGTCAGCTAAAATTTTTCCAATCCAATCAGCTCAATATCGAATATAAGTGTGGACCCCGGTGGGATTACCTCGATAGAATCCTGCTGACCATATCCCAGGTCAGGTGACACAATCAACCTTCTTTTTCCGCCAACTTTCATCCCCACAAGACCTTCCTCCCATCCATCAATGACCCAACCGGCTCCCAGGGTAAACTTAAAGGAATAGTTGTTTTCATCGAAGATAGTACCATCTTCCAGTTTCCCTGTATAGCAAACATCCAGGATATCCAGTGCATCCGCTGGATCTCCATCGCCTTCCTTTTGGATGATGATTGTGAGTCCGCTGTCCAGCACGTGGGTTTCCCCTTTTTGACCACATCCAATAAGTAAAGCAAGAACAATAACAGCTCGTATCAAGATTCAACTCCACATTTAATCAGGATCATGTTGAAATATATTATTGAATAAAAATCCTCACCCACAGTTTTAAGTTGATTTCTTGTGGAATGTAAACAACCTGAAAATACCATGGGAACTGGCGACTGTTTTCTCGAATAAATATAAGCTAACTTTAGAAATTCAATTTGATTCAAATACGCCGTGTCCAGAACAACCTCATTATTTGATACACATTTACCCCCGCTGGCAGACAGAATTCGCCCCCGATCCCTGGATGAATTCGTGGGACAAACTCATTTGCTTTCCTCCGGGAAAATTCTATCAAGAATAACGGATGCCAAGTCTCTTTTCTCAATCATTTTGTGGGGACCTCCTGGCTCCGGGAAAACCACCCTTGCGAGAATACTCGCAAATTCCACCGATGCACACCTTGTCGAATTATCTGCTGTCAGCAGTGGTGTAAAGGATCTGCGAAACGTTATTGAAACAGGCAGACATCAAAAAGAGATGGGGCGGTATACACTCCTGTTTATTGATGAAATCCATCGTTTCAGCAAATCTCAGCAGGACGCGCTTCTCCATGCCGTAGAGGAAGGCATTGTTATTCTTATTGGTGCAACCACAGAAAATCCATCATTTGAAGTGATCAGTCCCTTGCTCTCTCGATGTAAAACCCTGGTGCTAAAACCACTCCGAGCCATCGACCTTGAAACTATTATTCAGCATGCATTCAGGTCAGATGTAAAGCTGATCTCCGGGAAAATCACGATACCCGATCAAGTGAAAAATCAATTAGTGAATGCGAGTGGTGGGGATGCACGGAAAATGTTGAACACACTGGATATCTGCATACATCTTGTTGGGGATAGTGGTGTGATCTCAGAGGATATACTTTCTGAAGCATTGCAGAGTACAACCCAGATCTATGACAAAAGTGGTGACTACCACTATGATACCATTAGTGCCTTCATTAAATCTGTCCGAGGCAGTGATCCCGATGCAGCTATTTACTGGCTTGCCATTATGCTGGAGGGTGGAGAAAAACCGGAATTTATTGCCAGGAGACTTGTGATACTCGCATCCGAAGATGTTGGTAATGCGGACCCTCATGGCCTTGTACTGGCGTCGTCAGGATTTCAGGCTGTTCATGCCATTGGGATGCCTGAAGCAGCCATTGTTTTATCCCAGGTAACAACCTATCTGGCCAGCGCCCCAAAATCCAACGCGGCGTATAGAGCCATAAAATCGGCTCAGCAATATGTTCAGGACAACCCAACGCCTGGTGTACCTCTCCATCTTCGAAATGCGCCAACATCATTCATGAAAAAACAGAATTATGGCAAAGGGTATCAGTATCCACACGACTTCCCTGATCACTTTGTAGCAGATTCCTATTCACCGGACTCCGTCCAAGAGACATTCTATGAGCCAACAGAACAAGGATATGAATCCTTTTTCCGGAAGCGTTTGAAATCCTTATGGAAGGATCGATACTCTGAGAACTAGGTTTTCCATTCATCTCTTGATTCTTGGGCTGATGTTCTGCAATGCACTCACCTCCCAGGATAAACGTCTGAGACTAAAACAGGCGGATATTCTCATCAATAGAACCATCAATGGTGCTGCCACCCAGCTTCTTTCAGGTAACGTTATTTTCACAAAGGAGTCCACCACCCTCACAAGTGACAGGGCACGTTGGCGCGATAAAATCAAGGAAGGTACTCTTGCCGGAAATGTAGTCATTACCAAAGAAGACATGACCCTTACCTGCGATTCTCTCTATTACGATTCTAACCGCGATCTGATGAAAACATTCGGTCGTACCCGGATTAAAGATGATGACTACGATCTGGAGACTGATTCCCTTATTTTTTATTCAGAAATTGACAGCGGTGATGCCATGGGGAATGTTAGACTTCTTCAGAAAACACAGGATATAACTGCTGATAGAATGACCTACGTTAAAAAACCCAACAATGATGCCGTTTCTTATACGGCCACAGGGGATGTCATCATTCTGGAGACAGAAGAAGACCGGAAAGCCACATGCGGCCAGGCAATCTATAACCGGGATGAAGAAACCACCATATTGATCGAGGATCCAAAATTATTTGACGGAAAACGAGAACTGACAGGAGATCGAATAGAATTATTCTATTCCAATGAAGTGCTTCAGTACATGCATATACCGTCCCGGTCGCATGTCGTTTCTATTGCAGATGGGTGGCGTGAAATGACCATGAATGACTCAATTCAACATCGTCTTCCGGTCATGTATCAGGATGAAATGGATGGGAATACCATGCGCGGGTTTTTCCTTGAGGGTGAACTGGATTCTCTACGTCTTGAAGGCATGGCAACTACCCTTTACCATATTTTTGAAGATTCTGTGTATGAAGGGAAAAACAGCGCATCCGGCGATACTATTATTATGAGGTTTGGGGAAAGCGAGCTGGAAGACATATTTATTATGGGTGGTGCACGTGGGACCTACACACCAGATACCACCAGTGAAGATCTTTCAGGAAATATTGTCTACAATTCCAATAATATTCTCTACGATGTGCAGGATGAATCAACCATCCTTGAGTATGATGCACGTATTCAACATGAAGCCACTGATCTCACTGCCGGGTATATCACAGTGGACTGGAATACAAACCTGCTGTATGCATTGCCTGTTGCTGATGGGGACACCATAACACCACCCATCTTACCCACGCTGGTCGAAAAAGGAGATGAACCCATGGTGGGTACATCCATGGTCTACAACCTCAAAACACAGAAAGGACGCATTCGATCTGGGCGCACCAAGGTGGATGATGGGTATTATGCCGGACAAACCATCCGGAACCAGGGTCGCAAAACTTTTTATATCCGGAATAGTTTGTATACATCCTGTGAACTGGAGAATCCTCATTTTCATTTTGCTGGTGAACGTATGAAAATGATTCATAAGGACAAGATTATCTCCCGACCCATGATATTCCAGATCAGTCATATTCCCATCATTGGACTACCATTTATTATCCTGCCTCATCAGGGCGGGAAACGTCATTCCGGTTGGATTATGCCAACATACGGTGACAATAAAAATCGAGGTCAATACCTGGATGGGGGTGGGTATTTTTATGCACCAAATGAGTATGTGGATTCAAAATTCATTATTGGGTTCGCGGATAAGCAGGGAATTCGGTTGAGAAATATTCTCAGATACAAAAAAAGGTATGCGTTCTCTGGGTCACTTCACCTTGAAGGGAAATGGTTGCTGAATGGTACAAATGATATTGCATCCATTCGGGATAACTACAACCAGGATATTGTTTTTAAATGGACGCATAATCAGACACTTCGTCATCGCCAGACGTTTAAGGCTGATGTGAAGTACTATAGCAACGGTGCGTACAATTATCAGACGGGAACAGACATTAGCGAACGATTGAACCAGAAGGCTACTTCCAATATTCACTACTCCAAAGGATGGAAAAACGGATTGTCCTTCTCCATCAGCGCCAACGCAAACCAGGACCTTATGGCTATCCACAAAATTGACTCTACTTCCGTTTTTTATGTTGAACCAAAGAAAAAAGACCAGGAACTCACCATCATATCAGGAAACCTTCCAAACGCGACGTTCAATGTTGGATCAAGGAACCCATTTAAACTCGGTAGCAGTCAACGGTGGTATAATAATATTTCAACCAGTTACAGGGTTTCATTGAACAGATCAGTTCGTACATTCTATAAGTCTGAAGAATACAATGACACGGATTCAACTACTTCATATCGATGGATTAGGGATTCTGATGGCGAAGGACTTGTCCATAACGAGACGGAGAACAGTACCATAACCCACGGGTACAGCATTGCTTCCCCCTTCAAAATCTTTCGATACATATCTCTGAACCCCAGAATATCCTTAACAACCCACTGGTATGATCGATACTTCTCGGCCAATCTGGATTCCACAAACAACAGCGTGGTTCGAGTAGAGGAGCTGGGGTTTGCATCCCGGACGACAGGATCCATGTCCATGTCCATGAACACCAATATATATGGTCTTTTCCCCATCCGTATCGGTGCGTTTGGTCCTGTCAGGCACACCATCACACCTTCTATCGGTTATTCATACAGACCGGATTTCTCAAAACCATTCTTTGGCCATGATTTTGGCTATTTTGAAACCATCTCTGATACTGCCGGAAATCCACTTATCTACGACCGCTTCAGGGGTACACCACAGAATGAGTCCAAATCCATGACCATGTCCCTGCGAAATATTTTTGAAACCAAGTGGGGTGAAGAAGGAAATGAAAAGCGGGTGAAACTGCTAAACTGGAACATGAATACCCGGTACAATTTTGCAGCGGAAGAATTTCACCTGGCGAACCTATCCTCATCCTTTTCCTCTCGAATTGGAAACATTTTGAACATCCGTGTCAGCATGACCCACGACTTCTATGAGTTTGATACTGAAAACAAAGAGAGGCTCCCCTCATTCAGGACATCACGAATTCCAATGGACAATGGTCGATACGTCTATCTACCTCAACCCAGGTTAATCAATGCCAGCTTTAATACTGGCTTTAGTTTCAGTGGCAAGCGATGGTCCCCGATTCTACAGGATTCAGAACCGGATACGGTGGCCATTGATACAACACAATCCGCTGATGAAGACATGTTCCAGGGCGATCTATCCTCAAGAGCACAACGCATTTCCCGCATGTCCGGTGGACAATTATGGCGTGCATCTTTTACCGTTAATTATTCTTTAAACAAGTCCAATCCAGATAATGAAATCAAGAATTTCTGGCTGAGTGCCAATTCCTCATTCAACATTACAAAAACATGGAAACTGGCATACACAGCCCGGTTCAACATGATTGATACCGAATTGATTTCCTCTCGGTTTTCTATTGAAAAAGATCTTCACTGCTGGGAACTGTCTTTTAACTGGACGCCTACAGGACCTGGCGCAGGTTATTATCTGAAAATCAATGTAAAATCACCCAATCTCAGGGACATTAAGATTGAAGAAAAAGGTGGTGTCCATAGAACACGATATGGTTTTTAACGTGCCAGAGCAATGATGGATTATATTAGGGAACCAAATTCGATCAATAGTTATTTTTATGACTTGAACCACCAGGTGACTCTTAAATAAGTCTTTTTTTCACTCTTCCTCTGGCGTGAAATTCTTATAATAAAAAAGGAACAATCATGATTTGTCCAGAATGCCACACAGAATACATAGAGGGCACGGAAGTATGCTCTGATTGTAATGTGTCCCTGGTGGATGCAGAACCAATAAACCTTCCACTACAGGAAGTAAAGTGGGTCGCTCTTGATCCGCTGGATGGCAAAGTTTATGCCGATATGGTTTCAGAAGCCCTGGGCAACGCGAATATCCCGAACTATATTAAATCAGACTGGGCTGAATCTGCATTTAACATTGAAGCAGTGCGTATGGCAGGCATGACAGTGAAATTGTTTGTTCCAGAAGAATACAAGGATAAGGCAGAACAGATCCTTCACGATATCACAGGGTAATTCATGATTCAATCCATCAAGGGTACATACGATATTCTTCCAGATGACGCAGAACAGTGGCAGATGCTGGAAGCACATCTACACGCATTCATGTCCCTGTATGGGTACCGGGAAATCCGTACACCTGCTTTTGAGAAAACAGAATTATTTTCCCGTGGTGTGGGCGAAGAAACTGATATTGTATCAAAGGAAATGTACACGTGGTTGGATGGTGGAAAAACGTCCCTCACGCTTAAACCGGAATTGACAGCCCCTGTAGTTCGGGCATTTATTCAGCACAACCTTGGCGCTGTATCTCCTGTAACAAAACTCTACTACATGGATGCGTTGTTCCGTCGAGAAAGGCCCCAGAAGGGACGACAGAGACAATTCCATCAATTTGGTGCAGAAGCCATTGGGTCCATTCACCCGGAAGCAGATGCTGAACTTATCGCCATGGCCTTTCAATTTATGACTTCCCTAGGGCTTACTAATCTGACCTTGAAGCTAAACAGCATTGGATCGCCAGAATGCAGAGCGTCCTATAAACAGGCCCTAAAAGAATTTCTATCGCCCATCCTTTCAGAATTATCTGAAACGAGTAAAGTGAGATTTGAGAATAACCCACTTCGAATCCTTGATACAAAAATTGACCATGAAATTGTCTTATTGGAGAAAGCACCTGATATCCTTGATTTTTTAACTCCCGAGGATGAAGATCATTTTGAAGAAGTAAAAGTCCTGCTTGATGGATTCGAGATTCCTTACCAGCTTGATAAGCGAATGGTAAGAGGGCTAGATTATTATTCCCGGACCACCTTTGAGATTACATCGTCTGCGCTGGGATCGCAGGATGCCCTTTGTGGTGGCGGGCGGTATGATTCTCTTGTAGAAATACTGGGAGGGAAATCCACACCGGCTGTAGGGTTCGCTGCAGGGATAGAAAGATTGCTACTTGCTCTGGATGAAATCCAGGTGGACACGGAGAAAAAACCATCAGGAGTTTACGTCGTGGCCCTAGGAGACAGAGCCCGACACGAAGGCTTGAAAATCACGCATGAATTGCGACAGATGGGTTATAAAGCCATACCGGATCTTATGAGACGAAGCATGAAGGCACAGATGAGGGAAGCAAATAAATTGAATGCACGCATTATGCTTATCCTTGGAAACCAGGAAATGGAATCCGATACCATTCAGTTGAAGGATATGGACTCTGGACAACAATCTACCCTTTCACTCCCAGACTTAATAAAAACGATACAAAAACTGGACATATGACAAAACCATTACTGATTGTAGAATCCCCAACCAAGGCCAGAACCATTTCACAATACACCGGCGGTGATTACGATGTCATTGCCTGTGTAGGCCATGTTAAAGATTTACCCAAAAAGGAACTTGGCGTGGATATCGAGAATGATTTTGCCATGACACTCCAGGTTCTACCTGACAAGAAAACATTCATTAAAGAATTCAAATCCAAAGCTAAAAGCGCTCCCCGAGTCGTACTTGCAACGGACCCCGATCGGGAAGGGGAAGCCATAGCAGATCACCTGGCCAGTGAAATTCCAAAGGCAAACATAGAGCGGGTTCAATTCACCGAAATCACCCGAGCCGGCGTTGAAGAAGGCATGAGCCAGAGCCATCCTCTGGATTCCCACCTGGTGGATGCCCAAAAAGCCAGACGGATTATTGATCGACTCGTGGGCTACAAAATTTCTCCTATTCTCTGGAATACACTGCAAAAAAACATGCAGTTTGTCCAGACACATTTATCAGCAGGGCGTGTCCAGTCAGCAGCGGTAAAAATCCTGGTTGACAGGGAAAGACTGCGGGCTGTATTTATCTCTGCATCCTATCATGATCTGGATGTTGAGCTGGAGAATAAAAAAGGTGAATCATTTACTGCACGTTTGATTTCCATGCATTCCAAACGACTTGCAAGAGGAAGTGACTTTGATAAACAAACGGGAGAACTACATAAAAAAGATGCTATTCTATTATCTAAAACGCAGGCAGAGGCCCTTGCTGAGGAGCTTCAACCAGGACCCTGGATTGTAGATTCTGTTGAAGAAAAACCACAGACATCAAAACCTCGTCCACCTTTTACCACCTCTACTCTGCAGCAGGAGGCCTCCCGAAAACTTCGATTTGGTTCACGGCGAACGATGCGCCTCGCCCAGCAATTGTATGAAGCTGGGTTTATTACTTACATGCGAACGGACTCTACGCATTTGTCAGATGAAGCATTTTCAGCATCGAGAACTATCATTCAATCCCAGTTTGGATCTGACTACCTTCCAAAGTCTCCTGTCCAATATGTAACCAAAGTTAAAAATGCCCAGGAAGCTCATGAGGCCATTCGACCTGCAGGCTCCTCCTGGCCCACGGTTGAGAGCGTCTCCCGTACCGTAAATACAGATGCAGGAAAACTGTATGACCTGATTTGGAAGAGAACTCTTGCAAGCCAGATGAATCCCGCCAAACTAAAGCAGACTATTTACACAATCTCCTGCCAGGAATCCCTGTTTGAAGCCCGCGGGAAAGTCATCACTTTTCCCGGGTTTATGCGTGTTTATGTTGAGGGTACTGATGACCCGGGCCAGGCTTTGCTCGATAAGGAGACCCTCCTTCCTGAAGTGAGCGAAAAAGAAACATGTGCCTGTAATGACATTTCGGTAGTGGCGCATCAAACCAAGCCACCGGCACGCTTTACTGAAGCCACTATTATCAAAGAATTGGAAGCAAAAGGAATTGGCAGGCCATCCACATATGCATCCATCATTGATACCATTCAACGCAGGGATTACGTTACCAATAAAAAAGGCACACTAATTCCCACTTATCTTGCAGTGGCTGTAACACAGTTACTGGAAAACCACTTCACTCTGTTGGTGGATGCAGGGTTTACAGCGCGGATGGAAGACAACCTCGATGCCATTTCACGTGGGGAAGAGGCCATTACTCCCGTGATGAAATCATTCTATTTCGGGGACGATACATTTGTTGGACTGGAACCCATGTTGAACACCAAGGTGGATATCGGAAAGGCATGTTCAATTCCCATGGGAGAGCATGAAGACCTGCCCATTGAAACACGCATAGGTAATTACGGACCCTATATTTCATGGAACGATGAGCGGAGATCCATCCCTGCTGATCTCGCAATGGGTGACGTTACCATGGAAAAAGCACTGGAGATATTGAAATCGGGATCAGAGCCTGATGCGCCCATTGGAACTGACCCTGAATCAGGAGAACCGGTTTATCTTAAGGTTGGACCCTATGGATTGTATGTTCAACTTGGTGATTCTAAAAAACGAAAATCCATTCCAAAAACCATTGAAAAAGACGATGTCAGTCTTGATTATGCACTCCAATTGCTTGCATTGCCACGAGAACTGGGTGTTGATCCCGAGTCGGGTGAAACCATCCTTGCTGATTATGGCAGGTATGGTCCATACCTGAAAAAAGGTAAAACCAATGCCAAATTAAGTCCACCACTTGATCCCGTTACCGTAACGTTGGATGAAGCAGTGGATGTGTTTAAGAAAAGTACTCGTGGTCCTGTTGAATTGAGAACCCTTGGGACCCATCCAGAGACAGGCGAATCCTTGATAGTCAAGGATGGGCGGTATGGTCCCTATATCACTGATGGTTCTGTTAATGTATCCCTGCCAAAAGGGGAAGACCCACTTACCATTTCCATGGAGGATGCGGTAGAGCTTGTGAATAAAAAACGGGCCGCAGGACCCAAAAAACGTAGACGGAAAAAGAAATGAAAAAAATGATACTGTTGTTTACCCTATTGTCTCTGGTTTTTGCGAAAGATTCAAATGAAGAAATTGCCAAGGATATAAAAGAAAGCCTCATGGCTCCATGCTGCTGGAGCGGGACTGTTTACGATCATGGGCACAGTCAAATGGAAGAAGAAATTGACGCCTTTGTAGCAGAAGGACGGTCCAAAGATGACATCCTTCAGTATTATGTGGGTATGTATGGTGAAAGAATCCTGGCCATTCCCGTTGCCAGTGGTTTTAATTTGTTTGCATGGATTGCCCCAGTGATCATACTTGGGATTGGACTATTCATATTGATCATGTTTATTCGCTCACCTAAAAAATCTGATCCCAAGACTATTTCCAGGGATGATGGTATTCCTCACAGCGATCAAATAGAAAAAGAACTGGCTGAAATGGATTAACGTCCATTTTATATTTTTGTAAAACCAATATTAATAAAAGAAATTGACTCTAGTTAAGCATTATGGATATTAAATCAATCGAGAAGGTCGTTTCACTTTGTAAGCGACGTGGGTTTATTTTTCAAAGCTCAGAAGTTTACGGCGGCTTGGCAAGCACCTGGGATTACGGTCATCTTGGTGTAGAATTGAAGCGGAAAATTAAAAATGACTGGTGGCAAAATGTTATCACATCTCGCGAGAATGTGGTGGGAATGGATGCGGCTATTCTTATGCATCCAAAAGCCTGGGTCGCCAGTGGTCATGTTGAAAATTTCAACGATCCCCTTGTAGATAATAAAGACTCCAAAAAGCGATATCGTCTTGATCACCTGCTTGAAGGACAAAAAGATGATATCCTTGCTTCCCTGACAGAGTCTTTGTACAGTGGAGATAGTCCGGATTTCAGTTCCGAAGAAGATCATATTCTGGCCCTGACTCAACAGTTAAACGATTTAGGAGAAACCGGTGGAGAATTGCTAAAGGCTGCCGGTGTCCGGGATCCACACAGTGGCGCTATAGGGAATTGGACCAATCCGCGCCAGTTTAATCTTATGTTCCAGACCCATATAGGCCCGACACAGGACAGTTCCGCCGTGGCATACCTGAGACCGGAAACGGCACAGGGAATTTTCGTGAATTTTTCCAATGTGCAGACCACATCCCGGCAAAAACTTCCATTTGGGATTGCCCAGATAGGAAAATCGTTCAGGAATGAAATCACCACCGGCAATTTTCTATTCAGAACCCGTGAGTTCGAACAAATGGAACTGGAATTCTTTGTTCATCCAAGTGAAACAGGGAAGTGGCTTGAGTACTGGTCCAACGAGAGACTGGAATGGTTTAAATCCCTGGGGATAACCTCGGACAAATTGCGACTTCGCGCCCATGGGGATGATGAACTGGCCCATTATTCCACAGCCTGTTTTGATGTGGAATATCGTTTCCCCTTCGGATGGTCAGAACTTGAAGGTATAGCGGATCGAGGCACTTTTGACCTGGATCAGCACAATGCCCACGCTGAGAAAAAACAAACCTATTTTGATCCACAGGAAAACAAGCACATAGTACCGGCTGTTGTGGAATCTTCTGCTGGTGTTGACAGGGCATTTTTGACGGTCCTTGTGGATGCATACCGTGAAGAAGACGTCAATGGTGAAAAAAGGGTTGTGCTAAAACTCGCACCCAGGCTGGCACCCATAACCTGTGCTGTCTTTCCCCTTATGAACAAAGGTGAGCAGGTAGAAAAAGCCGAAGCAATTGTGAAAGAAGTTCGAAAGAGATTCAGTGGTTTTCTTGATAAAGGAGGGTCCATTGGAAAACGATACAGACGCCAGGATGAAGCCGGAACACCGTTTGGGTTAACCGTGGATCACCAAACCATGGAAGACAATACTGTGACGATCCGGGACAGGGATACAATGGAACAGGAACGCATTCCAATCGAGAACGTACTGGACGAATTGCAAAAAAGAATTGACTAAATAACGGGAGAAACCATGAGCCAGCATTTGACAATGAGATCTGCCAATCCAGCCCTAAACGCCAATACCTTTAAAGGGTTTTCACTCTCAGACGCATCCAACGTCATGACCATTAGTGGCACTGTAAACAAAACCGCTTTTGCACTGCTGTTACTCATGACTACTGCGCTGTACGTGTGGAATTTGCCCCTGGGGCAGGGAAATGGTCTTATGATGCTTGGCGTATTAGGTGGATTGATTGTTGCAATACTAACGGTCATGAAACCGCACCTGGCACCCAAGACGGTTCCGGCCTATGCTCTTTTGGAAGGTCTATTTCTTGGTGGTATTTCCAAATATTTTGAATCCATGTATCCCGGAATTGCAAACCAGGCCATCTTCCTCACTTTTGGAATACTTGGGGCATTACTACTGGCGTACAAATCCGGACTGATTAAACCCACAGAGAATTTTAAGCTTGGAGTAGCGGCTGCCACAGGCGGAGTTTTCTTCGTTTATCTGGTTAGCTGGATACTTGGATTTTTCGGTGTGCATATGCCTGTCATCCATGGGAATTCCAATATGAGTATCCTGTTCAGTGTTGTGGTGATCGGAATCGCAGCCCTGAATCTGGTTCTTGATTTTGACTTTATTGAAGAAGGCGCTGAAAAAGGGGTACCAAAATACATGGAATGGTACGGTGCTTTCGGGTTACTGGTTACATTGATCTGGTTGTACCTGGAAATAATCCGACTCCTGGCAAAACTGAATTCAAGACGATAATATGAAATCAATTTTTAGAACATATGCCGGTATTCTTACCGGTATTTTATTATTCTCACTGGTTCACGCAGATCGAAATCCTGTCACAGCCAACAATGGCATGGTTGTTTCAGCATCAGACCTTGCATCACAGGTTGGTGTGGAAATCATGAGGCAGGGAGGCAATGCCATTGACGCAGCTGTAGCCACTGGATTTGCGCTGGCCGTGACGTACCCCCAGGCCGGGAATATTGGCGGCGGTGGATTCATGGTTATCCATTTGGCAGATGGTCAAAACATCACTATTGACTATAGAGAAAAAGCCCCTGAGATGGCACACCGTGATATGTTCCTGGATGACAGCAATCAGGTCATTGAAAATATGTCCCTGAGAACCCATGCTGCTTCCGGTGTACCTGGTAGTGTCCATGGATTACTCCATGCCTGGGAGACTTATGGCTCCGGAAACATCTCACGCAAAGCATTACTGGTCCCGGCTATTCACCTTGCCGGACGCGGATTTGAAATCAGCCAGCGTACAGCACGAATTCTTAATTACTTCCGACCGCTTTTTGAAAGAGATGGTGGCGCTTCACGGATATTTGTGAAAAAGGATTCTATCCTCTGGAAGGAAGGAGATCTCCTTAAACAAAAAGATCTGGCAACCACACTTAGGCGGATTGTACGACATGGTACCAGTGGCTTTTACGATGGTATTGTAGCGGATATGATCGTGAAAGAAATGTCCGATGGAAATGGCATCATTAGTCATAGTGACCTTCTTTCCTACCGCTCCAGTACGCGTGAACCGGTCATGGGAACATTTAAGGATTTTGATATTGTTTCCATGGGACCTCCAAGTTCAGGAGGAGCTCTTCTAATTCAAATACTAAACATGCTGGAATTATTGGACATTGATTCTGTTGGGTTCAATTCATCACAATATATCCATCTCCTCACAGAGTGTGAACGACTTGCCTATGCGGATCGGGCAGAGCACATGGGCGATTCCGATTTTTGGGATGTACCACTCGACATGCTCACCAGTAAAGAATACACAAAAAAGCGACTGTCCCTGATTTCCCGTGATCGTGCCACACCAAGTGATTCAATTTTTGCCGGAAATCCCGCAGGTTATGAAAGCAGGGAAACCACGCATTATTCTGTTGTGGATGGATTAGGGAATGCCGTGAGTGTCACCACAACCCTCAATACAAGTTTTGGAAATGGTATCGTTGTGGAAGGGGGCGGGTTTTTCCTGAACAATGAAATGGATGACTTTTCTGTGAAACCGGGCGTACCTAATGTGTTTGGATTAATTGGCAGGGAAGCCAATGCAGTTGAACCTGGCAAGCGACCCTTAAGCTCCATGACACCCACCATACTTATAAGAGATGGGTCACCCTATATGGTTATTGGTTCCCCCGGTGGGTCTACCATTATCACCACAACGCTTCAGTGTATCCTGAATGTCACGATCCACGATATGAATATCAAGAGAGCTGTAACGGCTCCAAGGATTCACCACCAGTGGTTGCCTGATGTTATCATGACTGAACCCTATTCTGTCTCAACAGATGTAAAAGAAAACCTCGGAGCCATGGGGCATACGGTAATTCCTTATGCCTGGGGCCATATTGGTCAGGCCAATGGTATTCTAATAGAAGATGGTATTATTATGGGCGGCGCTGATGATCGCGGAGACAACTCGGCCATCGGGTACTAATAAAACTATTTTCTGCCTAATAGTGGAAATCGCTGTTCCCTATAAATTCTCTCAGGATGGATATCCCCGGGACAAGATCAGCACTCAACGGTTCAACTAAAGATAACACCAGCCTTAACCGATCTGCTTCCCCTTTCATGTTCGATGGTGATGGGATCTTTTCCAGTAGCGGAATGGCTACAGGTGCCAGAACCGATAGTTCATACAGCAGGGATGAGTTAAACATAAAATCTGCTTCCTCCTGGAACGGGAAAATATTCCTTTCTTCTCCAAGACGAACTGAATGCCACCTTTCAAGTGTTTCCTGAGGTGTGTAACCTCTAAACAGGTGGTCCCGAACCAGTCGTCTCAGCAACCGATTATCCGATGTTGAAAAACGATGGTTGGAATCAATATTCAACTGGGTAATTGCACTAACATAAATGTGATGAAATTCAGTGTTTCCCATGGCGTGAGTTAACTGAGGGTTTAATCCATGAATCCCTTCCATGATTATCAAATCCCATTCCCCAATGTGGATAGTTTCTTCCTTGTCTTTACCCTCCCCTAATATGAAATCATACTCCCGTACTGGAACTGAACCTCCATTTAACAATGTTTGAATACGGCTTACAAGTAACTCCACATCCACGGCGTCAATGGATTCGTAATCCACACTCCCATTTTCATCCGGCTTTATGGTAGTCCGATTGACGAAATAATCATCCATTGAAAGGGTGAGTGTCCGAAACCCGTTCACACGCAGCTGGATTCCAAGTCTTTTTGCAAAAGTGGTTTTACCTGAAGAGGAAGGTCCTGCAATAGATATTACCCTTTTTGAAGGAAACTCCTGTACGATGGCGTCTGCAATATGACTGATCTGTTTCTCATGGTACCCTTCCGCTACCCAGAGCATCTGGTTTATTTCACCTGTTTGAACCAGTTTATTAACCTGATGTATTGTGGAAATATCCAGGATGTCTCCCATTTGTTCAATTTCACCAATTATCCTGAATAATCCTGAATCTGATGTAAAGGGAAGACAGTGATTTTGGGCAGTTTCATTCTCAAAAAATCGCAGCAGAAATCCATCGTTGAATTTTTCCAGGCAAAAATGAGCAAGGCGTGATTTATCCGTTTCAGCGGATTCAAGCAGATAATCCCAATAATCATCTCCCAGCTTAATAATGGGAATGGACTCCACAGGCCACATGTGAACGTTGGCAGTTTTGCTGACAGATGGGCGAGTCATCATATGCGTCAGTACTTCATCCCTGGGTTTTTCAGAAATGATAATCAGGTCGGGTCCTAAGACCCATTCTTTCATGGATACTTCCAAATCCGAAATCTCCTGTTCACTTATTTCTTCCCATGTTGCATCGTGGCAGAAATACCCATCGCGATACGAATGCTCGACTACCAATTGCCGTGGATGGAATTTTTCAATAAATGATTTTGTCAACAATTGTGTCAGTGACAGCTTTATGGCAGGAGAAATCATTCGTTGCTACTCACCAATTATTTTCACCAGGACGCGTTTGCGTCTTCTTCCGTCAAATTCTCCATAGAAAATTTGCTCCCAGGGTCCAAGATGGAGTTGACCATCCGTAATGGCCACAGTAACATCCCGACCCATGATCTGGCGCTTATGGTGTGCATCACCATTGTCCTCTCCCGTCAGGTTGTGGTCATACCGTGACAATGGCTCGTGAGGTGCCAGATCTTCCAGCCACCGCTTGTAATCCCTGTGCAATCCCGGTTCATCATCATTGATAAAAACAGACGCGGTAATGTGCATGGCATTTACAAGGCATAATCCTTCTTGTACTCCGCTCTCAATGACGGCAGATTCCACTTCGCCAGTGATATTGATGAACTCCATTCTTTCCTGAACAAAGAACCATAATTCCTTAGTGTGAGATTTCATGTGACTCTCCTAACGGAATAGTACATAATAGATGACGTAAAGCCAGGATAGAAGTCCATGGAAAATTGCCCATCCTACTGATTTATTGGTCACAAATGAAATGGCAATGGCCAGTGCAGTACCGAAAGTGACTCCATTTTTTATAATTTCAGTTTTCATGTTTTCCTCAATCAATTACAGTGAAAATTACGTAACAGAAGTCCTTCTCGAATGATATTCCCAATGGGTTTTTTAATTAAATTTGCGTATGAAATCTCCCGTTTTACTTCCAGAGGATATTCTCAGCGCGTACCGGCGAATCAAGACAACTGTAACCCGAACGCCTGTCCTGGAAAATAAAACACTGAACTCCATACTTGGGAAATCAATTTTATTTAAATGTGAAAACCTTCAGAAAACCGGATCCTTTAAATACCGTGGAGCTAGTCATGCCCTCTCTGTTATGAAAGAGCAACACTCTGATATTTCCCATGTGGTGACACATTCTTCAGGTAATCATGGGGCTGCCCTTGCGTGTGCGGCCACCAATCATGGGCTGAAATCAACTATTGTTATGCCTGAAACATCTCCTGAGAGCAAACAGAAAAATGTTATGCAGCATGGAGGGAATATTGAATTTTGTCAACCCACTATGGCATCAAGATATTCTACGGTGGAACGTATTATTCTGGAATCGGGTGCCGAGCTTATACATCCCTTCGATGATTTTCTAATTATGGCAGGACAGGGTACGGCAGCACTTGAATTCATCAACCAGGCTTCTAATCTAGAATTAGTACTGGCGCCTGTTGGAGGTGGAGGATTGTTGAGTGGAACCGCTACAGCCATTCAATCCTCACAAATCCCTATCATGTGTATTGGGGTTGAACCTGAAATAGCCAATGATCAGTATTTATCATTTAACAAAAAGGAGATTGTTGAGATCTCCGATCCAGACACCATTGCTGATGGACTGCGGACCACGTCTCCCGGTGAAAAACCATTTGCCACCATTCTTGAATATGTTGATTCTATTGTTACGGTGACGGAAGAAGGGATACATGAAGCCATGAAACTCATCTGGCATCACCTGAAAGTCATAGTGGAACCTTCTGGCGCAGTACCGTTCGCGGCTATCCTTGAAGGGAAAATACCGGATTCCACATCCAAAATTGGTATCATACTATCGGGAGGAAATCTGGATCTGGAAAAATGGGAATGGTAAACATTTTGATCAGGAGATTAAAATGATTGGTCTAAAGATTTTGGATTAATTCAACAAAAACCGATGCCCCTACCAGCAGGGCACGCTCGTCAATATCGAAATGGGAACAGTGATGAGGCACGCTCATGGGTTCCCGCCCTTCCGGTGCTGATCCAATAAAAAAGAAACATCCCGGTACCTGTTGCAAGTAATAGGCAAAATCTTCCCCACCCATTGACAGATAAGGGAAACTGGCTCCTTCACCAACCACTTTTCGAGATGCGGCCAAAACCTTCTCTGTGGGCCTGTCATGATTGATTGTTGGTGGATATCCATCTTCGTATTCCATGGTAATCGATGCCCCAAATGTGTTGGCAATACCACCAATAATTTCCTTAAGCCTCGTTTTAATCAATTGACGGTTTTCCTCTGTGTATGCCCTTGCCGTACCAGACAGGGTTACTTTATCAGCGATAATATTAAAATTATGACCACCTTTAATTTTTCCAATGGTGACAACGGTGTTCTCCAGTGGATTTGTGTTGCGTGAAACTATGGTCTGAAGTGCCGTGATGAGGTGACCCGCCACAACCACCGCATCAACCGTTCCCTGGGGAGCGGCACCATGGCCACCAACACCATTGATGGTGATTTCAAAAATATCCGCTGAGGCAAGAATGGGACCGATTTTAATCCCAATCGAACCGTAATCCTGGTAATTCCATAGATGGAGGCCATAAATCTCATCCACACCATCCAGGCAGCCATCTTCGATCATGTATCGCGCGCCTCCCTCTCCTTCTTCAGCAGGCTGAAAAATGAAACGGATCGTTCCTTTTAGCTTTTCCTTGATACCGGAAAGAACTTTCGCTGCTCCAAGCAACATAGCGGTATGGCCATCATGTCCGCATGCATGCATTTTCCCATCGTGGACGGACTTGTATGGAACATCACCTGTTTCCTGCATGGGAAGTGCATCCATGTCTGCCCGCAATGCAATGGTGGGGCCGGGTAGTGAACCTTTCAGTTCTCCCACCACACCTGTTTTTCCAATTCCCGTTTGAACGGTCAATCCATATTCTGTCATTTTTTTAGCAACAAGACCGGCTGTTCTGTGAACATCAAATCCCAGTTCGGGATGTTGGTGGATGTCTCTCCGGATAGCAATGATTTCTTTTTCAATTATCTGAACATTCGGATGTATCTTGATGTGATTAGTCATGTGTGTTTCCTGATGATGTATACAGTTCGGCAACCAGCTCACTTAAAAGATGGATAAAAACCGGTTTTATTCTGTCTGCCGTTTCAATGACTTCTGCGTGAGTTAGTGATTTGGATGTTATTCCTGCTGCAAAATTTGTCAATGCGGACAGAGTCGTGGCTGGCAGCCCCATCTCCCCTGCGGTAACTATTTCAGGGAAGGTGCTCATCCCAAGAGCATCTGCTCCCCAGGAAGTAAATAGTGCTACTTCAGCCGGCGTTTCATAGGCGGGTCCCTGAGTCCAGCAATAAGTACCCTCCTTCAAACCAATTCCGTTTTTGTCTGCACAATGTCGAACTTTGGTTAGAATTTCCTGATCGAAATATGGATTGTTCATATACAAAACTGGCTTGTTGGCAGAGTGTCGAAATGTGCAATCCATGATCCCTGTTACAAGCATCAAATCACCAGGGGCATTTTCTTTCCTCGTTGAACCGGCAGCGTTGGTAATAATCACATGATCCATACCCAGCTTTTTCATCAAGCGAATGGGAAGTGTCACAGTATGGAAATCATATCCCTCATAGTAATGAAATCTTCCCTTGGCAGCAAGAACAGGAATACCGCTGTTATAGCCGTATACAAATTCACCGGCATGGCCTTTCACCGTAGATTTTGGATAACCGGGTATTTTATCATAAGTAATCGTTGTGCTGTTTTCCAGTGTATCAGCAAAATCGCCTAACCCTGAACCCAGAATAACAGCCATTCCGCCTGACAGGAGAGTCTTATCATATACGTATTCAGCCATTAGGTTTAATGAATTCATATTGCTTCCGTTGCTAATTGTCCACATCCTGCATGGATATCCGTACCTTTACTCCACCGAACTGTGACAGTAAATGGTGCCTGTTCTAATTCACTCAAAAAAGCGTCAATTCTTGATGATTCCGGTCGTTCATAATCTCCACCAATATCGTTGTACGGTATCACATTCAGCTTGCAGGGCAAATTCCCGATGAGTCTGATAAGTCTTTTCGCATCTCCCGGTGTGTCATTAAACCTGTCCATCAGGACATATTCAAACGTGACATGATTTCGGGTCCTGTCAAAATATTCCCGTGATGCATCCATCAGATCAACCAGGGAATACTTTCGTGCTATTGGCATGATGTGTAACCGCTGCTCCTGGGATGATGCATTGAGGCTGATGGCGAGCTTATACCGATGTTGTTCCAGGGTAAACTGACGAATTTTTGGAATAATCCCTGAGGTGGAAATTGTAATTTTCCTCGCACCAATATTCAAGCCATCCGGATCGTTCATGAGTTTTGCTGATTCCATGGATTTGGCATAATTCAGGAAGGGTTCACCCATACCCATAAACACAATATTTGATATGCGGTCGGAGATGTCCTGCTGTATCTGTATGACCTGATCCACAATTTCTCCAGCAGTCAGGTTTTTCTTAAAGCCCATTTTTGCGGTTGCACAAAATGCACAGTCAACAGCGCACCCAACCTGGGTGGAGACACACACAGTCACACGTCCATTTTCCTTGATCAATACAGATTCAATGGATTCTCCCGTCGAAAGTTGAAACAGAAATTTTTGCGAAGTTTCAGACGGTGTACCTGACATCTTCTTTTTTTGGAGTGGGTGGATTCTGACCGTTTCAGATAGTGTTTTTCTCAGGGCACGGGGAATGTTCTTCATGTCATCAAAGGATTCTACCTGATGCTTATAAACCCAGTGATATATCTGTACAGCTCTAAAACCTGGTTCGTTTAATCCAAGAATTAGCTCCTCTATTTCTCTGGCTGTCATTCCAACCAGTGTGCTCTCAATCCTTTGTTGACCCATGGTGAAAGTTAGGTTCATCTTTGGAATCATCATAAATAGAAAGGGCAACATTTTCCAGTGAAAACAGAATGATTTCATAACAATAATCCATTAACCCAAAACCAGATATGATTAACTTTCCCGTCTCAATATTATTATATGGAACCCTGAAGACGTTGAAGCATTTTCCAGCGAAACAGATCGGATAATTCTTATGGCAAAAACAACAGATACACAATTATTACAGAACCTCGTTCAAAAAAAGGCTGCCTTTTTAGATGAAATCGGACATACCATCATCGGTCAGCAGACCATTCTTGATCATATTTTGATCGCTCTATTGTGCAAAGGTCATACCCTTCTGGTTGGTGTTCCCGGTCTGGCAAAAACGCTGCTAATCAAATCCATGGCAGATCTAATGGATCTTCAATTCAGTCGAATACAGTTCACACCAGATCTCATGCCAAGTGATATCACAGGCACAGAGGTTATAGAGGAAGATCATTCCACTGGAAAACGAGAATTTCGATTTTTTAAAGGTCCCATTTTTGGGAATATTATCCTTGCGGATGAAATCAACAGAACACCACCCAAAACTCAGGCCGCGCTCCTTGAAGCCATGCAGGAACATAAGGTCACAGCGGCCGGCACAACCTACACGCTGGAAGAGCCATTTTTTGTGCTTGCAACCCAAAATCCAATCGAGCAGGAAGGAACTTATCCGCTTCCTGAAGCCCAATTGGACAGGTTCATGTTCAATCTGAAAATTGAGTATCCTTCACGGGATGAAGAAGTGGCCATAGTGCAAACCACAACAGGAAGTGCTACGCCCAGTTTGTCCAATATTATCAGCCGGGATGAGCTGCTTGCATTTCAGGATTTGGTCCGAAGAGTGCCTGTGGCTGAAAATGTGGTGCAGTATGCTGTGGATCTTGTAGCATCGACGCGACCGGGTTTTACATCTGCCCCGGATTTTATCAATGACTGGATTGAATGGGGAGCAGGACCCAGGGCTTCTCAATACCTCGTTTTAGGTGCAAAGGCAAAAGCCATTCTGGATGGTCGTCCTTCACCCGATATACAGGATATCAAGGATCTTGCATTACCTGTTCTTCGGCATCGCGTGTTAACCAATTTCAATGCAGAAGCGGATGGTTTGAATGTGGATGATATCCTGCTGAAACTCATTCAATCCTAATACCGATTTGCGTGTTAGACCCATACAATTGCTCAGCGTTTAATCGTGGATAAAAAGAAATACCTAAATCCTGAAGTCGTTGCAAAACTCAACAATATGTCGTTGCGTGCCAGGCTCGTGGTGGAAGGGTATATCATTGGCCAGCATAAGAGCCCATACCATGGTTTCAGTGTGGAGTTTGCGGAGCATCGGGCTTATGGGCCCGGTGATGAGATTCGGCACATTGACTGGAAGCTTTATGGAAAAACCGATCGCTATTATGTCAAGAGATATGAAGAAGAAACCAATCTTCGCTCCTATATTATCCTGGATACCAGTGATTCCATGAATTTTTCCAGCGGAAATGTTTCCAAACTTGAATACGCCAGCTACCTGTCTGCTGCCATGTCTTACCTTATGCTTAACCAGCAGGATGGCATTGGACTGGTCACATTTGATCATGCCATTAAACAGTTTATTCCACCCCGTTCAAACCCCAGTCACCTGAACACTGTTTTATCTACACTGGAGAAAATCAGTACCGGGACAGATACGCGATTAGGGCCTGTTCTTCATGAAATGGCTGAACGGATTAAAAAGCGTGGGCTCGTAATCATTATTTCTGATTTCCTGGATGATCCTGAACAGGTCATGGAAGGGTTAAAACACTTCCGTCATAACAAGCAGGAAGTGATCGTGTTTCATATTCTGGATAAACAGGAATTGCTTTTTGATTACAACGTCCGCACCCGTTTCAGGGATATGGAAACAGGTGAAACCATTACAACAGAGCCCTGGCATATACAACGGGATTATCAGAAACTAATACAGGCTTTCCAATCCTATTATAAGAAACACTGCCGTGAGAGACACATCGATTATATTCCCTTATACACCGATGAATCCCTGGATACAGCCCTAAATGAATACTTGAGGAAAAGACAAAAACTGGGATAAAAAAATCCCGACACTTACGCATCGGGATTTCATTCTTCTTATTGTGGTAAAAGTCTATTCGAATCTCTTTGATTTTTCATAGTACCTTGTGGCATCATCTGTTTTTCCCTGTTTGATCAGCACCCTGGCCATGGAGCGATAATGGCTGGCATTTTCTGGATCAAGGAAAATAGCTTCCTTATACCATTTTTCAGCACTTCTCCATCTTTCGGCTGTCTCAAATGTCTGAGCAATACCAACCACGGCTTCCGCATCTTCCGGGTTTAAATCATAGGATTCCATAAAATTATCTTCTGCGTTATCAATTTCACCCATTTTCATGTACAGAATACCAAGGTTGAAATGGAGGTCCGCTTTTCCCAGGTCATCCTCCTCAAGATCAATGGCCTTCTCGTACGTGGCCACTGCATCTTCAATTTGAGTTAAGTCATAATAAATCTGTGCCAGGAGTTTTGTGGCGTCCAGATTGGATGCATCCAATTCCAGTGCTTTTTTTAATGCGCTGGCTGATTCTTCCAGTTTTACCAGCTTCAGGTACACCTGCCCCATAGTGACATACAACTTTGGTTCCTCGATCTTCAGGGACATTCCGGTTTCAAGTGTGGCAAGTGCCTTGTCATTTAACTCTCGTTCTGCATATACAAGACTAAGAATGGAATAATTCTGTGGTTCTTTCGGATTGATTTTTGTTGCTAGTTCAAACCCTTCAATGGCCATATCCAGTGCCTTATTCTTATCGTCGCCTTCTTTTCCTCTCACCGTGTTGAATGTCTGTACGGCATTGTTGTATGCATTGGCCCAGGCTTCTCCCCTGGCATTATTCACATATTCTTTTACGGGAGCACCCTGGAGAATGATTTTATCAGCGCCAAGAGACAGGGCTTTATCAAACATTTCATTCATTTTAACCCAATCTTCATTCCGCATGTAAACCTCTTTTCCAAGAAGATATGGGACTTCAGGATTTTCTGGTTCTACAATAAGAGCTGCCAGAAGAAATTCTTCAGCTTTTTCCCAGTTCTCCTGCTGGATATATAGTTTTGCAGATGTGAGTTCCTGGCTGGTACAGCCCACAAACAACAGAGCGATTATCAACATGAGTGGAGATAATCCACGAAGAATTCTAAACATAGCTACCTCTTAATTTGTAAAATTCCAAGATGTGAAATTAGAAGGCACAAACGTGCATATCAAGGTGTAAGGGTCAGGGAAATAGCATCTCGTCGATAGTTCAACGCGTCTTCTGAAACATCTACAAGCGATTCAACGCCAAACCCTTCTACACAAAATGAAGCCCACGCTGATCCATTGATTACAGCATTTTCAAGGGATTGACCCTGGGCCAGTGTTGAAACAAAACCGCCGCCAAATGTATCCCCAGCACCTGTGGGATCAGCAATATTTTTAACAGGAAATACTCCCACGGAAAATTGTTTTGTTGAGGAATAGGTTTTTGCTCCCCGGCTTCCACACTTTATCACGACAGTATCAATGCCCAGGTCCATCAACTCCTGCGCAGAATCATCCAACGACTCTCTTCCTGTCAATAACTGTGATTCCGATTCGTTGATCAGTAAAATATTTGTCCGATCTAAAACATACCTCAATTCTTGTGGAGTTGTTTCTATCCAGAGATTCATGGTGTCCACGACAAATCTGGATTGAGGGTCACATTGCTCCATCACAGATAATTGAAGAGTGGGATGAATGTTTGCCAGAAATACCCAGGGATGGTGCTTGTTCACCTCGCTTAATACAGGGTTGAATGATTCAAAAACACCCAATTCAGTAAACAATGTTTCCCTGTCGTCTCCATTTTCAAAATACCTGCCTCCCCACCGAAAGGTTCTCCCATTCATTTTAATCATGTCCGTTAGATCAGATGCATAAGTTTCGTAGTGGCGTGTGGCTGATGGTGGAAAATCCTCCCCAACAACGCCAACAACTGACACCCGGGATGCATGTCCGGCTGAAACCAGTGCGTAGGAGACAGAACCACCCAGGATATCTTCACGTTTCTCCTTTGGTGTTTCAATGGTGTCGATTCCAATAGAACCAACAATAAGGATTGTATTTGAATTCATGGACCTAGTTTACAATGAAAAATATGGGTATTTGGACCCCCATTCGCCTCAGCTTAATCCTTGATACAAAAAGACCTGCTTGGGTATATTTTATCTTATGTCTGCAAAAACTTACGCCATTATCACGGATATTCACTCCAATGCCATTTCACTGGAAAAAGCACTGGATCTCATTCGCGACAATGGATCTGTGGATCAACTTGTGTGTCTTGGGGACTGTTTTTCTATTGGTCCCGATCCAAAAACCACCCTGGATCTCCTCATGGGATTAGACACCTGTGTTTTTATCCGTGGAAATCATGATCGGTACCTTATTGAAAAACTATGGGAGGAAGAGCGTCCGTCTCTCGAAGGTATGGATCCGGATGATCCCATTTGCCAGGCCATTGTTGCTAATGAGAAATGGACGTATGATCAATTAGGTCCTGAAGGGATTGAGTTTGTTAAAAAGATGAACGTCTCTTACAGGGATACCGTTGGTAAAACACTTGTGGAGTTTACCCATGCATGGTACCAGCGTGATGACCTGCCTCCCTCCATGGATGAGGCGCTTCACTGGCGGAATCATGTATCCAATGCACAACCGGATATAGACAGTTTTGTTTTTGTACACGGGCACGTGCATACGCCTCGATATGAAGAGCGTGGGAACCTGAAGCTGCTGTGCCAGGGGGCGACTGGTCTTCCCTTTGATGAAGACCCAAGAGGTGCTGTAGCATTTTTGACGGTTGGAGATACGTTTAGCTGGAATGTGATACGGTACGAATATGATGTACAGGCATCCATGCAAGTGTTGGAAGATTTTAAACCTCCCTTTTACAAAAACCTTCAAAACACTCTCAAATACGCTTCCATACGCAACGATATTTAAACCCCTGTACATGGGGAAATTCCCTTTAGTCGCACACCGGTAAACTCTATCCATGTTATACTTCGACCATAGCGCCACAACCCCAATTCGGGATGAAGTTCTGGAATTATTGCAGGAAACGCAGAAATCCCATTATGGAAATCCATCCAGCACATATAAGATAGGACAATCTTCACGTGTACTCCTTGAACGGGCAAGAAGGCAAATTGCTGATGCCATCCATGCTACCCCAAATGAAATTGTATTTACCGGCGGAGGTTCAGAAAGCAATAATACAGTCCTAAAACAACTTCTCTTTTCAGAGAAAAAGCATGTCGTTACCTCTGAAATCGAGCATCCCGCCATCCTGGATGTTTTGCGACAGTTAAAACCGTTAGGCGTTTCGCATACCATTGTACCCGTAGACAATACAGGACTGGTCAAAACCCAATCCATTGAAAATGCCATACAGGATGATACCATTCTCATTTCAATTATGTTTGCGAACAATGAGATTGGAACCATACAACCCATACTCGACATCTCTGCCTTAGCCTCAAGAAACAATATCCTGTTCCATACGGATGCTGTGCAGGCCATGGGGAAAATACCCATTGATGTGCAGGAATTGGGCTGTGAATACCTGAGTCTATCCGCTCACAAGTTTTATGGACCTAAAGGATTGGGCATTCTATATGTGAAGGCTGGAGCAGAGATACAATCCCTCATTGCAGGGGGTGGGCAGGAACATGGTCTACGCTCAGGCACGGAAAATATACCGTCCATTGCTGCCACAGGACTGGCGGCACAACTTGCATCGGAACACATCACTGAAAATATATCTCATTTATCCCAGCTTGAATCACAATTCAAATCCCAACTACTTTCGGTCTATCCTGATGCAATTTATAATGGGCATCCTGATCACCATTTGCCGGGACTGATCAATGTCACACTTCCTCACGTGCCGAGTGATTTCATGATCATCAATCTTGATTTAAAGGGAATCTCCATTTCCAGTGGAAGTGCCTGCTCTTCCGGTACTGTTAAGCCATCACGTATTCTATCTGCCATTGGATTATCTGATCACCTGAACCTGAGGACCCTCCGCATCAGTTTTGGTTTGGGGAATACCACTGAAGATGTGAGTACGCTGGTTGATGCAATGGCAGATGTCATAGCTAAAGCGAAGAAATTTCGTGCCTGAGAAGGTTATCCTTGGGATGAGTGGCGGTGTGGATAGCGCTGTTGCAGGCATGCTACTTAAGAGTAAGGGATATGATGTCGAATGCCTCTTCATGAAAAACTGGGAGGGCGATGATGATGAATTCTGTACCGCAGAGGAAGATTACAAGGATGCCCTCGATATCTGCCACCAGTTGGACCTTCCGCTACACTCGGTTAATTTTTCAAAAGAATACTGGGAATCGGTATTCTCATATTTCCTTCGTAAGTACAAATCAGGGCGGACACCAAATCCCGATATCCTTTGCAATAAAGAAATTAAGTTCAAAGTATTTTTGAATTATGCCATTGAACTGGGGGCAGAGCGAATCGCCACAGGACATTATGCACGGCTGAAGGAAGACAATCATGGGGTGCATTTGCTTCGCGGTTGTGATACAGGAAAAGATCAAACCTATTTTCTATATACCCTTCAACAGAATGCTCTGGAGAAGACTCTGTTTCCCATTGGTGACCTCCAGAAAGATGAGGTGCGTCAACTGGCAAAGGACGCCGGGTTTATTAACAGCCTGAAAAAGGACAGTACCGGTATCTGTTTTATTGGCGAAAGAAATTTTCGATACTTTCTTGAACAATACCTTCCTGCTCGACCCGGTGATATAGTTAGTGAAAAAGGTGAGGTGCTGGGTGAGCATCAAGGGTTGATGTACTATACCATCGGCCAGCGGAAGGGCATCGGGATTGGAGGGGGCTATGGGGAGAAGGAATCTCCATGGTATGTGTCCGGTAAACAATTGAATGATAACAGGTTGGTGGTTGTCCAGGGACACGATCATCCATCGCTCTATCATTTACGGTTAACAGCAAGCCAGCTTCACTGGACCATCAACCCACCACAGCGTTTTCCGTTTTCCTGTTCAGCAAAAATTCGATATAGACATAATGATGCACCCTGCATTATTGAATCGCTTGTGGATGGCACCATACAAGTGCAGTTCGCTGAACCCCAGTTTGCCATTACACCCGGTCAATCTATTGTATTTTACAATCATGCAGAATGCCTGGGTGGAGCTGTTATTGATTCCGCCGAATCATGAGTGTTGGAACCTTTTCCCCGTTCTGTATTAAATACCGGTACAAATTTTGAGGAAAACCATTGTATGTTTTGGGGTATCATGAAGGGCAAAAACACGCTGATAATTCTAACACTTTTTTTCCTGTCTCTGGCATCGGGACAGCTGGTCTCAGATTTGCAAAACCTGGAGACGGCAGAAACCATGCACCTAAACTTGAATCGCACCGAAGGATTGTCCATTTTTGATCCAGACAGGTTTGACATTCATCATGGTTTTTCAATGTCCATGATGAGTATGGGCGGGTTGACGTTCAGTGTCGGTAGTTATACCAACCAGATGTCCTACTGGATTAACGATAATCTTCGTCTGGATACAGATATCACACTCCTACAACCCATGATGGGACAACCTCTTACTTCGCAGAACAGCCTGTTTACCGGTGATATACTGTACAATACACGACTGACTTATCGTCCCTCAGAAAACTCCATTGTCAGTTTTTCTTTTGGGAACAACGCATATAGTTCACGAAGATTAAACTCACCATTCAGCCTCAGGGCATTTTAAATCGTGATCAAAAAGACATAGATATTTTTGCACAAACGCCACATGCCTAAATCCAAAAAGAAAAGACGCCCAAGTAACTGGCAGGATACAATTATCAATACAGCCATTGCTGTATTAAGCCTTATTATTTTTGCCTTCATTTTTTCCTTTTCCCGTCAGTACCCCCGTAGCGGAGTCACCATGGATGTGACCTTTCCAGCCTCCAAGGATGTTCCAAAACTAGCTGTGGAGATTTATGAGGAAAATCCTATCCTGGATATCAAGGTAGAGGTCCTGAATGGATGTGGTGTTAAGGGTGTGGCAGGAATAATGTCTGATTTTCTTCGTGAAAACCAGTTGGATGTTGTCCGGGCTGAAAATGCAGATCATTTTGAGTATAATGAAACACTGATTATCCAGAGGAATGAGGATATTCGAGCCCTCCAGACTGTGGCGCAGGCCATGGGCTTCGACATGAATGATCGAACAAGGGTCCTGGTTAAACCCGATCCATCTCTGGATGTGTCCCTTACAGTTATTATAGGGAAAGATTATGCCAATCTATCTTCTACCTATTCACTATTTAATGAACAATAACTGAATTGACGTCAAATACAATCGACTCACCTTCTGATCTGACTGAACTCATTGGTCAGCTGGCCCTAAACAAAAAAGCCGAACATGTACTTTCCATTGATGTCCGTGGCCTTACAAGCCTGACAGATTATTTCATGGTTTGCTCTGCTGACACCGATGTCCAGGTGAAATCAATTGCAGATGAAATCCGTCGAGGGACACCCCATAAACCAGTTCATATTGAAGGGTATGATAATCTACAATGGGTACTGCTGGATTACATAGATGTAGTGGTACACATTTTTAAAACCCGTGAGCGTCATTATTATAACATAGAAAAACTTTGGGCTGATGCCCCTACAATTGAAATTAGTGATGAATTTACAGACCTATCTCAATCAGCAGCTACACAAGGCCCTGACAGCCCTTGACCTTGACCCTGTAGAGTTTCAATTAGCGCCACCTAAAAATCCTCAATTTGGAGATATTTCCACCAACCTGGCGTTAATCCTTGCAAAACGGGTGAGGAAAAATCCTATCGAGCTGGCTCAGGAAATAAACGCAAAACTGGATCTGGATTCTTCTTTTGTACAGGAATGTACAGTAACACCTCCCGGTTTTCTCAACTTTACCATTAGCGCTACCTATTTAAATAGTCAGTTGATGATCATCCTGGCGAAAGAATCCAATTATGGAAAAACAGATACAGGAAAGGGTCAAACTGCCAACGTGGAATTTGTTAGCGCAAATCCCACCGGACCACTAACCGTGGGTCACGGTAGACAATCCGTTCTCGGTGATACAGTTGGGAATATACTCCAGTGGCATGGGTATAAAGTCATTCGGGAATACTATTATAATGATGCAGGCCGTCAGATGCGAATTCTTGGACAATCAGTGGCTGCAAGGTATTTTCAGACTCTTGGCCGGAATGTTCCATTGCCTGAGGATGGTTATCAGGGTGACTATATTCGAGATATTGCAGCATTCATCCAGGACAACCATGGCACTGAACTGAAGGAGGATAGCCCTCTTTTTCGAAAGATTGCCGAGGAACTCATATTTAAGGATATCAGCACAACGTTGAGAAACATTGGTATCGTACACGATCAATTCACCAATGAGAAGACATTTTATGAAACGGGTGCCGTTGATGATATTGTTGAGTTATTGAAACAGAAGGATCTCGTTTACGAGTCTGATGGTGCAAGCTGGTTTCGCACCACATCCTTTGGGAAGGATCAGGACCGGGTTCTTATCAAGAGCAGTGGCGAACCGACTTACCGTCTGCCGGATATGGCGTATCACAGGAACAAGCTTGATCGAAAATTTGATGTGATAATCGATATATTTGGTGCGGATCATCAGGACACTTATCCCGATGTTCTTTCTGCACTGGAAGCGCTGGGTTACAACACCGACGTCATACGTGTGCTTATTCATCAATTCGTTACACTCATCCGTGGCGGTGAAGTGGTGAAAATGTCCACCAGGAAAGCCAATTTTGTAACTCTGGATGAACTGACATCCCTTGTGGGCAGAGATGTTGTGAGGTATTTCTTCATCATGCGAGGCATGAACAGTCATTTGAATTTTGATCTTGATCTTGCGCAGGATCAATCGGATAAAAACCCTGTGTATTATCTACAGTATGCTCATGCCCGTATAATGAATATTCTCAAACATGGTGAACATCTCGGGTTGGCATACACAGAGTCCTTTGATTCTTCGTTACTGGTTCATGACTCAGAAATTTCATTGATGAAATCATTGATAGAATTCCCGAATGTAATGGAAGTGGCATTGGAATCCCTGGAACCGCAGGTCATTGCAAATTATTTACATGGGCTGGCCGGGCACTTCCATCGGTTTTACACGGATTGTAGAGTAATCACAGACGATCAACCATTGTCCCTCGCGAGACTTGCCTTAATTCAGGGCGTACGAATCGTTTTGGCAAATGGATTGGCTGTGCTGGGAATAAGTGCACCCGATAGGATGTAATGTGTTTGACCTGATTCAATCAGAATTCCATTTCTTTATTTTGTGTTTAACCACATTGTTTACCCTGATCAATCCACTGGGTATTTCCCCCCTTTTGATTGTGATGACAGAGCGATTTTCAAATGAGGAACGAAAAGAGATTGCATTCAAGGGGACCCTCACAGCCACTGCCACTCTCATTGTTTTTTCATTTATTGGCAATACTATTTTCACATTCTTTGGTATTACTGTGGAAGCTTTCCGCATTATGGGAGGTATCCTTTTTTTTAGAAGCGGACTAAAAATGCTGGAGGCAAAAGTCGGGAGAACCCGTACGACTCCAAAGGAACAGGAAGAATCCCAGTCTCACAGTGATATTGCTATCAGTCCCATCGGGATTCCGCTTATTGCAGGACCCGGTGCCATCACCGCATCCATGCTTCTCGCCAATCAGACCCCCGGTATTATCAGTTATGGAACGCTAATCGCAGCCATTCTTCTTGTCCTTGGCATTGTGCACATCATACTCAGGAATGGTGACAAGATCATTAAAGCCATTGGCTATACAGGGATGAGGATTATCCAGCGAGTTATGGGATTATTGCTTCTTGTTATCGCGGTCCAGTTCGTTATCAATGGAGCCGAGGTTGTTCTTAAGCGCATTTTCCTCCCATAATCACATTTTCGATATTGAAATAGATATTTTCTTATATCAATTTTATATATAATTAAATAAGGGCCAAAGACAACAATTTTATAATTGCTGATATTACGTTAGATACAGCGTTGTATAATTTTTGGCACGCCATTTGTTTATTAGAAAGCGAACTTGAAACAAATGGAGAAAACAATGAAACATTACACACAAACACTGATCGACTGGGTTGCATTTTCTATCGTGATTTTGCTGACCATTTCACCCCTGGTGATCATATAAACAAAGAATACAAATTGAGACACTTACACAACATAAAACAGGATGTATGCGATTGTATATCGCTGGTGATAATACTGACCTTGATTATCCTTCCCATCATCCTGCTCTAGAAATGAGGAAAAAATGAGAAACAAAGACAGAAAAGATTACTCAGACTGGATTGCTTTAACCGTTATCCTGCTGCTTGCTGTATCACCGCTTTTCATGCTGTAGAAACCAGATTAAATCAGTTTCTCTCTCAGCAATGCAAATTCACCCGGATCATCCTGAATGGGGATATAACAAAAATGCAATCCACCATGGATAGCATCGATCGGATCAAACTCTGTGTTATATAATTCACTGATAACCAGTTCAGTTGTTGACGTCGGTTTTAACAACTCCAATGTCATGCCCTTCCGAATAGGATTACGCGGTTCAACTTTAATCCACCCTTTCTCTGCATCATACTCATGCACAATTCCAGAAAATCGATGGGTGGAGTTTTCAGGTTTGGCTTTATCAAATTTTTGTGCTGATCGTCCGGGATTCCCAAATAAAAACCCCGTTATTAATCCACGATGCGAGGTGGAAAAAACTTCTGATAGATTGTTATCATCAAATGGGTTGCCATTAGCCATATCAGATAGAGCCCTTCGATAAGCTCTGGCGATCACAGCCGCATAATAAACAGATTTCGATCGACCTTCCACTTTTAAACTGTTAACACCTGCATTTACCAAAGCATCCAAATGCTCGATGGCGCATAAATCCCGCGCATTCATGAGGTATGTACCGTTTTCATCCTCATCTATCTGCATGAATTCACCGGGACGCTCTGTTTCCTCCAGGTAATAATCTTTTTTCAAAGGGACATATGTATCTCCGTGCTGTGTCACGGCAATCTCGTCCTTATCTGCCTGAGCTAGCCACGACCCTGGTTGGAGTGGTTCCTTTTCATACATTTTGTACTCCCACCGACAGGAATGTGAGCAAGTACCCTGATTTGGGTCCCGGTTAGACATATAATTGGAAATGAGACACCGACCTGAATAAGCAATGCAGATGGAACCATGAACAAACGCTTCCAGATCCATATCAGGACAGGCATCCCGTATCTGCTTGATTTCCTTTATGGATATTTCACGACTGAGTATGATCCTCTTTACACCCATGGAACCCCAGAATCTGGCAGAAGCATAATTCACGCTGTTTGCCTGAACGGACAAATGGATTTCCTGTTCAGGGTGTTTTTCTTTCATCATCATGATCATACCAGGATCTGACATGATCCATGCATCAGGTTGAACTTGAGTCAGCAGGTTATCCACATAGTTCATAAATGGTTCTACTTTATGATTGTGGGGAATAATATTAGCCGTGAGGTAGGCTTTTTTTCCGATTCCGTGAGCATAGTTGATTGCATCAATTTCTGTGCCCTTCTTGAATCCATTTTCCCTGGCCCTCAGGGAAAATCTTGGTATACCAAGATAGGTGGCATCTGCACCAAATGCGTAGGCAAATTTCATTTTTTGAAAATCACCTGCCGGGAGTAACAATTCTATTGGATTTGTATCTGTCATGTTTCCTTCAAATCAGGGGTGGGAAGTTAGATGAAGGAACTAGGGTTTCAAAATCAGGCGATTTGTTTGAAACTGTCTTGGTGTTTGGCCGGTGATTCTCTTGAATTGGCGATAGAAGTTTGACAGATTATTATAACCACTCTCATACGCGACCTGTGAAATGGAATTAGACTCCTGAAGGAGTTTTTTACATGCAAGTCTTATCCGGGTCTCCATCAGGAATGTACCATAGGTTTTGCCTGTTTTTTTCCTGAAGTACCGACAGAATGCGGACGGTGTTAAATGGGCAATGGCCGCTGCATTATTTTGGACCAGTTTATGATTATAACATGTTTCTGTAAAATGACAAACCCGTTCAATTCGACTTTTTTTCTCCACATTCTCATCAACATTTGAAACTGGATTCAGTAACGAAACATGTTTTGCTTTGGACATGTCGTTTAAAATATCCAGAAGAATGGAGTATTGCTTTATACCGGGACTTTTTAACATTATGTCCAGATACTTTTTAATCTTGAGCCGCGCTTCGCCTACCAGGTTAAGACCACCACTTGATTTGTCAAGCAATTCGCTGATTTGTTGACATTCGGGCATCCCAAGGAGGCTCTCAATTGATTTCCTTGAAAACTGGAGAACAATAACATCCGCAATGCCAGTATTTCCCTTGTTGCCACTAATCCACACATGGGCAAGGTTAGGTCCAATAAATGTCATGTCTCCATCCGTAAACCGATGAAGAGATTCTCCAATATAACGTAGTCCCGACCCTTTCATTATATACACCAGTTCATAGTCGGAGTGAGTATGGAGATCCATATCCATTTTCAAGGATGCAACCCGACGAATGTAGATCGATTTCAGGGCAGGATAGGTGATTTTTTCTCTGTGAATATGCTTCATTGCGTGTGTGATATAAATGATCAGGTTTTGTATAATACTGATCTGATTAAAATTTATCAAAATAGTATACTAACTGGCAAACCAAATGTAAGATTGTCATTGCAAGGATAAGTATTTTCAGTTAGTGCTATGACAAATCCGCTGAACATAAGGGGAGATCATTTCCAGCCTGACTTTTCCCAACTGGTATCTGTATTGAAGAGAAAAGTACCGGATCGACCAACATTATTTGAGTTTGCATTTAATACACGGCTGATTCAACGGCTAAGCGGGATGAATGCGGAAAAGTATATTGGTCGCCTGGATGCATTTAAACCCCTGATCAATGCATTCCGCTTTGCAGGGTATGATTATGTTACCATTTCCGCCTGGCGCACCAATACTATGGATTTTTTCAAGGGTGATCGCCAAAAGGAAAGCAGCCATTCTCTGAATGAAGGGGCTATCATTGTTGATAGAAAAAGTTTTGACGCCTATGAATGGCCTGACCCGGAGTCAGGTGATTTTGATATCTATCATGATATTGGACCCTTGTTGCCAGATGGAATGAAACTTATTCCAGGTGGAAATGGGGGTTTACTGGAAAATGTGATTGATCTAGTGGGATTTGAGAACTTAAGTCTTATGACCATGCTTGATCCGGACCTGACCACTGAAATTTTTGATGCTGTTGGCTCAAGATTGCTACGATTCTATGACATTGTTTCATCTGTGGATACAGTCGGTGCCTGCATTGTCAATGATGACTGGGGATTTAAAAACCAGACCATGTTTTCTCCCGATGCGTTGCGAAAATGGGTATTCCCATGGCATAAAAAAATGGTCAGGGCTATTCATGGGAATGGGAAATATGCTATTCTTCATTCCTGTGGACAGGTCCAAGATGTAATGGATGATATCATAGATGACATGCGCTACGATGCCAAGCACTCTTTCGAGGATGAGATTCTCCCGGTGGAATCTGCATTGGAGCAATGGGGATCGCGGATCGCCATCCTTGGAGGAATTGATGTGGATTTTCTTGCACGGAGTGAGCCGGATTCCATCCTCGCCCGGTCACAATCCCTGCTAAAAACTTCACAGGATAAAGGTGGCTATGCTCTCGGATCCGGAAACAGCATTCCCGACTACATCCCAGATGATAATTTCATGGCAATGATTCAAAGTGTTAACCGTATATAACTGGACAGCAAAATGATGTTACTGGAGCAACTAAAGCACGCAGTAGAATCTGGAAAGATTAATCGTGACACACCTCATCCTCCTCATCTTGCAGGAAAAGACGGAGCGACAGAATTAACCATAAGAGCCCTGAAGTCAGCCATCGATCCACAGGTGATTCTAAATGAAGGGCTCATGCCAGGGATGAGAGCCATTGGTGAAAAATTTGCCAATGGGGAGGCCTTTATACCCAATATGCTTATCTCCGCACAGGCGATGAACAAGTCTGTAGATATCTTAAAACCACACTTCCAGGATCATGAATTGATGTCTCGTGGAACATTGATACTTGGAACCGTACAGGGGGACCTACATGATATTGGAAAGAATCTGGTGAAACTTATTATGCAGGGTAATGGATGGAATGTGGTTGATCTTGGGACCAATGTATCCGGTGCCCAGTTTGTTGATGAGGTCAACCGGCATGAAAATGCCATGGTTGGGATGAGCGCACTGCTCACAACGACCATGCTTCACATGGAATCCAATGTGGTTCTCCTGAGGAAAAACAATCCTGAAACCAAAATCTATATTGGTGGTGCACCTGTTTCCCGGGAATTTTGCAATCGAATACAGGCAGATGCCACCTATCGAGATCCCTATCAATTTGCCTGCTCTTTTGATTAGGAAATCAGGAAGAATTATGAACTCAGAATTAACGTTGTTACAGAGCCCGTTACCAAAGGATGTGCAGAAATTACTGGATACTCCATTTGGAGTGGTCCCTGATGACCAACAGTTTTATGCCAGGTACGGATTTGTCCGTGTATCCTTGATCATACCTCCATTTGCTCTCAAGTATATCCGAGATGTTATCGATGCTGCCGTATTCATGCGCACACGGCTTGACACTCGAAAACTGGAAGAAAAATCTCTTTACCAACAATCCTTTTTGCAATGCGGCTATCTCTGTTTTGAATACCCTGCTGTTAAATCGATCGTATTCAGTAAACGATTGGCTGGTATCGCCCGTGATTTAATGGGGGTCCAGTCTGTCCGTCTCTGGCATGACCAGGCTCTATACAAGGAAGCAGGCGGGCGCGAAACGGATGTGCATATCGACAGCAGCTACTGGCCTGTATCGGACCCTATAAAAACAACAACAATCTGGATAGCGTTGGATTCGGTACCTGAAGAAAGCGGGTGCCTGCAATTTTACCCTGAATCTCAGCAACTGGATCCCGAGTATGTTGATATTTTCAAAAAACCATATCTCCCTGAAAGCCTTGATGGCAGAAACAGAATTGTCGCTCCCTTGCGACCTGGCGATGCCACCTTTCATACCGGATTAACGTGGCACGGAGCAGGGAAAAACCAAACGGATAAAACGCGCAAGGGAATGACCATCATTTATTTTGAAAATGGGCTGACTTACAATGCTGAGGATGCAAGAAATTCAGACCATACATCCTGCGATGGGTTACACCATGGTGATGTCATCGACACCCAGTACACCCCTGTGTTGATCTGAACATGTCGATTGAACACGTTCGTTATGAGTGTCCGAATCCAGAGGATCTCATTTTCGGTCAGGCCGCTTATCCTGTGACCTGTGGTCATTCCCTGACCATTGGTGATGGTGCTGTTTATCCTGAGATGAATTTTACTCTGCCTGAGATGCTTGTGAATGATACCACCCGCCAGGATGTTGTAGACCAGTATTCGTGGATGATTGATTCTGTCCTTTCCAGAGCCAGAAAACTGTCTATTCCCGGATTGGTCATTGAATTTGAACAGTTACCAGCAATGACCGAGATACCAGAGCTGGGGGCTGAGATCACGGGCTTGTTGAAAACAGAACTGGATACTTTTTACAAGGAAACATGTATTCCAAACGCTTTACGAGTGACGGTTGTTGATCTCAGGGACTCCGATGAGCGTCCAATGATGCGGGATGGTATTGGATGGGAAACAACCGTCAGGGCATTGGAATTTTCTGCGCAAGAAGGGGCGGATATATTATCCATCGAGTCTATTGGAGGAAAAGAGGTCCACGACCAGGCGCTATTATATGGTGATCTACCTGGTATAGTATCCAGTCTTGGGGTACTTGGCTTTCGAGATGTAATCTGGTTATGGGAACACATCGTAGAATTGTCCCATAAATACAAGTGCATACCTGGTGGTGATTCCGCCTGTGGTTTTGCCAATACCGCTATGCAGCTTGCAGGTCAGGGATTACTGCCATCTACTTTAGCTGCACTGGACCGGGTGGCATCAGCTCCACGCACCTATGCCGCCTACCTTTCAGGAGCGATGGGTCCCTCCAAGGATTGCGCGTATGAAGGTCCCATTATAAAAGCGCTTACAGGAACACCCATTAGTATGGAAGGCCGATCTTCATGCTGTGCACATTTTAGTCCCCTGGGAAACATCGCGGGTGCCTGCGCAGATCTATGGAGTAATGAAAGTGTTCAAAATGTCCAGCTGCTGAGTGGGTCCGCACCGGAGGCATTTATGGAACTCCTTGCTTATGATTGCAGAATGTTTAATACAGCTATCAGGTTGAATCCTGCGAATTACAGACAAATTCTCATCGACAGCGATGTGCATTCCAGTCCTGAAGCACTTATGCTCGCTCCAGAGACTGCTATTCAGGTTGCCAGTAAAATCCAATCATGCCAAGATGGGTATGCAATGACGCTCTGCGCCCTGAACACAGGGTTTGACATTATAAAGGACCACCTGTCAATACTGAAAGACCAAATGTCAAAAACAGAGCTGGAATGGATTCATCGCGCAGATAAATTGCTGGAGTCATTGCCTCCTAATGAGGCGGAGGCAATAGGTTATCTTGATACACATTACTCAGATCAATTTAGACCTGATTCCTATGGACTATAATTCACGGTGAGTACCGATTGACGATACTGTCGATTGGCTATATATATAGATTGATTTTTTGTAACAGGGTTTTTTTGACGATTGGTTTAGGAAGAAAATCGTCGAAACCTGCATTCAAACATCTTTCTTTATCCATCTCAGATGCGTGCGCTGTTGTTGCAATGGTTGGCAATTTGGAAGACTGCTTATTATGTCTAATCCACTTCACCATATCGATCCCGTCCTTGTCTCCTTCAAGCGACAGATCCACCAGCACCAGATCAACAGGATGATTCTTCAGGATTTCAATGGCACTGTCAGCATTCCCGGCCAAATGAATTTCGAAATGTTTCTTCAGAAGATGTGATATTAGTTTTTGCGAGAATAATTCATCTTCAATTATAAGGATAGACTTTGATTGCCGGTTTAGGGTAATCCCCGGTTGATTTTGTTTGGTTTTTGAATTGGATGGTGCAGATTTCTTTATATTGAGGTTTTTAAAAAACAGGGAAAAAGTGGTCCCTTTATTTTTTTTACTATGAACCTCAACATGAATATTATTTATATCCAAATGCCTTTTTGTAATGGCCATTCCCAATCCAATTCCCTGGTACTTTTTTGTAAATCCCTGGCTCTCTTGAGAAAACTCATTGAAGATGTTAGGAAGGTAATCCTGTGAGATACCTATACCTGTGTCCTGAATTTTTAAAATATAGAATCCGCTCTTCTTTTCCAGGGATATGTTAATTTGACCTTCGTCAGTGTATTTTATTGCATTTTCAAGGATGTTAGTAATAGCCTGATTCACACCATACAGATCAGCTTCCACCATAGCAGTTTTATACTGAGATTCAAATGTTAGGATGATCCGCTTTTGTTCAACCAAAATGGAGCATCTCGAAACCAGTTCATTTAGCGTGGCAACAAGATCGAAGGATTCCTTTTTCAGTGGATAGGTCCCAGAGTCAACCTGTGATAATTCAAGAACCTTCTGGACAGTTTGCATCAATCTATCACCGCTGTGTCTTATTGCGTATAAATAATCTTTCTGGTGTTGGTTTAGGCTGGGCTCCAGTTCTTCATCAAGCAGTTCTGAAAACCCAATTATTGAATTCAATGGTGTGCGGATTTCATGTGAAATATTGGCCAGGAATATGTCCTTCAGCCTTCCTGTCCTTTCCCTTTCCAGTGCAATAACGGCAATATCAAGAATGGCCGATACCCAGGATAGATGTTCTACACTGCTTTTGGATGTTGGATTTACAAAAAACATGACACCGTAGTCGCCCAATGGGAAGATATAATGTGTTTCCCCTGCCAGTGCCTGAATAATTTTCATCCCGGTTTTATAGAGTGTATTAGGTAATTGCTTTGCATTTAGTTTTCCTGCATAAACCGGAGAAAGAATTTCCTCATGATCCTCGATGATCATATGCTGTTTGGTGAGAAAGCATTTACCGTAAATATTGGTGGCTTCAATCGGTACCCATAAATAGGAGTTTTTCCCTGCAACAGAATCAATAAAGGAATTGATTCGTTTCAACATATTTTCTGGAAGCCAGTTGTTTTTTCGCTTCCATCGAAGAATATCTCCATGCTTCTCATAGACAGAAATATGTTTAAACCCAAGTGTGTGGATATAATCCAATAAAAGGTCAAATATTGTATCGGCATCATTCGCTGCATTTGCAGCGGCAGAAAAAGTGGCTAGTTCCACAATTCGCTCTTTATCAAACGCAGTTGAATTCATTGACTTTTTGCTCATGATTACCTGATTTCAGTTCATCAGAGGGGACATGTGATCATAGAATTATTGACATTGTTCCTTAAAAGAAAATACAATGATTAACTATCTTCTGAAAGCAAACTGGGTGGAATGTCAGATCGTATCTGACCAGGTTCCTGGAATAGAATGCAGGGGGACCATCAATCCCCCTGTATTATTCTAAATGTGTGTTCAGCCCTAGTGTTTGCCGGGAGCCAGTTCTACACCTCGTCTTTCATAGGTTACGTATGCTTCCATGGCGACCATTTCGCGGCTGTCCAACAACAGCGGCTCGCCTTCCAGCGGATTTTGCAGGCACCAGTTGATCATTTCACGAAGTCCAATGACGCGTCCAATTTGTTGCTGGAATTTCGGATAGGTTTCCGGATGTGTATTGGCCGCATTTGGATGACACTGGGCACATGCCACACCATTGGTTCCAAGGTTTCCGTCGACCCAAAGATCCCTTCCAAGTTGCACCATGCTCATGTATTCTTCATTCCACCGCTTCAGGTCTTCTTTCGTGAATTCATCTGCCAGGAGAGTACCGATCAGCACCAGTCCCAACATGATAGCAAAGATTCCCAGAGTTTTGTTACTGTTCATGCTCTTCTCCTTTAGTAATGGGTTTGAGGTGGTACCTGATCCTCTTGAAATGCAGTGTCCTCCGGTCGACCGGTTTTAGGATTAAATGCCACTGTTCGGTTTGTGTTGTTGTAGAGGTTATAGCGCATGGCTATTCGACCACTGTCAATGTCAAGCATTTGCCAGCCGGTAGCATCCCGTTCGAAAAATGGGTCTGCCCGGTTCATTGGTACCGTGAGTTTTGGCATCATGTACTTGGCTTGAGCATAGGAGTCAGGATAGGGCCATGGCCATGCTGTAGCCATGACAGAATTGAAGGCAATGTTTCCAATCTGGTTGTATTGGATTTGATGAACATGCCCATACACCACATTCACTTTCTTGTACGGTTTCAGGATCGCCTGTATATCTTCCGCATCCTCTGTCCAGAAATTCCATCCTTTATACAGCTTCTGGAGAGGAGAATGTGAGAAAACAACCACTGGCGTATCCTTGGACACATTCTTAAGATCCTTTTTTAACCACTTTAGCTGTTTCTCTCCAACCATGAATGGGGAACCGTTTGGATTATCCAATCCTGCCATTTCCAACATTCGTTGTTCTGCGCTGGGCCATCGGTTGAATGTCCAGTCATCATAGGTGAGGATACTGTTGAGGGTAATGAAATGGACCCCTTTGTGATCCCAGCTGTAGTAATGTGGTCCAAACAATTCGGACCAGTACTCACCAAGATCCAGGTAGTAATCGTGCTCACCCATCACCATGTATGTTTTTGCGCTCAGTTTGGATAATAACTCCGCTCCATGATCCAGTTCCGGTTTGATACCCAGTTGTGCCAGATCTCCGCCAAATACGACAAAATCCGGTTTTGGATACAGTAGATTGGTTTCTGCAACCGCTCGAATCAGACCTCTGTCCCAGTTATTCACAAATTTCGTCCCTTTGATGTGTTGGATATGGGAATCCGAAATATATGCAAATGTGAAACTATCCCTGCTATTACCAAAAGCGAGTTCAACCAGGCTTACTGGCAAAACACTTAGAGCAGCAGCACTGGCAGCTCCTTTCAAAAAATCCCTGCGTTTCATATTGCTCATAATTACCTCCTATTCTTTGACCATGGTTTGAACTTCAGGACTTGACAACGCTTCCATGAACGCCACAAGGTCGTCGATTTGTTCATCTGTGAGGTTCAAAGGTCGAATGCCACCGCTGAGAAAATCATTCACCATGTCTTCCTTACTGGTGATACCTCCATTGTTGTAATGAACCACCACATCCTTCAAGGTTGCCAGACTGCCGTCGTGCATGTAGGGAGCTGTAAACGCAATGTTGCGTAATGACGGTGTCTTGAATGAGCCAATATCATCAAAATTCTTTGTGACAGCAAATCGACCCAGTTCCGAGCTGCGGGCATCTGTCAAAACCCTAATATCAACTTCCCTTGCGGTTGCATTGGCTTCGATAAACTCCCCGGCAATTTCAGGAATATCATCTTGAATATTGTTAATGCCTACTCCCACATTGTGGAATCGATTGTCAGTGAATATTGCCTGTGTTTGTTCGATGACGTGGCAGGATACGCATCTCCCTTCCAGAACAAAGAGATTGTACCCACGCTTTTGTTGATCCGTGAGAGCCTCCGAATCTTTGCCGTAGAACCATCGGTCAAAAGGCGAATTCCCATAAACCTGAGTTCGCTCAAATGCAGCAATGGCCATGCTGACTTCACGCATGGTTATTTTAGATGGCTTTACACTAAAGACATTTTTGAATGCCTTGACATATTCCTTATCATACCGAACGATTTCCAGAATGGGATCATGATTGGCCAGTCCCATCTCCACCGGGTTTGTAAATGGGTGAAGACTCTGGTCCTCTAGATCCGGCGATCTCCCATCCCAGAACAGGGTGGTGAAATAGGCTGAATTCAATACGGTTGGAGCGTTTCGCGTTCCCGTCAGTCGATTGATGCCCTCTGATGTTTTGAGAGGGCTGTCCGTGAATCCCTTTTCTGTTGCATGACAGGTTGCACAGCTTACTTCCCCTGTGGTGCTGAAACGACTGTCATGAAACAGTTTGTCTCCCAGTGCGATTTTCTCTGGCGATTGGGGATTATCATCAGGAATAGGGACCATGGGCAAGCCCAATGCGGGACCGGGACCCATTGCTGGATCCATTCCCATTAATCCCACGAGACCCAATAACACCACTACATATGTAATGATTTGTTTCATGGTTCACATCCTTTCTCGTGAATATGGTTTATGCCTTTGCTGAATCACTTCCAATCATGATTATTACAGCAATACCATATCCGTTATTGAATTTTATTTCCTCGATAGATCAAATCTGTCAGCGTTCATGACTTTCGTCCATGTATTCACAAAATCACGCACGAACTTTTCTTTTGAATCTTCCTGGGCATAAACCTCTGCAATTGCACGGAGTTCTGAATGAGAACCAAAAATGAGGTCCACCCGTGTGCCTGTCCAGATCAATTTCCCGCTTTTACGATCGTATCCTTCGTAGATACCATCCTCTTTCTGTGATTTTTTCCATTCGGTATTCATATCCAGAAGATTCACAAAGAAATCGTTGGTTAATTCCCCCGGGGTACTTGTTAGAACCCCATGCTTCGTACTTGCATAGTTTGTATTAAGCACTCGAAGACCACCAAGAAGCGCCGTCATTTCTGGGGCTGTTAGCGTCAGCAGCTGGGCTTTATCGAGAAGCAGTTCTTCTCCTGAAACGCTGAAATCTCCACCCAGGTAATTCCTGAAACCATCTGCCATCGGCTCAAGGACAGCAAATGAGTCCACATCCGTTTGAGCCTGTGTTGCATCGGTACGCCCCGGTGAAAATGGGACCTCAATATCATAACCAGCCTCTTTGGCTGCTTTTTCGATAGCTGAGCCTCCACCAAGTACAATCAAATCCGCCAGGGATACGTTTTTACCGAATGCATCTTTTACTCCCTCCAGAACCTTCAACACTTTGTCCAATTGCTGTGGTTGATTCACCTCCCAGTTACGCTGAGGTTCAAGGCAAATTCGTGCGCCATTGGCACCACCACGTTTATCTGATCCTCTGAAAGTTGATGCGGACGACCATGCCGTATAGATCAATTCAGATGTGGAGAGACCAGAACCCAGTATTTTCGCTTTCAATTCTTGAATATCATCCGAATGAATAAGCTCATGATCCACGGCCGGTACGGGATCCTGCCATATGAGGTCTTCTACTGGTACTTCCGGACCCAGGTAACGCGATTTTGGCCCCATATCCCTGTGAGTCAATTTGAACCAGGCTCTTGCGAATGCATCAGCAAATTCATCTGGATTCTCATGGAACCGCTTTGCGATTTTGTTATACACCGGGTCCATACGCAGGGACATGTCGGCTGTGGTCATCATGGTGATAACTTTTTTGGATGGATCGTGGGCGGCTGGCGCCATATCCTTATCCTCGGTGTTTACAGGGACCCATTGAAAAGCTCCAGCAGGACTTTTTACCAGGTCCCAGTCATACCCAAAGAGTAGATCAAAATACCCGTTATCCCATTTGGTTGGGTTTGCAGTCCAGGCACCTTCGATACCACTGGTAATGGTGTCGTCTCCTTTTCCACTTCCATATTGACTTTTCCATCCAAGTCCCTGCTCCTCAATGTCAGCACCCTCCGGTTCGGGTCCGACAAGAGCTGCATCGCCTGCACCATGGGCTTTACCAAAAGTATGTCCTCCTGCGGTGAGGGCAACGGTTTCCTCATCATTCATGGCCATTCGGGCAAATGTTTCCCGTACATCCTGTCCTGATTTCACTGCACTCGGTTCACCATCGGGACCTTCCGGGTTTACATAGATGAGCCCCATTTGAACCGCAGCAAGCGGATTATCTAATTCTCGCTCACCTTCATAGCGATCATCACCAAGCCACTCATCTTCTGATCCCCAATAGATATCATCTTCCGGTTCCCATACATCTTCACGTCCTCCGCCAAATCCGAATGTCTTGAATCCCATGGATTCCAGCGCACAATTCCCCGCAAGGATCATAAGATCTGCCCAGGAGATTTTATTTCCATATTTCTGCTTGATGGGCCATAATAATCGACGGGCCTTATCAAGATTAGCATTATCGGGCCAGCTATTGAGTGGTGCGAATCTCTGGGTACCGGATCCAGCACCGCCGCGACCATCACCAATTCTATAGGTCCTTGCACTGTGCCAGGCCATACGAATAAAGAGACCACCATAGTGACCATAATCTGCTGGCCACCAATCCTGGGAATCAGTCATGAGATCATAGATATCTTTCTTTAGCGTATCATAATCCAGCTTGTTGAATTCTTCAGTGTAATCAAATTCTTTATCCATTGGATTCACTTTGTCGGAATTCTGATTTAGAATTTTCAAATTTAGTTTATTTGGCCACCAATCCTGATTGGTTGTTCCCCCGCCTGTTGATGTATTCGCACCGGTTACAGGACATTTCCTTTCATCGTTCATGGAATTATTCCTTTTGTTTCTGGTTTTCAATATTGCACTGATGACACACACCTCTTACCTCTACCTGTGTTTGACGATGTGTGCCAAATTCACTCATGGTCTCAGGTATGCTCAACTTGTTGAATTCTTTATTGTAAAAATCTCGAGTCATTCCACACTTTATACAGACAAAATGATGGTGGTCATCCAGATTGGCATCGAAGCGCGTTCTGTTTCTGCTGGGACTCATGGTGTTAATCAGTCCCATGTTTACCAGCATCCACAGGGTTCGATATACGGTGTCCAGGGATATGGTGGGCAATCTTTTTTTCACCCCGGAATAGACCTGATCCACATTGGGGTGATCTCCGGTTTGAGCCACTTCTTTGAATATTTCAAGTCGCTGGTGGGTCATTCTCATACCGGATTCACGGCATATTTCTTTGAGATGGTTTAATCTTGAGTCTAGGGTATCTTGCTTGACTTTCATAGCTTAATAGGAATTAATTCTTAATAAGGAATTATACAGTATTAAGCATATATATTTCAAGGATAATCCTGGTTTTATTGTAGAAATTGAAAATATTAAAATGTTGAGTTGAGAAGGCTCTATCTGAACACCATTTCAAATAATTATTAAATGATCTCAAGATTTTAGAATATAGGTATAGAAAATAATATCCTTATATGATATGAGCCCGCAGTGACGCAGCTCGTCTATTTGTATATGTATCCTTCGTCCCCAGCTTAGTGTTGTTATATCGTTAAGTCAGAAATGTTTTGAGGAAAAAGCTCTCCCGGAGTGTGACTTCATGTATTTCTCAAAAGCAATTGCTTTGCCCTTTGAATGAAAGGAGATTACTGTTTGCAATTCCCAGGGAAGATAGGTAGCTGTGGATTTGACCCTGCCGGAATTGTGTTCCAACAATCGTCTTCTTAGGTTTGTTGTATACCCCTTATAGTATCCGTTTGGATTGGCAGTACTTCTTAGTAGATATACATGATATTTAAGTTTGTTCATAAACAAGATTCTCGTATATGTTAAAATAGTGATTTAAAAACAAT
>CAYFMT010000005.1:0-121390 GCA_964344305.1 uncultured bacterium | reverse complement strand
AGTATCACCTTAGCTTTTACATCAAAATAGTCCGGCTAATTAAAAAACTAAACAATGCGTGATTTTCTCTAACCGGATGGCATAGCACTCTATCTCGATTCAATGCTCAGCGCTACAATGAATTAATCGCTTTCCCCAGTTGGTTTTAAGCTAATTTTTCAATAAACAAGCTCTCCATCTATAAAATTTGACAGAGTTGGAATCCTTAAAGGTGAGTGGAGTCTTCCATTCATCCTGCAGACTCATTCAGAATAACATATGCGGAAATGATAAAGGAACTCTATCTTCATCTCATTTTCACATAATCAATATTTATTAATGAAAAGTGACACTGTAAAATCATTCAGGTTTTTAAGACCTTTTACGATCATATCATGACATCAGAATTCGTCCATTTACACAATCACTCTGACTACAGTCTCCTGGATGGTGCCCAGAATGTCAATGTCCTTGTGAACACCATTGATGACCTTGGCATGGATTCCGTGGCCCTCACCGAACACGGTAATATGTTCAGTGTTGTTCCCTACTACAAGGCAGCGAAAAAAGCAGGCGTCAAGCCCATCATCGGCTGTGAGATTTATGTGGCCCAGGGAAGCCGGTTTGATAAGAAGGCTCGTGCTGAAGGTGGGTGGGGGAACAATCATCTTGTCCTCCTTGCCCAGAATTACACCGGGTATAAAAACCTTATGAAACTGGTGACAGCCGGTTATCTCGAGGGTTTTTATTATCGTCCTCGTATCGACAAGGATTTGCTGAAAACCCACAGCGATGGACTCATCTGTCTCTCGGCCTGCCTAAAAGGTGAAGTCCCGGAAAAAATGCTAAAGGGGGATTGGAAAGGTGCCCGTGAGACAGCCCTTGAATTTGCAGAGATGTTCCCTGACAGGTATTATCTGGAAGTACAGAATCACGGGATTCCTGAAGAAGCACAAAACATGGAAAACATGATCAAACTTTCACGGGAATTACACCTCCCTCTTGTAGCCACCAATGACGCTCACTACGCAAAGAAAGAGCATTCAGACGCACATGATGTGCATATTTGTCTGGGCACTGGAAAAGACCGAAATGATCCTAATCGGTTACGATATGCCACACCGGAATTCTATTTCAAATCCCAGGATGAAATGTTTGATATGTTCAAGCATATCCCGGAAGCCATTGAAAATACCCGCCGAATTGCCGATAGTGTGGACGTTGAATTGCCCATGGGAACCTATCATCTCCCCACCTTTCCCATTCCAGCAGATGCCCCAACACAGAATCCTGATGATTACTTAAAAATTCTGTCAGAAGAAGGTGTAAAGAACCTCTACGGTGATATGACACCGGATCTGCAGCATCGCCTGGATCACGAACTGCAGGTCATACAGAAAATGGGGTTTGCCGGTTACTTCCTTATAACCGGGGATTTTGTGCAATACGCAAAAGACCATGATATTCCTGTCGGACCCGGTCGCGGTTCAGCAGCAGGAAGCCTTGTATCCTATGCCCTGGGTATTACTACCATTGATCCTATGAAGCATGACTTGCTGTTTGAGCGTTTTCTAAACCCTGAACGTATCAGCATGCCGGATATCGATATTGATTTCTGCATAGAACGGCGTCAGGAAGTGATTGATTATATCAAGGCGCAATATGGCGAGGATTCTGTTACCCAGATCATCACCTTTGGAAAAATGAAAGCACGTGCCGTTGTAAGAGATGTGGGTCGCGTACTGGGACATTCATTCGGTGAAGTGGATAAAATTGCCAAGATGATCCCGGAAGGTCCAAAGGTCAAGCTGAAAAACGTTCTTGAGGATAATGCCGATTTCAAGGATCTGGCTGATGGTCCTTACAAAGAGCTTATTGATTTTTCACTCGTTCTGGAAGGCATGAACCGCCACGCATCCACCCATGCCGCCGGTGTGGTTATTACTCCTGGAAGCTTGACGGATTATGTCCCGCTTTACAAATCCAATAAAGATGATATCACCACTCAGTATGATATGAAGGGGCTGGAAGATCTGGGTTTACTGAAGATGGATTTTCTCGGTCTGCGAAATCTTACCGTCATCGACAGGACTGTGAAGCTTGTGAAAGAAAATGGGATAGACATTGACATTGAAACCATCCCCATGGGTGATGCAAATGTGTATGACCTGTTCACAAAGGGCCTAACCATTGGGATATTTCAGTTTGAATCATCCGGCATGAGAGAATTCCTTAAAAAACTGAAACCTACAGCTATCGAAGACCTCATTGCCATGAACGCCCTTTACAGACCAGGACCCATGGAGAATATTGACGATTTTATAGATCGCAAGCACGGGCGGAAAAAAATCTCTTACCTGCACAAGGATATGGAATCTATCCTGAAGGAAACCTATGGAATTATTGTCTACCAGGAGCAGGTTATGCAGCTCGCCAACACCATCGCCGGGTTTACGCTGGCAGACGCGGATCTCATGCGCCGTGCCATGGGGAAGAAGATTGCTGAACTCATGGCGGAGATGTCCGTAAAGTTTATCGATGGGGCCAAAGACCGAGGGATACAGGAGAAAACAGCTAAAAAGATATTTGACTTAATTGAGAAATTCGCTCAATATGGGTTTAATAAAAGTCACTCGACCGCCTACGCCTATATTGCCTATCAAACAGCCTGGCTTAAGACCTATTACCCCGCTGCATTCATGAGTGCCAATCTCACCAGTGAAATGTCCACCACGAACCGCGTGGTTATCCTGATCAACGAATGCAAGAAACTGGATATAACTGTTACGCCTCCTGATATCAATGTATCACAGGTTCAGTTTCATCCTGTAGATGACAACACCATTTCCTTTGGTCTTAACGCCATTAAAAATGTGGGCACAAAAGCGCTGGAAAAAATTATTGAAAACCGAAAGAAGGATGGACCATTTGCCTCCCTGTTTGATTTTGTTTCCAGAGTGGACCTGCGCACCGTTAATCGAAAAGTACTGGAAAGCCTGATCCTCTCAGGGGCCATGGATAGCCTTGAAGGAAGCCGTGAACAATTATTCGCCTCCATTGATGACGCGTTGAAATATGGACAACAGCTTCAGCAAAACAACCACGAAAACCAGGTGGATCTTTTTGGTACTGGTTCCAATGGACAGCATGCCCTGGTAAAAGAACCTGTTTTACATGAGGCAAATCCCTGGACGGAAAAAGAACGTCTTGAAAAAGAGAGGGAAATGACAGGATTATATTTATCCGGTCATCCCCTTCTCAAATTTTCAGAGGATCTTGAAGAACTGAGCACCTTTGATTTTTCTGATAAACAAAACCGTGGGGGATCCCGTGGTCCAGTCAGGATCGGCGGCATAATACACAACCGGAAAATTCACCTGGATCGCAAACAGAAACGCATGAGTTTTTTCAATATGGAATGTCTCGGTGGCCAGGCTGAAATCCTTTGTTTCAGCAGCACATTTGAGAAATACGAAAAGTTGGTTGAGGATGACAATGTTGTTTTTGTGGTGGGGAAACCCACAGACAATGCCGATTTCAGTGATTTAAAATTAATCGCAGACGAAATCATACCATTTGACCAGGCCAGACAGTATTTTTCGAAGCGGGTGAATATCCAGATTGACCCTGGCGTCCATACATCTGGAGATATAAAATCACTACAAGATGTGGCAAAGCAATTCCCAGGGCAATGTCGTCTTGTATTCTATATCTCTGATGGGGATCGGAATCAACAGATCATTTCTCACAACATTCGTGTGTCTTCGGAAAAGCCATTTATCGATCAGCTACGGCAAAAATATGGCAAACAAAATGTGTGGATCTCCTCATGATTGCTGTTCTACAGCGAGCGTCCCGCGGGAAGGTATCCATTGGAGAACGGGTAGCGGGTTCAATCAATCAGGGGCTCGTGATACTTCTTGGTGCCATGGACACCGATACTGAGGCTGATGCAGATTTTCTGACAGAAAAAATTGCCCACTTCCGCATATTCAATGATGAGAATGAAAAAATGAACCTGTCCATTCTGGATGTGGGTGGGTCCGCACTGGTGATCAGCCAGTTTACTCTATGCGGGGACTGGAAAAAAGGTCGTCGTCCAAGCTTTGTCCACGCTGCAAGTCCTGAAAAGGGAAATGCATTGTATGAGTATTTTATAACGAAACTCTCACAATTGGGAATACATGTAGAATCCGGTGAATTCGGTGCCATGATGGATGTGGAGCTGGTGAACGAAGGACCTGTTACGTTTGTTTTAAACAGTCAAGAGTGACTCTTTTACACATTTACCGTTCACAGCGCAGAGCACTGTGTCCATCCTCAACTGATTACCATGAAAACTGATTACATGGCTCTGCCATGTAATCTTTTTATACCAATAATCATTACCATTGCTAAATGATATCATTTCTTCGAACAGTTCTTACAAATTGACATGATTCAATTGAATGGATGCAGAGCGAATATTTGATCCACTGGTTTTTCTGGCACAGAAAGGATAAATCCTGTAATATACGGTGGGTATACTTAAGAATATCATTGATTTATGGATGAGAAATTAAATCATAATTATACACTGACCTGCGATCATGCGCATCGGTATATACTCTATACCCATTCTGGTTCATTAAATGCTGATTCAATTGGTCTGACCTGGGTAGAATTATTGAATATGCCAGAATTTGTAGAGAATCGTTACAACCTGTTAACCGACTATAGTGGTGCTGTTTATGGGGGCGTCATTGAAGATCTGGAAAGGATATCAGAACACTTAAGCCAGTATAAATCAATTCTCCAGGGAAAGAAACAGGCTATAATATTTAATGATCCATACAGCACGGCACTCACTGTACTGTTTAATAGTATCGTGGAAAAAAATATCGGATTTATCGTGGAAGTCTTTTCAACCCGTGAGCATGCCATAGACTGGTTAACTATCAGCAAGAGATAATTCCATACCATCCTTTTGCTTCTGCCTCTCGAAACCTGCTCCTGACCCCACCCAACACCCTTTGATTTCTTAAAAGCATTCCTGTAACTTTCATTTCTTGTTCTAAAGGAAATTATCATGGAACGTAAAATCAGGATTCTCATGGCGAAACCGGGGCTGGATGGCCATGATCGCGGTATCAAAGTCCTTGCAGCTGCTTACCGGGATGCAGGTATGGAAGTCATATATCTTGGGCTCCGCCAAACACCGGAGATGATCGTTTCTGCTGCTCTCCAGGAGGATGTGGATGTTGTGGCCCTGTCCATTCTATCAGGGGCACACATGACGATTTTTCCTCGTGTTAAATCACTTATGGATGAAAAAGGTCTTCATGATGTTCTTCTGACCGGGGGAGGCATTATCCCTGAAAAAGATATGGTTACACTGAGTTCAAAAGGCGTTGGCAAATTGTTTGGCCCCGGTACTCCTGTCCAGGAAACGGTTGATTATATCAATGACTGGGTCAGTTTGAATCGGAGATAGCATGGACCTTTCAAACAAAGTAGATCTTGAGCGACATTTCGCGGACCAGCTGGACACGCGGTTATTCCCTCTACTGGCTGAGCAATACCTTGAAGATGATGAGTTGCAGCGGGCGAAAAAGGTCTGTGAAGTTGGACTGGGTTATCATCCGGAAAATGCTGATGGGTGGTATATCCTGGCAAAAATCCAGTATGAACTGGAAGAGCTGACCGAAACAGAAAAATGCCTGAAAAATGTGGTAAAGCTTGGACGGTCTCATTTGCAGGCTCGTATTGAACTCGCTGAACTGCAAACCATGCTGGAACGTGCTTCAAGTACCATCGTTTCATCCTGGAAAAAAGTGTTAAAACTGGCACCTTCACATCAAAGAGCTCTCGACGAGATTGAACGACTGGCACCACCTGCTCCAAAGAAACCCGTATACTCTCCCCCTGAAAAAGTCGACGAACCAATCCCTGATCCCGAACCGGAAGAAATCGAAAATAGTGAACCTGAATCTTTTACTAAGGAAAAGCCGGAAATAAACAGTGAAGCTGAAGAGGACGTGGAGAACAATGATGATGATTCATCCGTTTCTGATGATGATGAGTCGTCAGAGATTGAAGAAGAGACATCTGATGACATTGCTCCTGTAGAACCGGCAAAACCAGGTGGTCCCAAAGATCCTGCACCTATACAGATCAGTCCCAGAATGGCTACCATAACCCTTGCGCGAGTATTCAAGGAGCAGGGACTATATTACCAGGCCCTGTCTGTTCTGGACATACTTGAGGGAAAAGGTGAGGATTTAAAGGTCATCGAATTGGAACGGGAATCCATTAAAGAAAAAATTAGCACATCACAAAACAGTACGGAAGAATTATGACAGACACCTATTTTTTAAATCGTCAGGAAAAGCTTCAGTCTATCCTTGCAGACAAAAACCTGGATGGTATCTTTGTTACAAACCTCACCAATGTGCGCTATTTAAGCGGCTTTACCGGATCAGCCGGCTCCTGTCTATTTACACCGGATGGGCAATATTTCTTTACTGATGGGCGATACACAGAGATGTCTAGAAACCAGGTGAAGGGATTTGAACGGTTTATCTCCAGCAACTCACATTTGACTAACATAAAAGATCAAAAACTTATCAAGGGTGACCTTACTCTTGGATTTGAAGGTGATTTTGTCAGCGTAAACCAATTCTCTACCATGAAAGACCTATTTCCGAGAGTCTCCTGGGAATCCACGACCCGCATTGTTGAAGAGCTGGCAGCGGTGAAAGATGCCTCTGAAATCGAGGCCCTGAAAACCGCAGTAGAAATCACTGATACATCCTACGCTGAAATACTACCCATGATAAAACCCGGCGTGACAGAGAAGTTCATTGCCAATGAATTGTTAAAGCGTTACAGGGATTACGGCGATGGTGAAGCCTTTGCCCCTATTGTTGCAGGTGGCCCTAACAGTGCGCTGCCGCATGCTGTCCCCGGGGATCGTCCTTTTCAAAGTGGAGATTTTATTGTTATTGATTCTGCGGCAAAATATGCCGGTTACCATGCAGATATGACCCGCACACCGGTAGTTGGTGAAGCCTCGGAAAAGCACAAAGAGATCTATAGCATTGTGCAGGAAGCTCAACTTAGTGGAATAAATGCCGTGCGAGATGGTATTTCCTGCAAGGATATGGACTCAGCGACCCGTGACGTCATTACCAATCACGGCTATGGCGATCTTTATATCCATGGAACCGGACACGGCATTGGACTGGAAATTCATACCATGCCTCGCATGAGTCAGATTAGCGAAGATTATCTCTATGAAAATTATGTCATCACCATTGAACCGGGCATTTACGAGGCTGGCTGGGGTGGTGTCCGTATCGAAGACGATGTGGTTGTGCATAAAGATCATGGTGAAGTCCTTAACAAAACCACAAAGGAACTTGTGGTCCTTTAACCTTTCTAATATTCTGGCTTCAAATTGGGGTCAGCTTCGATGAATAACGCCTCCAATGATTAAAGATATATATTCAGATCCTTCTATCTATGACCACATCCACTGGTGGAAAACAAACGATATTGAATTTATCGTTGGATTGGTAAACGAATTGGGGCACCCGGTGCTGGAGCTGGCAGCAGGAACGGGTCGTCTGGCTCTTCCCATAATGGAGAATGGCATTACCTATCATGGAATCGATAGTAGCCCCGAGTATGTATCATGGAGTCAGAAGAAACTCGCACCGTACGAGACTCTTGGCAAAATCACCGTTGGGGATATGCGATCCCTTGAGCTCGATCAACAGTTCAAAACCGCATTCATTGGGTTCAACTCCATCTTTCATCTAATGACAAATGACGATATATCCCGATGTTTTTCTTCTGTGTTTGATCATCTTGAGCCTGGAGGACATTTCGTTGTGGATATGTTTTTGCCTGACCCATCTTTCCTACACCGTGAACCCATTGAACACGATGTCATGGAATTCACACACCCGGAACTGGGTCCATGCAGGGTAAGGGAAACCAATGTCTACGATGATGAAACACAGATAAATGCCATTACCTGGTACTTTTACTATGAAAACCAGGCAAAGCCACACCTCTATTCATTCAATATGCACATGATCTATCCCGACACCATGTTTCGTTTATTGAATGAGGCAGGATTTCACATTAATCAAGTCTGGGGTGACTATGATAAATCGCCCATGGATGAAGATAGTCGGCTTCAGTTTTACCTCTGCCAAAAGCCCGATTCCTGATAAAACCAGCATATTCCCCACCTGCGAGCATTGTAATTTCCTGCCATGATTAAAACCATTTTTTGTGATCTGGGCGGTGTTTTACTCTATATTGATCCTGATCATACAGCCCAACACTGGTCTCAATTGACCGGAAAAACTATCAGTCACATTCGAGATACATTTCCACTTGAAATCCATCATGAATTCGAAAAGGGTATTCTTTCAAACGATGCCTTTTTCAAAAAAGCAAAAGCAGCCATGGGGTTCAATGGAATGACAGAAATTGACTTCTGGAGTGGGTGGCGGAAAATTCTCGGGGAGGAGACGGGAGCCTGGAATATCATCAAAAAACACACCAGTACCCCCGTTTGGCTGCTTTCAAACACAAACCCAAAACATTTGCTGGATGACCTTATTCACAAACATACATTTTTTCATGAATTCGATGGAATGTTTCTATCCTATGAGATGGGGACCAGAAAACCGGAACCGGATATCTACCTGAAGGCAAGCCAAAAAGTAAATCTGAACCCGGACCAGATTTTGTTCATTGATGATATGAAGGAAAATATTGATGGTGCCTCCTCTCTGGGGTTTCATACCATCCACTTTACCGATATTGAAACATTTGAAATCAATTTTCAGGCGAAAGTGAATCAATTTGACTGAGTTCATTCATAGCGGTCAGGAGAAGAAGAAATATGTCCAGACCATGTTTGATGACATTTCTCCCAAGTATGATTTCTTGAATCATCTCCTGAGCTTTGGTCTTGATTTTTACTGGAGGAAACGTCTTGTTTCCTCCCTGCCATCCAACTTTCACCAACCAGTACTGGATGTGGCCACAGGAACAGGGGATGTGGGATTTCAAATTAAAAAAAATCATACTGATTCACGGGTAGTGGGCCTGGATTATTCAATTGAAATGGTAAAAGTATGTAAGAGAAAAATTAACGAAAAGCAAGTGACTGGTTTTCAAGTACTTCAGGGAGATGGAGAGAAACTTCCTTTCCCCAATGATGTGTTTTCCGCCATCACCATTTCATTCGGCTTTAGAAACATCGGGCATTACATGCCTGCATTGCATGAATTCAAAAGGGTGCTTTGTCCCGGCGGTCGGCTTTTAATTCTAGAATTCGCCAAACCCACATCAAAGATGTTTGCCGCCCTTTACAGCTGGTACTTTCGGCATATTCTTCCAAAGCTGGCATCGATTTTTTCCAGGGCAGATGCGTATCGGTACCTGCCGGAATCGGTAGGTGAATTTCCTGAACGAGATGAATTGAAACACATGATCTTGAATGCAGGATTTACAGCAGTAAGTATTCGAAACTTAACCTTTGGAGTGGTAACACTTATCCATGCAGAAATCTAAACGACTTCTCCTTTTTGCAGCATGGTGCTTTGTCAGTTGCTGTCAACCCGATGCATCAATCAATCATGGAAAATGGATCAGCCTTTCCCCTCGAAGTGATCAAACCATCAGTGGAATAGCAGCTTATATGGATGACTTTATTGTGGTGCATGATAATAAGGTTGATGGAGAGCCTCGCTTCAGTACAATCAACAGGTCTAAAAAAAGAATGTCCCTTTCAACCATTCCAACACAGCCTGACAGTCCCTTTGATCTTGAAGCTATCTCCCCCATTCCTGGGAAAATGAATGAGTATATCACCATGGAAAGTACAGGGAAGTGTTATCATGTTCGGTTGGATGAAGATGCAGTCATTATTCTGGATACCTTCACGCTTCCTGTGGATATTGACGTTTATAATCTTGAGGGGTTTGCAATTTTTGCCTTTAATGGATTGCAGTTTATTGTGTGGGGAGATCGTGGAAGCATAGACCGCCCAGGGCGCATGTCTTGGGGAACAATCGATTTTCATCCCATAAAGATATCCTTCTTGGATTCCTATGCATTCACTGTTCCATATCCCAATACCGAAACGCGGCATATTTCAGATATCGCAATAGATTCAACATTCACCTGCTGGGTATCATCCACCATGGATCCCGGTGATAAAGGCCCTTTTAATTCAGCCATTTACAGACTGGGTCATTTTGGAATGGAACAAAATCATCTGTATTTCCAGCCGTTAGAAAACCTGATGCCCGTTAAGACTCGTGATCATCATAAAATTGAAGCCATAACACTGAAAGGGAATAGGCTCATTATTGCAACGGATAATGAGTCTGCTGGTGCTACCTATACTGAATTAGAATTCAAATGATAGCAAAAAAACTGGTATTCTTAGGATTTGCACTCGGTTCCCTAATAGCACAGGGAACGTGGCAGTGGTCAGGTCGTACCCACCCTGAATTGAAATGGCATACACTGAAGACGGAGCATTTCAATATCCATTATCATGAAGGAATTGAAGAGATTGCACACCAGGGTGCCAGCATCAGCGAACAGGTTCTTCCTACGCTGATGACACAGATGGGTGTGAAAGATATACCGGTCATTGATATTACCTATACTTCAGAGGATGAAATCACCAATGGATATGCCATGTACACCAACATGGTGTTTATATGGGTGGACCAAAATGATGTGGCTGTCTGGTTGGAACATGACAAATGGCTATACCAGGTAACGGCACATGAACTTCAGCATATAGTGCTGTTGCATGCAATTAAATCCTGGATACCTGAACCATTTGGATTGTTGTTCTCCAGAATTCCCGGATGGTTTATTGAAGGCGCTGCTGAATATTATACAGAAAAATGGCGGCCCTATCGTGCAGACCTGTCTCATAAATGGCATGTGCTAAAGCAAAAAGAGCATGAGATGGATCCACATCATGATGGCTTTTCAAAACTATTGTATTTATCCGAGCAATTTGGGGATTCGGTTTTTATTGATATTGTGAAGCATCGAAATAAGCTGGGATTGTTTGATTTTAAGAAGGGATTTAAAAAAGCCACAGGGTTGACAGTCAAGCAGTTCAATGAAGACTGGCGTCGCCACATGGATACATACTATTATGGATATCGCGCACAAAAAGAACGAATCCGCGATATTGGTGTTCCATTTTCCCTGCCAGTGAAATCTCTTCGAAACCTTTCCTTTTCTTCTGATAGCCTCCAGGTGGCAATCCATGGCAGGATCAGCGAAGATCAACGGGATCACTCCATGATCATCCTTTCCCACGATTCATCTGCCTTTCATGAAAAAGCGTCACTCACAAATCTGTTAGTTAGCAAAGGGACAAAAAAGAAACCCCGCGTTAAATGGATATCAGATGAAATTGATCATGGCCGATTCCATACAAGCATTTCCTGGTCTCCGGATGGTCAGAAGATTGCCTATTCAAAATACCATTATGGCGACCATCAGTCCCTGGAGTGGGATATATGCATTTATGATTTGGTTACTGAACGTAAAAGATGGATAACCGATTCTTTTCGTGCCACATACCCGGTATGGTCTCCGGATGGAATGTCTATTGTATTTGTTGCACATCAAAACAGCACTGCCAATCTCTACATCGTTGATGTGTCATCAGATTCCATTCATCAGCTTACTGATTTTTCCGATGAGACATATGTGTTAACCCCGGCTTATTCCCCGGATGGAAAATCAGTTGCATTTGCAAAATCAAATTTCGATGGGAACACAGATTTATATCTATTGGATTTATCCTCACATCTCATCCAGAGAGTCACGGAAAACCCGAGCGTGGATTATTTGCCTGTCTGGCATCCATGGGAAGAAAAAATCGCGTTCACCTCCCACCGGGGTTCAACACCCAATATTCATTCAGTGGATTTAATCTCCGGTAAGACACATCAAATCACAGACGTTGGAGACGCCGTATGGTCCGCCCAGTGGATGCCAAAAGATTCCGTTCTTATCGCAACCACGCTTGGGGATGTGGATTCTGTTCGGCTTATGAAAATTGACCCGGATCGTCAACCGGATATCAGGCCTCTCGCCATTAGAAACACATTTTCTTCCTGGAGGACACAGCCCGTTACACATCCACTGCCTGCACCAGATAAAACATGGCCCGTCACCATCCAATCAGACACACCATACACTTTCAGAAAACACATAAAGCATCTTACATCCTTTGTTTACCCGCTGGATCATTTTGAGGGTATGACGGTGTGGACAGATGCCATGGGACGACATATCTTTAATGGGCTTGTTCTCTCTACATGGGATTTTAAAAACCCTTCCTACGTTTTTTCCTATACCAATGCAGCTACAGGGCCTCTCTGGGGTGTGGATATGATCAACCTGTTGGATTTTCAATACAGTACCTTTGAGAATAAAGCCTTATGGGAATCTCGAAATGGATTGCGCTTCTGGATGTTGCAACCATTCAATTTTGGAGAATCCACAAGTGCCAATCATCTCTTTTTCGGTAGCGTGAGACTGCACAAACGAATTCCATATCCCCTTGGCGACTATTCAGAATTACCTGAACCAGAATCCGGTAAAGAGGGCCTCATTACCTTCACATATACTTATTCAAACCATCGCCCATTCAAATCCAATGTTGATTTACCAAAGCAAGGATGGGGTCTTCGTGGAAGTGGGTCACTTGCTTCAGAATCGCTGTATGGCAGTTTTTCATATCTGCGATCTAAACTTGATGGCTATGTGAATATTGCGGCTGGCAATGCTGCGGTTTTCCTGCGCGGGAGATATGCACAAATCCATGGAAGCAACATTCCGGGCCAGGAGGTGGTTGGGCTCACCAACGACTGGACACTTTACTTTCCCGGCCAGATGGGTGCCCTTCTAGGGCCTGAATCCATGAATCCCAGGGGTTGGGACGGTATTCGATTGGGAGAGCGGGCATTTCTATCAATGGCTGAGTATCGTTTCCCAATACTGAAACCCTTACCGGTTTTCAATGTCCTCGGTATGTCTACGGGGAAACTGACAGGAGCTTTGTTTGCTGAGGCTGGAAATGCATGGTCCAAGGATCGTCCTGCCCAGAGATTCATTGCTACCGCTGGCTATGAAGTGCGTCTTGCCTTCACATTTGCGCGGGCACCAATCGTCATTCTATCCTATGGTTCTGGACAGAAACTGTCCGAATGGGAAAATGGGGAAACCCCAAAGAATTATCTCCAATTTGCGCTTATCAACCCGTTCTAACATCTGGATTTAATATCTGTTGATTGGTATTTTCCATTGGAAATACTGGTGACAACATGAAATACCCATCCCAACTGAATCTATTCATTTTAATCCTGTTTTCAGGATTTCTTTTCACTGCATGCCCATCCCTGGAAGATGATTCCGAAAGCAGACTCCTCCTGGAAAACAACGAATCAATTCTGGCACAGCGTGTTTCCTATACAAATGACGTTATCGAACTGGATAGTATTCCAACCGCTGGCAGGTATACAACCTCAAGCACTCCAGACACCATCCTCCTCACACTTGTGGCGGAAGTAGATCCCCCAATTTATAATGGGGATACATTGCAGGCTTCGGACGTGTGTATCATTGGCAGTTATGCCTATGTATCCTATAATTATGCAGGTGAGGAATATCTTGGGGCTGTGGAAGTCTACCGTATTTCTAACACTTCCAATCCCGTATTGAAGTCACAAATTATCTTTACAGATACAGATGTGAACGGGGTTATCTACTACTCTGGAAATGTGTATCTGGCATCGGCCACAAATAATGATGATTTTTCTACTCCAGCGATGGTCGAAAAAATACGGGTGCGGAATGGTGTATTGTCCAGCTCAAGTGAAACGGTGGATATTCCAAGCTGGGCTGCCACAGATATCGATCATTATGGTATCAATCTTTTTATCACCTCTGGTGCCCTTGATGGGGCTGTCACCTATGTCAATCTATCCAATATGAGCATTGTAAATACCATCTCTGTTGAGGACGCACGTGGAATTGATCGAGATGGAAATGATGTTGCTGTAATAGCCGGTACACCTGCAAGGCTCATTGTCCTGGATAGAAGAACCGGGGATATTGAAGCAGATTACTCGTTATCCGGTGCTACTATACCATACTCCAAATCCACAGTAAAAATTCGAAAAAGGAAAGCCATTCTGGGTTTAGGCGATGGTGGCTGTCAGATAGTCTGTCTGGATGATGGATCTGTTATAGAATCAATACCGCAACCTGAACTGGATGATTTACCTCTTGATAAAACCGTTACGAATTCAGTAACAGCTGACAAGCGTCTTGTTTTTATGGCTGACGGTGAAGCTGGGGTTTACGTAGCGGCCACGGAATCCAATTTAAACAGCAATTCTTGCTCCCTGGATGAATTCCGCATGGTAGGCAAGTTTAGGATTGGAGATGGAATATCCGCCAATCATGTTGAATATAATAACGATGTATTGTTTGTCGCCAGCGGACTTGGTGGTTTAAAGATACTCACTGTGGATATGAACAATAACGAGGAAGATGAGGACGACGAGGACGATGATGATGACTAGATCATTACCAGCAACCCTTCCGGGTAATACAGCGGAAACTGTGTCAGGAGCTATTTACCCAGAACCCAAATGAAATGGTCTGGGTCGATGCGTTAGTTTCCTGTCGGTAACCCCAGGTCACAAATAGTAGAAACTGATTCCAGAATTGCTTCTGAAATGATATACCGTACAATATGGCTTCGGCTCGAGACAGATCGTCTGTTGATATAATTGTACTTGGGACAGCACTCCACCCATACATGAATTCAATATGCTGATTCACTGTTTTAAGAAAACGCCTTCCTGAAAAAGTATACAGTCGTTGTACTTCATCATCAAATGGGACGAAAAGCATTTTCCCCCTTGTATACCATTTCCCCAGGTATTTACCGCCTGTAAATAAGTACATGTTTACAGGATTTCCAGGAAAATTCATGCGCGTAATCCCAAGGGAGGTTTCCCAGCCATTAGCCAATCCCTGGAAAAATTCACCTCTTACCACACTGTATGGAAGGAATGTCGGCGACCCGGTCACCTGTCCATAAACATTCATATACGCTTTGGACCAGAGATTAAAATACATATCCAGGGCAATCGCATCATCCCCGTTTCCTCCACGAAAGGCCTGGATCCCATGGAAGATATAGGTTCCTTTTGACCCGGATAGTTTCCCCATTTCACGATAGGCGGACCAGTTCAGCAGCGGGTTGGATGAAAAGGCTTCATTTACATACAGAAATCCACCATTCAAATGTGTCTTGCCGGGAGCCCTGTCCAGCTTTTTCAGCAATGCCAGTGTTTCCTTGGTTTCTCCACCAAGTGACACCGCTTTCACAAGGTCCATCTCTGCCTCTTCGAGCCTTCCAAGCAAAAGATAGATATTGCCTCTTTTTGTATAGTGTAGCGGGTTTTCAGGTTTTAGGGCTATAAGGTGGGAATAGGCCTCATCAGCCTCGTCCAGCTTCTCCCACCATGTGTACAAATCACCCAGTGCGACCCAGGCATCTTCATAGTCAGGAAACCGCTTGGTTACAGAAATAAACTCCTTTTCAGCTTCGACATAATCTCCCTGCCAGGCATAGACTCGTGCCCTTCCAAGGATAGCATCGGGGTCTTCCTGGTAATGATGCAGAATTTTGTTATAAAAATACACTGCATCCGTAAACTGGTTTTCCAAAACATTGACACGAGCCATTCCAAATAAAGCTGTATAAGATGTTGAATCATCTTTCAGATAAATCGTAAATGCAATTCGTGCTGTTTTGTATCGTCCTTCAGCCAGATGATTCTGGGCACTAGCAAGAAGATCAAGCTCGGTGGAATCAGGCTGTGCAACGATGAATGCCCCAAACCCCAATATGAAGAGCGTTATATATCTCAATACAGACATTATGTTTGTACGTTGAACCCTTTCCGTTCCATTTGTCCCCACCCTTTTACTTTGCGAAAAGCTGAAAACATTCCATGAATTCTCCAATAAATGTTTAATTGACGATATCCAAAGTTTTCAATAAATGATAATGCAAACAACTGGAATAAATCGCTCATTTTAGGATACCGGCGAAATGTAAGCTCTTCCATTGCAACTGAAAATATGGATAAGGCTATACCAAAAATCAGTGCCACAGCAAAAAACGCGGCCATGAATGGGTAGGATACCATATCCATCACCAGGGCAAATATGAAAATAAAATATCCCGGGAATTCAATAAGTGGTCCCAGTGCTTCCAGGAAAAAGAAGTATGGGTACGCCAATAGTCCAATGCGCCCATAGGATGGATTCAGTAGCATTTTTTTGTGTCGCGTAAGAACTTCATATAACCCTCTCTGCCAGCGATCTCTTTGACGGCCAAGAATCTTTATGGATTCCGGACATTCTGTCCACGCAACAGGATCAGGAATAAAATGGATGGCATATTTTAACTTTTTCTCTCTACAGTGTCGATGAAGTTTTACGATGAGCTCCATGTCTTCACCTACAGTATCGGTGTAATAGCCACCTGCATCCACTACCAATCCTCGCTTAAAAATACCAAACGCTCCAGAGATGATAAGCGTGGCCTGCATGGTGCTCCACCCCATTCTTCCTGAGAGAAACGCACGTAAATATTCCAGTACCTGGAATTTAGCCAGCCAGTTCTTTGGCATCCTGATTTGGGTTACATTTCCGTGCTTAATGGTACAATCATTCACTATGCGTATGATTCCTCCTGCAGCAACCGTATGGGTATCCTCCAGAAACGGTCTGACTATCCTTAACAGGGAGTCGCGTTCTAATATGCTGTCAGCATCCATGGCACAAAATAACGGCGTCCTGCAATAATTCAACCCTGTATTGAGTGCATCGGCTTTACCACCATTTTCCTTATCAATTAACCAGAGATTGGGATGGTAGGAGCTTCGATAAATCCCATTCACGTTAGCCGAAGCGATGTGCGACACCCTGGCTCTCTTAACAGGAAACATTTCAAAGGCATTAATTAGTGTGGTTAGCGTATTATCCTTGGACCCATCATTTATGACAAGGATTTCGTACTCAGGATAGCTCAATGTGAGTAATGCTTTGGTTGATTCTACGCAGGTTGGTTCTTCATTATAAGCCGGCGCTATGAGAGTAACAGGTGGTGCTCCCGCATCCTTAATTAAGTCCTCTATGCTTATTGCTTTTAATCGAAATGCATACGATTTCAAGGTTCGAAACGAAATAACACTGGTGAGTAAATAAAAGGAGTTGAGTAGAATAAAATATATGATAATTATCCCATTAAATATGTTGAGAAGAACGAAGAGTATTTGCTGAATAAAATCCATATCACTCGCTCTCTACTAGCATTTGATGGACAAGGTTGGCACGAGGGTGCATGGACTCTGCAATGTGTTTAAGAACATGCTTCATGTCTAATTTTTTCAGTGCCTTTGCTGCATGGACAGCAACCCATGAAGATTCATCTTCAAATCCTCTTACCAGCCTGTCTTCGTCTGAGGAAGATCCTATTTGACCCAGTGCTGAAATGGCGTTCGCCCTCACGATAAACTCCTCATGATCCAGGAGCCTTTCCACTGCATCATGTTGCTCAGGAGATCCCATTTTTTTGATGAAACGAAGTGTCGCTGTAATCAACTCAACATCATTTGATTTTCGAAGCACTTTTTGGGCAAGTGGAATACCTTCTATATCAGAAAGCACCCTCATGGCAGAAATACAGGCAATACGAATACGACTTGAATGGGTCTTGCCGTCATACATTTTACGTATCTCCGGCAATGCATCTGTTCCAAACCCGGCCAATAGAGACGTAAAATAATTCATGCTCCAGTTTTCAAACCGATCCATTACAGGCAGAATATGTTTTATGTATTCAGCATTCCCGGAACGAGACAGGGATCGCGCTGCAACCATGGAAACAAGAGGAGAATTATCACGAAGAGCTCCAACGATGGCGCGTGAATACTCATCAAACCCTAACGTCGCGAGTATTTGTACAGAACGTGCACGACGCTCTGGATTTATATTTGTGGCGCTTCTGGCAATTAACTTCAAATAAGGTTTTGCCATCAACACGATTGTTTTTCTTTCCTGTCCTGAAAACCTCTCTTCATATCGCATTAGAAATTGAACAAAGTATGGCCTTTCTGATCTGCGAACCAGGGAATGAATCGCCTCATTTGGCAGTTCGCCCGCAATGATTTGCATGATAGCGAAATTCCATTTCTTTTCAAGCCGTGACCAGTAACGGGCTGTGATGATATTCCTGATACGCAGATATATTGTTCCCAATGCGAGAAACAAGGACATAAACAGAAATGCAATGACAAGAATGACGACGACGACCATGGAGTACTCCATTGTGGGGTAATCCAGCCAACCGTCAAAGACTTTTTCCAGGAGGTTCATTTATGAATTAGATTTTGGATTGAGGATGAAAATGTCTCCAGATCAAATGGTTTTGAAATAATTCCTGCGATGGGTAGTTCTGAGAGACGAGATATGATCTCATCAGACGTTTTTCCTGTAAGAAAAATAACCTGTGCTGACCCCATCCCTGGGAGTTTTAACATCTCCGTTAATACCTGCTCACCCGTTGTATCACCTAATTCATAATCCAATAGAATAACATCAGGAATGGCAGCCTTGATGCTTTTCAGGGCCGTGTCAAGATTCTCGGCTTCATGAATATCATTTGGATCTATGGATAATGCTATCCTGGCAGCCAGACGGATATCAGGATCATCATCAATAATTAATATTTTCATGTTTGCGTAGAAGCCTGTCAATGCGTGCTAACAACTCGGTAGCAGAAAATGGTTTAACTATATAATCGTTTGCACCATTGTTTAAGCCTCGTGCAACGTCTTTTTCTTTCCCAATGGATGTAAGCATTATGATGGGTACATCTGCCATTTTGGGTATTTCACGTAATCGTTTAAGTAATTCAAATCCATCCATACCCGGCATTTTCACGTCTGAAATAATTAAGGCCGGAGATGACTCTTTTAAGCCCTCAAAAGCATCCTGCCCGTTGGAATACCTTGTAACGGTGTATCCCTCCGACTCCAATCTGTGCTTAATAAAACCACCGGTTATTTCATCGTCGTCCACTACCGCGATTTCCTTGGCTATTTCCTGAATTCTGTCTGTGGGGATTAGAATCATATCCCTCCCAGAATCCTTCGCCTTATACAGCAAGGTATCTGCAATTGGCAGAGCGGCTTCCAATGGTTTTGGTTCGTCCACACCCACAATTCCGGCAGAGATGGTTACTGGAATAGAATTACCATCGTTTGCCAAATATGGATCAATTGTCAGTGCCATTCTTATTTTATCCATTGCCTGCCTGGCTCCCTTCGGAGACGTTTTGGGAAATAAAATCACAAATTCTTCTCCTCCCCATCGAGCGATAACATCCGTTTTCCGAAGACCTTTCTTTATTATACTTGAAACATGTTTCAATATATTGTCACCCATTTCGTGACCATAGTAATCATTAATTTTCTTGAACCGGTCTAAATCCACCAAACCTACGGAGAATATTTGTATGCTTTTTCTCTCAAGTGCAGCCTGTGTTCGTGAATATACTTCTTTGAATGCAACACGATTGGGGAGCTCTGTCAGGGTATCCATTCGGGATTCCATCAGGTGCTTCTGGCTCATATTCAATTGAGCAGATATTGTTGCCAGCAATAAATCCGGATCCAGCGGTTTTTCAAAGTACCCATTTGCACCTAAAGCCAAACATTCCGTCTTTGTTTGAGTGTCTTTTTTTGAAGACAAAATAACTGCAGGGATGTTTTCAGTAATTTGATGACTCCTGAGCTCAATGAGGAAATCTCTTCCATCGGAATCGCCCAGAAGTAAATCCAGAACAACCATTGATATTGGCTTCTGCAACATAATGCGTTTTGCCTCTGCTACACTTTCAGCATGAATCACCTCATAGTTTGCCTTGTTTAATACTGATTTGGTCAATAGAGCGTCTTCCGGAGTATCTTCAACCAGCAGGATGGGTAATTGCCTGTGTTTAGCAGATACATAAAGTTTAAAACATATATCCAGCGGAAAACTGGGGCTCATAAAATTCACCTCTATACGTTTGCCCTGTCCATTACTGAATATTGTTGATGATGCCTTCATGGCCTCATTCATTTCTTCTCGCCATTGTGTATCTATGATGACGTTACCAATCGTCTTTACTGCTTGCCTTCCCTTTGCATCTTTTGCGATCATTTTAAGAATATAAGATGCTTCTTCCAGACCGGATGGTAACGTATAATAGATGGGTAAATCATCCTGGGATTGCAATATAATGCTATCCTGAATATGAACCACATCCTGCTCAGCAATGAGCGTGGTTAACAGGCGAATGAGCTTTTCTAAAACTTGTGGAATTGCCTTTGATGGTGCATCCTCTACTTCACCGGCCAACGCTGAAACTTTGTGAAAACCAAATGTCCCTCCAGACCCACGTAAAATATGTGCGATACGCTTGATGGATTTTTCAGCATTATCCGGATCTGTTTTTAACCCCTCTCTGGCAGCTTGCAATGCATCCAACCGTGGCATTAATCCCTGTATAAAATGCTGTTTAATGTTCACGCATCCCCTCCATGCTCAATAAGCGGTTTAAACGTTTTACGGATTTCATCAACCAAATCAGGTCCTTTCATTATGACAGCCCTTGCTTCATTGTCAAAGAAGTCTCTTTCTTCTTTGTTCAATTCTTTTGATGTCACAATTATAAAAGGTACATGTCTCAATTTCGCTATTTTACGTACATGCCTGAAGAATTCTAATCCCGTCAGTTTTGGCAATATCAGGTCTAATACGATAATATCAGGTGTTCCTCCTGCATCCACATACTCTCGTGCATCTGCCCCATCCATTGATTCAATCAAATCCACTCCAAATGGAGTCAGGCTATATTTAATCTGTTTTCTGGCTGCAGGGTCATCATCAACAATCAATACAGATGTTATGGTTCTATTGATATTTCGAATAATAGCATCTCGGAGTTCATCATGCTCAATAGGTTTCTGGATATAATCCATCGCTCCAAGAATTGATCCCTTTTTCTCGTTTGCAACAATGCTCACAATAATGACGGGAATGGATTTAGTCTCTGGATCTGCTTTTAACTGCTTTAACACTTCCCATCCAGGAATATCAGGGAGTTCAAGATCAAGTGAAATCAAATCCGGATGATCCAATTTCGCTTTTTTCAGAGCTTCTGTACCCGTATGTGCTTCAATTGTACTGGCACCAAATTGAGATACAATATTGGCTATCAAAACCGTAGCATCAGGGTTATCGTCAACGATCAAAATCTTCTTACCCTGAATTTTTGATAAAACATCTTTGCTCTCAGACCTTTTCCTTAAACGGGTCCCATCGTCCTCTGCAATGGTCAAGCTTTCAGGGAATTCAAGTGTGAAACGGGATCCTTTCCCCACTGTTGAGGAAACGGTAAGCGATATTCCCAGTAAATCAGCAAACTGTTTGCATAAAGTTAACCCTAATCCTGTGCCGCCATATTGACGTGTAGAACTGGTGTCTCCCTGTTGAAAGCTGTTAAAAATCGAATCAATTTGGTCCTCAGGAATACCGATACCTGTATCAGATATATGCATGAATTGGGGTGATGAAGTGCCTTTGTATAGAGCAACCTCAATGGACACTCTTCCCGACTCAGTAAACTTAATGGAATTACGAACCAGGTTCAGGATAATTTGCTTCAGTTTCTGTTCATCTGTAGTAACCCACATATCCTCGTGTAAACTATCACATACCAAATCAATGGGTTTATTCTCCACCATGGATTCCGTCTCAGAAAGGATGGTCTGAACCAGGGCCACCACATCTACATGTGAATTATGAATGTCCATCTTTCCTGCTTCTACTTTTGATAAATCAAGAATGTCATTGATAATCCCAAGGAGGTGTTTTCCATTGTCACTGATTCGTTGTATGTATACCAAGTCTGATTCATTAATTGAATTGGACTGATTCTTCAATAAAAGGTTTGAAAAGCCGATGACAGAGTTCAGGGGTGTGCGAAGCTCATGGCTCATATTTGCCAGGAATTCACTTTTAGATGCACTGGACGCTTCTGCTTCAAGTTTGGCCTGGATGAGGGCTCTTTCGGCCTGCTTCCGGTGAGTTATATCTTCTACAAAGCCATCATAATATAGCGCGTTGTCTGATTCGTCCCTTATAGCAATGGCAGACATAGATCCCGTAAATGTGGAGCCATCCTTTCTCTTGTATGTTACCTCGCGATCTATTACCCGGTTATCCTCTTGCATTATCTTATCAAAATCGGAACGATGATCAGGGTTTGCATATAAATCGGATACAGACAGCTCCATCATTTCCATGCGTGATGCATATCCAAAGATGGATACAAATCCGGGATTAATTTCTATAAACTTTCCTTTGGGTCCTGCTGTTGTTCTGAAAACACCTACACGCAGGTTCGCAGTGAGAGTCCGGTACTTTTCTTCACTGTCAATTAATGCCAGTTCTGTCAAATGCCTTTGTGTTACATCCCTGACGATACTTTGAAACCCAACTATTTCCCCTTCTTTTGTCTGGATTGATGTAACCTGTTCGACCCATTTTTTTTCGCCTGTTTTTGTTAAGATTGGAAAGATGTTTGTGGTTTCAGGCGTTTTGCTATTGAATTGATCGTAGTAATTCTGAGAAACTATTTGTGTATAATCAGGAGTGATGAGCTCTGTAAATCTCATGTTTAAAAGTTCCTCAGTGGTATAACCGGTAAGTTTTTCTGCCACAGGATTTGCATAGGTAAAGAATCCATTCATATCGGTTGTATAGACCACATCTGTTGAATTCTCAATGATATGTCTGTATCGCTTCTCAACAGCGTTGTCCTGAAAGCGAATCACATACGGAAGCCAGGTTCGGAAACCAAAATACAACAACATAAAACCGCCCAGCGAAAACACCAGTTTTTCCAGGATGGCCTGGGTGGGAGTATCTCCAATAATGACATAATGGTTTAGTGCGGGAAAATTGTCTGTAACATCCAGGATAGAACCCAAGAAAATGAGTGCAAATCCAGCTACAAGAGAATTCCATCCCTTGTGGCTGTATACACCGCGTTTTCTTCCATAATAGAGTAAATAAACATAAATTGATAAAAGTACAACTGCCCGAATGGACTCTATGGCAACATCAACATTCATTCGTGTTTTTCATTGTGGTTTCAATCGTTTCCAAAAGCAGTGCTTCATCATAAATTGGCTTGGAGAGATAACCATCAAATCCAATGGAAAGGAATTTCTCTCTATCCCCTTCCATAGCATATGCCGTGAGGGCAATAACAGGGATGGCTTTTGTCAGGTCGTCTTCCCGCAGTTTTGAGAGTAATTCCACCCCATCCATGGCCGGCATTGAGATATCCATTAGAATAATATCAGGTTGCTCATCTTTCAACATGTTTAATGCTTCAAAACTGTCTACATGAGTAATGATATCATATTGACCAGACAATAATGCCTGCACCAAAAGCAAATTGTCAGGGTTATCCTCTACTATGGCTACTTTTTTACTCACAGTGGTTTTCCCCAATGTCTTGTATCTCTTTTATAGTCATCTCAGCCAAAGAATTGATTTTGGGGATTAGGGCTGCCAACGATCCCTCATTGGACCGTTCTGCCAATGTTTCAATTTCCTGGCACAATTCCATTAAAACCATGGCACCTAGATTTCCTGAACTTGATTTGAGTGAATGAGCCCCTTTTTCTATCCTGGTAAAATCCTTTGTTTCCCATCCCTGTAATATATCTTCGACGCGCTTGGGGGCATTTTCTATAAATAAAGAACACATTTGTTGAATCAAGTCTTCTCCGCCAAATGATTTGATTTGATTGATCCTACCCATGTCTATAACTGATTCCAATTGTTTCTCCCACTGATTGAACGGGTTTATTAATGTCGTAGATATTAAAGAAATACTGTTTCAATTTCCATAGAAGGAAAGTTCCTGCAAGAATATCGATCTGGCTAAATCATAAAGAGGGGATGATAATTATTGGAAAATCCCGACCTGCGAACAGGCCGGGACCGGAGAGTGACTTGTCAGTCAGAAATGGTTGCTGATACCTGGAATTCCGGAGGGGTGGCCAGGTGTTTTTTTACAGCACATAGGTTCGCAGCATTGATGACTGCTGATTTGTATTTTTCAGGGAAGCCCGATGGAAGAGAAATAGTCAGATTTACGGATGAAACGAGTCGAGTAACAGGATTGTAATCCAGGGATTGTGTCATGGTCATACCTTCGGTGTCAATCCCTCGTTGTTGACAAAACCCAAGTACGTAAATACCTGCACACGTTCCCATGGATGCGAGAAACAAATCAAAGGGGGCCGGTGCTGAATCCTCACCACCTCCGCGTACAGGCTGATCCGTTTTTATGGTATGCTCACCAAAATCAGCATACACTTTTTTACCTCCGGGAAAATAAATATTCATATCCATATCTATCCTTTCTCATTAACTCCGTTTAGCGTGATCTACGCCTTTAAGGATTTTTATATTCAATACAATAAAGCGCCAGAGCTGGAAAACCCAATTATTCATTAAATGCCGTTGAAGTCTTGTTATTTTCATCATACCTCCTATTCCGGGATGAATGACCAGCCAATGCGGCCTTGCAGTTTATGCATAAAAGTTGTGTGAATGAGACGTTTCATCCAGGCACCTGCCAATCCCATCTCCATGGATGAACTGAAAACGTCCCGCCCGGTCAATGGATGTTTCTGATAGTTCGGCACAACAGGATTCACAATAATCACTGCAGCCGATCCGTCCACAAGTGAATCTCCCATGGATGCGATGCAGGCGGCATACATCTCTGTCATTCTCTCTCCGTGAATTCTGGATGTTCCCTTTATCTCTTCAATGATATTCAATGCCACAACCCTTCCGATAATTCCTGAAACCATCCCAGTTCGTGGAGGAGCTGCTGTAATCACCGTTCCATTTGGATTGGTAAATGGTTTGGAAATAGGTCCCGGTGGCGCAAAGGCAATCCCGGCCGCGAAGATGTTTTTATATATCGGGGATTGATACGTAGCAGGCCAGTATTCCGGGTGTTGAATCAATTCATCATACGACTTCCCATACGCACCATCCACCAGAGTGAAACCCCCTGGATTTGTGAGTGTGTCCGAGACATCATTTCCTTCTTTATCCAGATAGACCAGGGGCTGGGCTTTGAACGCAGGGATCAGCATGGCAAAATCAAAATCCGTTGTCCCTGATTCTCCCTCATAGTTTTCCCAGTGGATAGTATTTCCATCTACCTTTGTGACAGCCGTTTGAACTTGACAATCAATATTGTAATCTTCAAAAATTGTGGTAATGAACTCTTCGGAAGTGGCAATTTTTTTTCCATGAGCCACCGTAACACCTGCTACTCCAAAATCCCCTGGTGCAGCTTCATTGGACATCCATTTTAGTGTGGCCTTGTGTCGTATACCACGACGAATCAAATCCTTGTGAATATTGGTGATGTATTCAAATGCCGCTCCCTGACAGGTGGCTGTACCATGTCCGGTACCAATGACCAGAACTTGATCCTCGCCACCTTTCATTCTGCTCACAGCTTCAAGGTATTTTTCTTTTGCCTGTTCAGCATGTGGTGGGGAACAAATGGATTGAGATTTACCGGCATGTGGACCTAATCCAGGGGTCGCTTCAAAATTCAAATAAGGTCCTGTGGCATTAATGATATAATCATATTCAAACCGTGTTTCTTCACCAGTTGCTTCATCAATGGCAATAACAGCCGGATCATCCACAAGGATATCCCTGGCTTTACCCTGGAAAAATTTAACATTGAATCTATCATAGACGGGCTTAAGGGGAAATTGAAGCTTATTCAGCTCCATCCTGTCGATGCCTGCCCAAACCAGTGATGGGATATACACAAAATTCTCATGCCGGTTGATGACCGTTACACTATGGTCTTTTCCCAGTTTATCACCCAGGTATAACGCTGCAGTGTGCCCTGCAAACCCGGCTCCAATAATGACAATTTTTTTAGCCAAAAACCCTCCTAGTACTTGCTCGATTATAATCTGATGAGAAAATGTTAACCTGGTTACATGTTTAAATTTATATTGGCATTCCCATTGGATTGGCTTCACCTTTTCTGGTCACTTCTCTTTTTTTCCTTGAGACATATACTTTACGATATATAATATTAGTTAACGAAATTCGTAAATAATTGCAAAATTCGTTAACCAATGAAAAACCAGATACCATCTACCAAAAAGATAGACTCTCTCTTATCCACCGGTATGGACTTGTTTTTCAAGCATGGAATCAAACGCGTCACCATTGAAGAGATCTGTAAGCAGTCATCCGTAAGCAAGGTAACCTTTTACAAGCATTTCAAGAACAAAGAGGACTTTGCTCAAGTCCTCTTAGGAAATCTGATGGAAGATGGTCATCAGCAATTTCAGTCCATTTTTAAACAAGATATTCCCTTTCCACAAAAAATCGAGCAGTTTATTTCCTTTAAGCTCTCTTATGGAAAAACCATGAGTAAGGCATTTTATTTAGACTTTGTTTCATACTCCTCTAATATTCAGCACCTTGTTTTTGAGTGGCGGAAAAAATCACAGAGTGAGTTTATTCATATCCTGGAATCGGCTCAAAAGAATGGGGAGATACGTAAATCCGTTAGCATCACCTTTATTACCTACTTCATCAATCAAATAGAAAAAATTGCCAGTGACCCTGTCCTGCTGGATCAATACAATGATACATATACTCTCACTCGAGATCTCATGTCCTTTTTCTTCTATGGCATCATGGAAAGATCATCGTCATGAGAAAAGTCTGGACATTCTCAGGCATTCAGATACGTTCCATGGGTTTCATTGTCCTTCTCTCTTCCGGTCTGTCAAATGTTATTTTTGCCCAGGTTGATCTACGCGGGCAGGGAATTATTCAGTCCATCGGGTCAGGATCCACCTTTCAGTCTACCCTTAAGTATTTTCCTGAGCTTGACATTCAGGTAGATGATTTCAGTGCCAGTGTTTCACCTCAGATTTCATATACTCAACATTCTGATGCGAATGATGTAATGACTGCATATCGCGCCTGGTTACGGTATACAACTATTTACTGGGAATGGAAAATTGGATTGCAAAAAATTAATTTTGGTCCTGCTAAAATTCTGCGTGCCCTTCAATGGTTCGATAGTCTGAATCCTCAGGACCCTTCCAGGCAGACCACCGGTGTATGGGCCATGAAAAGTCGGTACACATCCTCAAGTAATACGTCTCTTTATGGATGGATTCTCTATGGAAACGACAAAAAGAAATCCATGGATATCATCCAAAGCTATTCGGACTTTCCTGAATTCGGCGGACGGTTCGAACGCATGGTAGGCACCGGAGAGTTTGGACTTACCACACATTACAGAGTCCTTGATTTAGGCTCTGAAGATAAACGTCCAGCTGAATTGCGTATTGGTGTCGATGGATTTATGGAATATGGGGTAGGACTCTGGTTTGAAAGTTCTGGATCCTATATATTGAATTCTTCCATCAGCCTTGAATCCGTCCACTACTCTACCCTTGGATGCGATTACACGATTGGCGCAGGAAACGGTTTGTATGTTGCAGGAGAAGGAATGATCATCCACAGTCGATATGAAAAAAACCAGGATATCCAGACCGTATTTGCCGCCACCGCCAGTTACTCTATTTCCTGGCTTGATGCCCTGAACATGTATGTGATGGTCCTTCCAGAAAGTGAGCTGGCGATCCTGTCTGCATACTGGCAGCGCACCTATGATCATTTTCTCATACTGCTGGGTGGCTATTATTCTACAGATACTTTTTCCGGTACAACAGGACCCGGACAACAAAACTTTACTGGTACTTCAGGAATTAATTTCATGGTTACACTGAATCATTAAGGATGATACAATGAATAAAACTGCACTCATTACCATCACGAACCTTGTTAAAACCTTTCCCATGGGAAAAAGGGCGTTTACGGCACTTGATTCCATAAACCTTATGTTTGAAAGCGGTGAATTTGCCGGGCTTGTGGGTCCAAGCGGATCCGGTAAAACCACCCTCCTCAATATCATTGGCTCATTGGATGTACCAACGAAGGGGGAAGCCACTGTGCTGGGGAATGCAGTGGGCAGCTTAAACCCGAGACAGTCTGCATCCCTGAGAAACAACCACCTTGGATTCATTTTCCAGACGTATAACCTGTTACAGGTGTATACCGTTTTTGAAAACGTGGAACTCCCCCTGCTGCTGTTGAAAAAACCCGCCCTTGAACGGAAGAAGCTGGTGATGCAATCCCTGGAATGGGTTGGATTGACTGATAAGGTGAAGTCACGCCCATCCCAGTTATCCGGCGGGGAATGCCAGCGTGCATCCATTGCGCGCGCCATGGTCAAGAATCCAAAAATAGTCCTGGCTGATGAACCCACGGCTAACCTGGACGCAAAAAACTCCCACCGGATTCTACAAACAATGGAATCTTTAAATCAGGACCTTGGAACCACGTTTATCTTTGCGACCCATGATGAAAAAGTGATTCAATACCTGAAGCGAAAAATCAGTCTGGATGACGGAAAAGTTGTCTCGGATGAAATTATTAAACAGAATTAGGGGGTGAATCATGTTGGCATTAAAGCTTGCATACAGAAACCTCATGGGTGCCAAACTGAGAACCTGGTTGAATATGTTTGTGCTATCGTTGGCCTTTTTGGTTATTATCTGGAACAAGGGGCTCCTCAACGGATGGGATGAACAGGCACGAGTGGACACCATTAACTGGGAAATAGGCGGTGGCCAATACTGGCATGAGAACTACGACCCCTATGATCCCTTTACTCTGGAAGAGAGCCATGCAGTTTTTTCGAACGTCACACTGAGTGCTGTTTCATCCGGGCAGCTTACACCCATACTAATCACTCAGGGCTCCATATATCCTGATGGTCGCATGCAAAGTGTGTCATTGAGAGGTATTGACCCGGAACAGGAAATCATAAAACTACCATCGTCTACACTGAATATAGATATACCGGAACTCCCGGCCATGATCGGACAGCGTGCGGCAAGGACATTTGGTCTGAAAGAGGGTGATTTTGTCACCGTGCGCTGGCGGGATATGAACGGAACATTCGACGCCGTTGAAGCAAAGATCGTTCATGTATTCAAAACCAATGTCCCCCCCGTTGACATGGGTGTTGTTTGGATTCCCCTGCACCGGCTGCAGGAAATGATGCAAATGCCCGATGAAGCCACCATCCTTGTAACACATGTGAAAACCGGTTCAATGGGTTCTATACCCGGATGGGAGTTTAAAGATCATTTCTTCCTCCTTACTGAAATCCGTGAAATGATAGAAATGAAGCAAGTGGGTGGCCGGGTCATGTTCATTATTCTCATGTCCCTTTCCATGCTGGCAATTTTTGATACACAGGTATTATCGATTTTCAGACGCCAAAAAGAAATTGGCACACACATAGCACTTGGAATGACTCAGAGAGAAGTGGTGGCGTTGTTTACAATTGAAGGGGCCATGCATTCCATCCTGGCGGCCATTCTTGCAGCCGTATACGGTATTCCTCTGCTCTACATTCAATCCGTCTATGGTTACACCATGCCCGCAGGTACCGATAGTTTTGGAATGACCATCGCTGACACTATTTACCCGATTTATACTGTAAGTCTGGTGTTGGGCACCACACTGGTGGTTTTGATCACCACCACCATCGTCAGCTATATCCCCTCCCGGAGGATATCAAAAATGAATCCAACCGATGCTATCAGGGGGAAGATACAATGATCAAATTCATCATAAATGGTCTTATACGCGATCATCATCGCAGTCTTTTCCCGGTTCTTATTGTAACCATTGGTGTTTGGATCACCGTGTTTATGCAGGCATATCTTATCGGTGTCATGGGCGATATGTTTGATTCGACCGCCCGTTTTTCCACCGGTCATGTGAAAATAATGTCAAAAGCTTATGCCGAGAATAAGGATCAAATTCCAAATGACCTTGCTCTCATGGGCATTGATGACATTATATCGGATATGCAGTCACAGTATCCAGATATGACATGGGTTAAGCGGATAAACTTTGGCGGACTGCTTGACATCCCTGATGAAACTGGAGAAACCAGAAGTCAGGCACCCGTTGTTGGGTATGGTTTAGATCTCCTCTCACCATCTTCCACCGAAATCCAGACCATGAATGTGGACAAAGCCCTGGTTCGCGGACGATTACCAGAGACATCGGGTGAAATCCTCATCAGCGATGATCTGGCATACCGCCTTAACGTTTCCCTCGGTGATGACGCCACCCTGCTGGGTTCCACCATGTACGGTGCCATGTCCATGCACAATTTCCGTGTTGTTGGGACCGTTCGGTTTGGGATCATTGCCCTGGATAGAGGTGCCATGGTTGCAGATGTTCATGATGTCCAAATGGCCCTGGATATGGAAGATGCCGCCGGTGGTATTCTCGGGTATTTTCCTCACCTTGTGTATGATGATGTTCGGGCGCTGGGTATTGCTCAGCAGTTTAACAACACCTATTTCAATGAATCAGATGAATTTTCTCCTGTAATGGGGAAACTGATCGAACTCAGTGATCTTGGAGGGTATTTTGGTTACGTGGACTATATGAGCGGAATTATTATATTTATTTTTGTGTTTATCATGTCCATTGTCCTTTGGAATGCTGGTCTCCTTGGCGGTTTAAGGCGATACGGAGAAGTGGGGGTACGACTGGCAATCGGTGAACCAAAAGGCCACATTTATCGCTCCCTTATTTTTGAGTCAATTTTTGTGGGAATTGTCGGCTCCATTTTCGGCACCGTTCTAGGACTTGCATGCGCGTACTGGCTTCAGGTAGTTGGATTGGATATCAGTGAATTCATGCAAAACAGCAGTATGATGATAAACACAGTTTTTCGAGCAAAAATTACTACCACGACCTATTACATTGGGTTTTTCCCGGGGTTACTTGCTACTGTGTTTGGTACCATGCTCTCTGGAATTGGTATCTATAGGCGCCAGACAGCCCAATTGTTCAAAGAACTGGAGGTATGATATGAACACCAATGAAATACCGAGACTTCGACGTATGGTTTGTCTCCCAATTCTGCTCCTGATTTTTTCATCCCCATCATATCCCCAGACACCCTCAGGTGATGAGATTCTGAAATCCATTGACGACAATATCATTGCCGAAAATCGAAGTGCTGTGACCACCATGACCATTCATGGCCGTCGTACCAGCCGGACCATCACATCCAAATCCTGGATACGAGGAACGGATCAGTCCTTTTCGGAATATTTGAGTCCTGCGCGGGAAAAAGGGACTAAAATGCTGAAAGACGGGGATCAGTTGTGGATGTACTCTCCTCAATCGGACCGGATAATCCGTATTGCAGGACATATGCTGAGGCAATCCATGATGGGGTCTGATCTCTCCTATGAAGACATGATGGAGGACGTGAGCCTCAGGGATGCCTACAGCGCAGACGTACTGGGCTCCGAAATGATTGGTGAAAGAGATTGTTGGGTCCTGCTGCTTACAGCGAAAATGGATGACGTGGCTTATTATACCCGTAAAATCTGGGTGGACAAGGAACGTATGCTTGCGCTTCGAGAAGATCGGAATGCCAAAAGTGGAAAACTGCTGAAGACAACGTCAGTAGAGGAGGTATTTCAGGTGGAGGATCGGTGGTATCCGAAGCGAATGATCTTTAAGGATGCCCTTTCAAAAGGAAGCGGAACAGAGTTTACCATTGAAGAAATTGCCTTCAATGTTGATATCCCGGAGCACCTGTTTTCCAAGGCATCCCTGCGAAAATAAGTCTGGTTTTTTTGATTAGAATTTAATGGAGCAGCCCAGTGCTTTTGTGCTGGGCTCTTTTATTTTCTCTCCAGCCAGCATGGCATCAAGTGCGTTTTTAAGGTAAGGTGATTCCACCTTATCTGCACTTCTGGCATTGTCATCAATAGCGCCCCGATAAACAAGCTTGTATTCCTTATCAAACAGGTAGATATGTGGTGTCCGTGTGGCGCCAAACACCGTAGCAAGTTCCGAATTTTCATCAACCGTATAATAGAAGTTGTACCCGTTATTCAGTGCATGCTCTTTCATGGCAGAAAAGCTGTCACCCTTCGCCCGATATGCTTCATTGGAGTTAATGGCCACAACACCCACACCTTTTTCTTTATATACACCAGCAATCTCCACATACCGATCCTGCCAGCGAATAACCCATGGGCATGTATTGCTGGAAAAAATAACCAGAAGTCCATTTTCCATTTTGATGTCATTCAGGCTCAATTCAACACCGGAGACATCCAGCATTTTCGTGTCGGCCATTGGGATTTCAGACCCAAGTTCCAACTCTCCTCCTACAAGGGATGCTATTAGACATATTACAGGTATGGTTTTCATGTTTACTCCTTACATTGCTCTTTCTATGGCACTTAAAAATTCGGCCTTCGTCCTTTTCCCCTCCCAGTAATCTACTACGGATCCAGATATCCTGTGGTAGACGATGGTAAAAGGCAATGCTCCTGTCCACTCAGGGTGTAGACCGTCGATAAACGCCATGTCTTTTTCATTCTTGATATAGCTTTTTCCAGTTACATCCATGGTCTTAAGGAATGCCTTTACGTTGGGTATTTCTTCTGGAAAATCCGCACTGACAAACACCACCGATAAATCAGGAATGGAGTCCCCCAGCGCCACAATCATGGGAAATTCTTCCACACAGGGCTGGCACCAGGTTGCCCACACATTCAAAAGGACTGCCGACTCCCCCTTGTGAGAGTGGACTGTTTCCACCAGACCTTCAGAGGTAACCTGATCCACTGTTACAGGGCTATCGCAACTGATATACAGCAGGAGAAGCCATGGGCTACACCATCGGTACAAAGCGAACCCCAAGAGTTTTCGTCTTTTTAATCTTACCATTCTCATTTTTATGCACAATCCAAATATGCTGCGAAAATAACGACTTCCCAAATGGAATCACCATGATCCCTGTCCTGCTCAATTGATCTATCAAAGCGTCCGGGATGGTTTTCGGAGCAGCTGTCACCAGAATCCTGTCAAATGGTGCATAGGGATCCAGGCCTTGATACCCGTTTCCGGTAAACACCTGACAGTTGCACATCTCCAATTTTTTTAAGTTTTTTCTGGCTTTTTCTGCGAGCACATCTTGCCTCTCAACGGATAGAACTTGCTGGCCCAACTTTCCCAGGATTGCTGTCTGATACCCACTTCCTGTTCCAATTTCCAGTATCCGGTGATGGGATTGAACCATTAGAGTTTGTGTCATGTACCCAACTATATAGGGCTGACTGATTGTCTGGTCATTTCCAATGGGCAGTGGCCCATCTTCGTAAGCTTCATCTCTGTATATTTCAGGTACAAACAGGTGGCGCGGCACATTTCTCATGGCCTCTAACACAGTGGGATCCGTTATGCCTCTCCGCTCCAGCTGGTACCGGACCATCCTTTCCCTCAATCTGTAAAATTTATGGTTTTCCCGTTTTTGCATCAGTCCTAAACTCGTGAACCAAATTTACAGGAAGTTCCATGAAATCTCCCCGGATAATTCTTCTTTTCGTATTAACGCTTTCGATAGTATTGCCACAATTATCCAATCCTGTTGAAATACAACTTCCAGACCCGGAAAACCATCCTGACATGGAATACTCCGGGTTAGCCTGGTATGACAATTATCTCATATTACTTCCTCAATATCCCCAGGGATATCTACCTTCAATTCTGCGTAATGACCTGGAAAAATTCATCCGGGGTGACATAAACACTATTTCTGTGGTTCGGATTCCTCTAAATGGTGATGCTTTTACAAAATCCATACCCGGTTTCGAAGGATTTGAGGCGCTATTATTTCAAGATACCACTGCATATTTTTTAATTGAAGCAGAAACGCGAAAGGGTCAGAAGGGATTCCTGGTTAAAGGGTCTATTTCCTCTATAAAAAGCGGTATTCACCTTGATCCGAAATCGCTGGTGGAATTGAATACACCTGAACGATTAAACAATATGGCCTATGAGGCTATGATCCTTTACGAAGAAACCATCCTGCCCATTTATGAAGCCAACGGAGAAAACGTGAACCCGGATCCCTGGGTACCAATTGTATCCACCCGGGAGATGACTGTGAACGATATGATCCCATTTCCCTGGATTGAATTTCGAATTACCGATGCCACCGCCCTGGATAAGAACAATAGGTTCTGGGCTATCAATTATTTCTGGCATGGAGATTACAATCTGCTGAAACCGGGAAATGATTCGTTTAAGAATCCCTTTGGACCCGTTTCGCGCAAGAAAGATTTGGAGCGGATCCTTGAATTTGAGTTTACCGGCGATCATTTTTTTGTGACACAGACACCGCCGGTCTACCTCACAACACCCCATGAACCGGCAAGAAACTGGGAGGGAATCGCAAGATTTGATCCCCACGGTTTCCTGCTCATTACGGATAAATTCCCACGATCGATTTTAATGTTCGTGCCTTTTGCCAACCATTGATTGGAGCCAGTAATGCGATTGAAAACATGGTCTCTTCTTCTCTTTTTTTCCATATCATTATCCCAACCTGAGACACCGTACGTTCTCCTCATTTCATTTGATGGGTTTCGCGCAGACTACCTGGATTGGTACGACACACCCAATTTTGATGCCTTTTCAAGGGGGGGAATAAAAACCAATGGAATGGAACCGGTTTTCGTTACCAAGACATTTCCCAATCACTACAGTATTGCTACCGGGATGTATATCGAAAACCATGGGCTCATTGATAATTATTTCTATGATGAAAAACTTGATGATTTTTATACCCTAGGCGATAGGACCAAAGTGGAAGATGCCAGATTTTATGGTGGAGAACCCATTTGGGTCACTGCAGAAAAACAGGGCATCCATGCAGCATCCATGTTCTGGGTTGGTTCTGAAGCAGCCGTAGGCAGTGTTCAGCCCTCTATCTGGAAAAAATACGATCATTATATGCCCTTTGGGTCGCGTATCGATACCGTTGTTTCATGGTTTTCGTTACCTGAAAATAGGAGACCCAGACTCGTGACCCTGTATTTTCACGAACCGGACGATACGGGTCATAAAACAGGCGTTTCTTCCCTGGAGACTCAAAACCTTATTGTAAAGCTGGATTCATTGTTTGGCGTGATAATCACGAAAACAGCCTCTCTTGATATTGCTAAGAATTTGAATATCATCGTAGTTAGCGATCATGGAATGACTGATATTTCCATGGACAGGGTTATACAGCTTGGGGATCACATTGACATGGAAGGCATGACACAGGAGAGAAGTGGACCTTTTTCTTTTTTATATAACTTATCACAGGAGAGGGCAGAAAAAATTGTACCGATACTCAACGATGTACCACATCTATCTGCCTATTTAAAAAAAGATATCCCAGGCAGATACAGATTTAAAAACCATTACAGGATCAAGCAGGTTCTACTTGTGGCAGATGAAGGATGGAGTATTCTAGAGGAGGCACGGGTTCATGATCCTGAGCATCTGAAATATACTGCCACCGGGGCCACTCACGGGTACGATAATAAGTTAAGGAGTATGCAGGCAATCTTCCTTGCTGACGGGCCGGCATTTAGGGATGGTTATTATCGTGAGTCCATCCTGAATATTCAGGTTTACCCAATGATTGCACACATCCTTGGTCTGACGCCGAACCCAGAAGCCGATGGAAAAATCAAGGATGTACAGGATTTGTTTAAAGAATGAGCCGTTGATTTACGCCGGTATACTTCAATGTAAAACCAACACTCTGATAGAGGGATTTGGCATTTATCAACGAATCATTCACCGTCAAATGTGCCGTATTGCACCCACCTTCTTCAAATAAATATGACAGGGCCTGTTGCAGCAAAATTTTACCTGTTCCCTGGTGCCTTCTACCAGGAATAACGCCAATAAACTCAATGACCCCATCCCTCATATCTTTATCAACGGTAACATATACATACCCATCATTCTCACCACCCCGATTTGAAACAAATACCTTGTCCCACTTTCCAAGTGTACTAAGAATCTGCTCACCTGTAACATAGGTTTCAGGGAAAATGGAATCGTGCATGTCAATAAAAGATGTTTCTGTCTCAGCAGAAACCTCATGGACATCTTTTTGCTTTTCCCAGATCATCCCATTCTTCCGCTCTAAATGATACACGTGGGTTTCTCCCATAATTGTGTAACCCATGGAAGTATAAAATTGAAAACCAGACCTGTTTTGTTCATTAAGGAAGCTGTCCATTCTCTTTATTTGGTTTGGCAGGGATGAAACCAGTGCGTTGTGAAGGTCTTCAAAATAAGCGGGTATTTTATCTTCAGTTGAGAGCGGTCCTCGCATCCAACCCCGTCCAGATTTAAGGTCATACTCACATCCCATCAATCCGATAATATGTTCATCCTTCTCTTCAATCCAGTAAAGTACTTCCTTTGAGGCCCATAGGGTTGAAATCTCTTTTTCCGTGGCACGTATATCTCCCCCCATATCGCTGTGAATGCAATGAGCAGTCGCTAATTCATTGTTTTTAACAATAAACCTGGCAATTTCAGGAATGTCAGATTTACTGGCTTTCCTCATCATCGTCTTCGTCCTCATCTTCCATCCTGTAAAATCGACCATCTTCGTAGAAAATCATTTCCATATTCTTTCCATCTGCCGAAAGTTCAATTTCATAGAAAATACCCATGGTGTTTTCAATCTTTTCTGATTCAATGATGGTGTAGGATGTGTACATATCTTCAAGATAGAGAAGGAGGTTTCCCGGCAATGCATCCTGGGAAATCTGCACCTCTGTTTCAACCACGCTGCCATTTCTGTCGTACACAATCTCCATTTCCTGACCATTTGAAGTGAATTCTACTTCCCAGTACTCCCCGTCCTTTTCCCATGAGATGTTTTCCGCATGTGGGTGGGTATTATGAAATTCTTTGATGATCGATTTTGGCATTTTTTCCTGAATATTTATTAGCGGACAGTCAAGAACACACCCTAAAAAGGGCAGCATAAGTAAAGTGATGAGTAGAATGAGAACGCGTTTCATGATTCCTCCAATTGTTATTAAAGCATTAGAACTGAACCAAAAATGAAAGCAAGTAAGGATAGTGATATGATGAGAACATATGAAAAAACAAGTATACCCAGTTTAACTAATGTGACAACGATCGATTGTTGGAATACACATCTCATTGCAACAAATATATATACGAAAAAGCTAAAAACTGTTAAGCCGAGCAGAATTGATTGAAATATTTCTGAATCAAAAACAAATCCCAGGATAGTATAAAATAGAAGGAGGATGAAGAAAAATGCATGTGTATGAAATACAAAAATAAGGTGTCCTGTATAGAATCTTTTCTGCCGGATGTATAACAACTTGAAAACAAATGCAAAAACCGGAACCAGAACAAACATTATATTTGGAATTGAATCCTTAAAACTTGTACTTAACCGATCTTCTTTTTCAAGCAGTTCACCGTATGTCATATTTTCAAATTTTTTGTCTAGAAATGATGGACTTGTTGTATCCTCTGGAACATCAACCAGTCTGTTCTCCGGCGGGAAATAGGATAATCGAATACCCCCTGTGTCCAGATGAATGACCAGTTGGCCATCAGGGTCCAGAGTATCAGATAATGCATAGGTTGCCGTTGAATCCTGCTCATTTATTGCTGTCCGATTCGTTTCGGAATCATCACCAAGATCCAGGAATGCCACAAAGAAAAACAATAGGCTTGAAAACAGGTAGAGACGAAATGGTTTGATGTACGAATCCCGTTTCCCGTTGATATAATCCAATGATAATTCACCCGGTTTGAACAGTAGTGGTTTTAGGCTTCTAAGGACTTTTGAATCCACAGAAAACAATTCGGAAAACACATCCTGAAACAATGCCTTGAGACTGGTGTTCTTTTCTACGTTTTTTTGTCCACAGGACGAACAATACAAACCGGTGATGTCTGTACCACAGTTCTTACAAATGGTATTTTTGTTTGTCATGCTTTACAGGGTAAGAAAACGAAATCCTAATTGTAAATACAGTCCAGCAGGATCGATATTGGGCCCCTCGCCATCATCCCACACAGCCGGGAACGAGTCCGTTTCATCGTCATCATTTGTTTCACTGAATTTCCATGATCCGGTAGTGGAAGTAAACACATAATTCACTCCGATGTACAGGTCCCGTGACTTATTCACCTGGATCAGACCTGATACCCCAATCCCCGGGGAGAAAATGGGTAATACCACAGAGTTTGATTCATCATCTGATCGCATGGCAAAATGAACTGGCAGGGATAGCGTGACTCCAATGGATTGCATTGGAGCGTGTATAACCTTCCATCCAAATTTTCCTCCGATTCCAAATGTGAAATCCGTGTCATCATACGTATCCACAATTGTCCCGATTGAGAATTCTGCATCTGCAATAAACCGTTGAAAAGGATTTGGACTCAGTCCTGCTCCCAGGCGATACACACCATTTTGGGGAAGCAGTGCCATGAAAACATTTGCACCAAAAACCGGGGATAAGTACTCGACAGCATTGTAACCGGGCTCAATATCATCCCACATTCTTAATACATGGCCTCTGCTCGCATCGCCACTGACATCATCTATGGTGACTATTCCCACGCTGCGTCCCGGGATGGTTACCTCACGTTCACGAATTGTTTTTGTGTATTCAGGGCTAACAATATCAAATGTCATTCCCGGGGATAGTCCCATGTCCTGCCCAAGTAGCATCATAATTTCATTTCCTTGGACCTCAAGGATTTCACTTGTGAGCAGGTATAGTTTCCTTAATTCGGCAGATATTCTTGATTCTGCGTGGGCCAGCGCTCTGTTCAATGATTTTTCCTTGTTTCCACCGGTATGGATGATATTGATGGAAAAGGACTCTAAAGATTTTCCAGATTCAATATCCAGTTTGCGCACATTCGCCCTAATGACTGTTTGTATGTTATTGGGATACCGCTCTACATCCTCCATAGCTTTATCAATGGCTGCATCAACGACTTCCTTTGCTATAATACCAAGCAATCCGGATTTTCTTGCTTCCTTGTCATCTTTCTCTTCATCCTCTTCCTCGCTCTCTGGAGGCACACCTTTTTGCCCAAAATTGATTACATGTAATACCAGTGCTTCCTGTGCTGCGGCTATTTTTCCTGCCTCTGATATTTGATTGTCATCGATAAGCCCTGTCATTTGAATAGATTGTTCGTTTAAAATGGATTCCAGTTGTGTTCTGTCGATCACATTAAATCTCTTTAGCTCTGTGGCTTTGCTTCCAAGGATATCCGTAAGTTTCGAGGCGATGGTTTCATAGTGATCATCATGATCTGATGGAAGAACCAGGATGGGGTATTTCTCGAGTGTGAGTCTTTTAGCATCCTCTTGACCAAGCAATAATACTGCAACCAGAAACAAGAGTAGAAGTCTTTTCATTATTCCTCCAATGGTGGTCAAAATTTATACCTGTTCAATCTTTTCTACTATCCAAGATAAACAGCCAAAATCCCTGCAAGTGTGCTCAGTTTCAATAGCTTTGTAGAATAAGAAATAGATGCGGGGTTGATATCCTGTTTCGAAAAACTGATTATAAGGTATAAAAGAGGCACATGTATTCCCAATATAACGATCCAGAGGTAGGTTGTGTTATACACAGCCAACCATACCGGAATTAACAATATTATCGCGGTTGCGAGTGCCCACCACCGGGCCAGGGTTTTTGCTCTCTCCAATCCCACAGTGACGGGATATGTTCTCAACCCAAGAGCAGAATCCCCTTCAACGTCCTCCATGTCCTTCACCAGTTCACGTAAAAATGTGAGTAGTACAGCGAGTGCCGCAGGAATAATCATGGGCTCCATTGCAGAAAAAACAGCACCACCGAACAAAAACACCAGTCCAAGAATGACAGCAACAGCCATATTCCCTATGATAGGTTTATTTTTTAAATGTGTTGTGTAAAACACCAGCACCGGGAGTGCAAGGATCAGTGCGATGATTCGAGCAAAGGTTGGCAATGTAAGCGCCAGCATGCCTCCTGTAGAAAAGCAAACTACCGCAATCCATAATCCCGTTTTCTTACTGAGGGAATTTGAGCTCAATGGTCGTGTCGGACGATTGATCTTATCTATGTCAATATCATGCACATCATTGATGGCATTTGCGCCACCATTAAATAGAAACACAACCAGCATGGATTGAATCAACAATTGGGTTTGACCCAATGACTGAGTAATGGCCCCAGAAACAAACACCGCCATGGCGCCTATCATACAATTCATGGGGCGAAGCAATCGGATCCCTGCTATTATTTTTCTCATGGTTCCCCCCGATTGATTTTCAAGACTCTCGGATCCCCGTTGTAATCAGAAATCAACTCTACGTGAGGATAGGATTCATGAGGAAAGAGTTGTTTCGCCTTCTCCGGATGCTCACCCAGCCCTACTTCCAAAATCATCCACCCTCCGGGCGTAATGATCTGGGTACCAATCTCAGAAAGTCGTCGATAAAATGTTAGTCCATCAGAAAAATCCGTCAGGGAAAAATGCGGTTCAAAATTCAGTACATCTTCCATGAGAGAATTCATTTCGATTTGTGGTACATACGGTGGGTTGCAGACAATCATGTCAAACATAGATTGTGGAGATTCAGATAAAATATCAATTTTTTTGAACTGTATATTTTTTAACCCAAGATTCGCGGCATTTTTCTCTGCCAGTGAAAGCACATCGTCATCAATATCGATGGCCGTAATACGAGCCTGTGGAATCTCATGAGCCAGAGCAAGAGCGATGCATCCGGACCCTGTTCCTATGTCAAGGATGGACAATTCTTCCTGTTTTTCTACCAGATGAATAGCCACATCTACCAGCCGCTCTGTCTCAGGCCGCGGGATAAGCACATGTTTATTGACAATAAAGTCTAATCCATAGAACTCTGTTTTGCCGGTAATATACTGTACCGGTTCATTGGTACTTCTTCGCTTGACCCACCCACGAAGTTGTGCAAGCTGATTTTTGTCAAGGGGTTCATCAAACCTCAGGTACAAATCCACTCTGGAACAGTTTAGCAGATCCTGTAACAACCTTTCGATATCACGGCGAGGGTGTGAGAAGCCTTTTTCGCTAAAATAGGATTCTGACCATTTGATCAAATCGATGATTCGCCAGGTTTTTGTTTCGTGTTCCATGTTACTGGCTCAATTTAGGGGTTCTCAATAAATATAAGACAGGATATCATGCTATCTGAGACATGGATTACTATTTCATAGATTCAAAAATAGAGCCCCCGGACAAACCCATGGTACCATTATGCGACCTGCCTGGGTAGCCGTAGTTATCCGTCAATCATGAAGGGATCCGTCCCGCTATAGCGGATGACTTTTCATTTTTCCCCGCACGCGCACTTACACTGATAGAATGCGCAGATGAATGGTGTAAAAAACCCCCGCGGTAAAATAGTTTTACCAACGGGGGTTGGGAGGAGGAGGTTTATGCGATCAAGCTTTGATCACATAAAGCTTAATATCAGGTGTTAAATCTGCAGATATTTTAATGGGTATATGATAAATACCCAATGATTTAATCGGTTCCTCCAGCATTATATTATGGCGATCAAGGTCAATACCCTTATCTTCAAGTGCTTTATGGATATCCATGGTAGATACCGATCCAAACAGTCGTTCTTCCTCACCCACCTGAACCTCTATGGTCAGTTCAATTTTAGAAAGTTGATCTGCCAGATCTGTTTGGGCTTTGAGTTCACGATTAAACTTCGCTTCCTTATTCCGCTTTTTTTCCACGGCCACGGCAACATTTTGCTTTGAAGACCGCAATGCCAGACCATTCGGGATAAGGAAATTCCGTGCGTACCCCGGCTTAACTTTTACAATATCACCGGCAGTACCCAGATTATCAACATCCTGGAGTAATATAACATCCATCTCGTTTTCCTTTCCTTATGGTTAGCTATCCATGCTGCTATTGGTATAAGGCATCAACGCGATATTTCTTGCGCGTTTAATGGCTCCCACCAGTTTGCGATGCATTTTTGCACTGGTTCCAGTCACACGACGGGGCATGATTTTTCCCTGCTCGGTAACAAAACGTCGCAACAGTTTCACATCCTTATAGTCAACTTCTGTGATACCATTTTCTTTGAAATAACAGAATTTTTTCTTACTTACAAATGCCATATTTCCCTCTACTCTTTTTCCTCATCTTCTACCGGTTCAGCTGTCTCTGGTTCAGTCGACTCCTCTTCGAGTGCTTCTGGGGAATCATCTTTCGATGCATCTTCCTCTGCCACGTCTTCCGCTTCTTCTACCGACTCTTCCGGCAATTCTTCAGAAGAGGCTTTTTCCTCGTCTACTGATTCTTTTTCGGTTTTTTGTCCATCACCATCACTGTCCAGGACTTCTTCTTCCTCTATCACTTCCGGTCGAACATCCAGTTTAACGGTTTGATGGCGAATTACACCCCGATTCAATTTCATCCAGGTATCAAAATCTGTCAACCCATCAATTGATTCCGTTTCAAACTGCAATAGAATGTAGGTTCCATACTTATGCTTTTGAATTGGATAAGCCAGACGTTTTTTGCCCCAGATACGATGATTGATTATGGTAATATTGTCACCACCAATTGCTTCTGCTACCTCACTTCTAATTTTGTCGAGGCGCTCCTGCTCGTAGTTAGGGTTGATTATATACAGTGTTTCGTAGTATCTCATTCTCACTCCTTTTACATTATGCAATCAATGGTGCAATCACCAGTGATACTACAGACATAAGTTTGATTAAAATATTTAGCGAAGGTCCTGATGTGTCTTTAAATGGATCTCCAACCGTGTCACCTACCACAGCAGCCTTGTGAGCCTCGGATCCTTTTTTATATGTGACACCATCAACATCAATTCCTTCTTCAATCATTTTTTTGGCATTATCCCAGGCTCCACCAGCGTTGGACTGGAATATGGCCATCAGCACACCAGCCACTGTTACACCGGCCAGCAAACCACCCAGCGTTTCAGCACCAAAGATGAACCCTACCAGAACCGGTGTTAAAATAGCCAGTAACCCTGGTACAACCATTTCCTTCACTGCTGACTGTGTGGAAATTTCTACACATTTACCGTATTCTGCTTTTCCATCAGCTGCTTCAAATATTTTGCGGTCTTCCGGTGTCCATTCATCATTTTCACCATATTTTTTCATGACGGCTAGTGCCGCTGCAAGTTCTGGTATGTTTTTAAACTGACGTCTTACTTCCTCTATCATGCTCATAGCAGCTCGCCCCACAGCGTTCATGGCCAGGGATGAAAACAGGAAAGGAAGCATACCGCCAACAAATAATCCTGCCATGACTTTCGGATTAGCAATATCAATTGCCCTGATACCTGTTACAACCATGTAGGATGCAAAGAGAGCCAGAGCAGTTAAAGCCGCTGATCCAATGGCAAACCCCTTTCCAATGGCTGCGGTTGTATTGCCCACAGCATCCAGTTTGTCTGTTCTGCCACGGACCTCTTTTGGTAATTCAGCCATCTCAGCAATCCCACCTGCATTGTCAGATATAGGACCATAGGCATCCACGGCGAGCTGGATTCCAGTGTTCGCCAGCATACCCAATGCAGCCATGGCAATTCCGTACAATCCGGCAAAATAGTATGCGCCCATAATGCCAGCTGCGATGATCAAGACGGGTATGGCAGTGGATTGCATTCCTACGCCGAGACCTGCAATAATATTGGTGGCGGGACCTGTGAGGGACTGACGGGTGATTGAAGTGGTGGGTCCTGTATGTGTCCCCGTGTAATGCTCGGTAATCAGCCCGATTCCCAATCCTGCAGCTAACCCAATGGTTGTAGCCCAGAAAACACCAAGGTTTGTGAAGGTGGATCCATTCAATTCAAATGTGTCAGGCAGCAACATGGTAATAAGCAGGTACATGACGACCACCATAACGGCAGAGGAGCCAAATTCACCACGGTTTAAGGCCTTCTGTGGATTTCCACCTTCTTTGACGGACACCATAAATGTCCCAATGATGGACACAATAATACCGGAAGCAGCAATGAGCAGTGGAACCATAACAAAGTTCACATTGAACATGCCGGATGCGAGAATAGTCGCACCAAGAATCATGGAGCCCACAATGGATCCAACGTATGATTCAAAGAGGTCGGCACCCATACCGGCTACATCCCCTACATTGTCACCAACGTTGTCTGCGATGGTAGCAGGGTTCAGTGGATGATCTTCAGGAATGCCTGCTTCGACTTTACCCACAAGATCTGCTCCTACATCAGCGGCTTTGGTATAAATACCACCCCCGACACGGGCAAACAATGCAATGGAAGAAGCTCCCAGTGAAAATCCCGAAATAACTGTGAGGATTTTCTGGTAATCCCCATCAAAAATATTCTGATAAAGCAAGAACAAACTTCCCAGACCAAGAACACCGAGTCCTACAACAGATAAGCCCATGACTGACCCACCGGTAAATGCCACATGTAAGGCTGGAGCAAGACCGGTTCTGGCTGCATGAGTTGTGCGATTATTTGCTTTGGTAGCAACACGCATTCCAAGAAATCCTGCCAGACCTGAAGCCAGGGCACCGGTAATAAAAGAAAGGGCTACCAGCGAGCTGGATTCCTCATTATTGGCGTATCCAAAACCAAGCAATACGGCTACAACCACGACAAAAATAGCCAGAATTCGATACTCTGCCTTGAGAAAGGCCATGGCCCCTTCGGCAATGTGGTGTCCAATCCCTACCATTTTTTCTGTTCCCTGGTCCTGCTTTTCAATCCAGCTGGTTTTCCAGAATGCAAACAGTATTGCAATGGCACCGGCACCGATTATGAGGTATTCATTGGGTATCATAGTGATGTTCCCCCCATTTGGGTTTATCGATTAAATGTATTCATTGTTTTTGATATTCCATTGTACAGGATGGAATCAGCCGCGTCAGTGGCTTTCACAATCATTTCCCTGGCAACAGGAATATCTTGTTTTCGAAATGGCTTCAATACAAACGTTTCTGCTGGACGAGTGTTTTCATCTGTGGCTATGCCAAAACGAAGACGAGGAAAGTGAGTCGTACCAATCTGGTATATAATAGACTCCATGCCCCTGTGGCATCCATCGCCTCCTTTTGGCCGCAACCTTAATGTCCCCAGTGGAAGGTCCACATCATCTACAACTACCACCATATCTTCCGGGTGAAATTGAAAATGGTTTAGTGCTTCCTTCACAGCAACACCACTGACATTCATACCCGTTGTGGGTTTTACCAGCAAGATGTCTCCAGCTTGCGATCGGGCGTAGACATAATCGCCCTTCCCTGGTTTGAATGACAATTTCCGTCTTCTTGCCATTTCATCCATGACCCAGAAACCGGCATTGTGTTTTGTCTGTGCATACTTATCACCGGGATTACCCAATCCAACAAAAGTATTCATTATTCTTCAGATTCAGTTTCCTCTGCAGATTCTTCATCAGTGGCTTCTTCACCTTCAAGCTCTTCGCCTTCTTCAAGTTCAACTTCTTCAGGCTCGACTTCCACCTTAGGCGGTGCAACGGTGAGCAGGAGTGTGTCTTCCGGAGTCAAGATTTCAACATCATCCGGAACCGTGATATCCGCCACGGTGAGGTTTTGATTTAATTCCACATCCGTAACATCAACAACTATATGTTCCGGTACTTCCGTGGGGAAACAACTGATATCCAGCATGGTAAGGTTCTGAGACAATACACCACCCTGTTTCACACCATAAGATTCACCTTCCAGCATAATATGGACGGAAAATGTGGCTTTCACATCCCTGCGTACACGCATAAAATCAATGTGAATAACATCATCTGTTACTGGATGGTATTGAATTTCTTTTACCATGACAAACTGACGATCGTCATGTAAATGTGTTTCAAAAATGTGATTACCGGAATGAAGGGCACGCATGAGTGATCGACGATCAATCATAACATCCACATTCTCTTCTCCATGGAAATAATAGTTTCCCGGGACCAATCCTTCCCTTCGAATTTTTCGAACCGATTGTGATCCTTTTGCATCGCGGGATTCAAGTTCCAATTGATAAAAGTCTGCCATTGTTGGTTCTCCTAATCTTACAAATCGAACAGTGCGCTAACAGATTCACCCTGGTGAATCCGTTGAATGGCTTCACCAAATACTTCCGCCACTGATACAATTTCCATGTTTGACATTAATTTTTCTTCAGGGATGTTGATCGTATCCGTTACAATTAATCTGCTAATAGCAGAAGACTCTATGCGTTCTACTGCCGGTCCGGATAATAATGCGTGGGTAGCCACCGCAGTCACCGATAATGCACCATGATCCATGGCTTTATTTGCTGCATTGACGGTTGTACCGGCTGTATCTATCATATCATCAATGATAAGCACATGCATTCCCTTCATGGTTCCAATGACGTGGACCACCTCTGCCTGATTGGGAGATGTGCGCCTTTTGTCAATGAGGGCGAAATGCATTCCTAGATATTTCGCGTATGCCTGGCTCATTTTTACTGATCCCATATCCGGTGACAGTACCACAGAGTTTGCAGGGTCGAGCCCCAATCCTTTCATTTTATCCAGCAAAACCATTCTACTGTATAAATGATCAAAAGGAATAGATGCAAACCCTTGAATCTGTGTGGAATGGAGATCCATGCAAATCACGCGATCGGCACCTGCCGCCTCCATCATGTCTACCATGACACGGGATGAAATTGGAACCCGGGGTTTGTCTTTCCTGTCCTGACGGGCATACCCAAAATACGGTACCACCACGGTAACACGATCTGCAGAAGCTCTCTTGGCAGCATCCACCAGTAAAATGAGCTCCAGAATATTGTCTGCAGGACTGTTTGTTGGTTGGACGATAAATACATCGCATCCGCGGATATTTTCTTCATACTTGATCCACAGTTCACCATCTGCAAAGTTGCGAATATTCAGTTTTCCAAGTGGAATGCCTAAATAGTCTGCGATTCGCTGAGCAAGTATCGGGTTACTGCGACCCGTAAACAGTTTCAGATTTGTTTTTTTTACCATAGTGTTCATGTGTTAGAGAAGCTGGGGCGTAGGGACTCGAACCCCAACTGACGGGACCAAAACCCGCTGTCCTACCGTTAGACGACGCCCCAAGGTTCGTATCGTAAAAGTTAAATCCGGACGGGATGGGTGAGGACGGTGTGATAATGTTTCTGGAAGTTTGACTCTACAGCCTTAGCGGCTCCTTCATCGTCAAATATCCCATACACAGTCGAGCCACTTCCCGACAAACTGGTATAATATGCTCCACAGTCATTCAACTGCGCCTTAATATCGCCAATCTCTGGATGCGCTGGAATTACGATCCGTTCAAAATCATTCTCAAAAATCTCGAAAGGAATAGGATCCTTTCCAATAAAGCCTGCGAAATTACATTTCTGTTTATACCCTTCCAAGTCCATTTTGAGGGACCGATACGCCCAGGCCGTGTCAATATGGATGTCTGGTATTACTAAAAGGTATGTACCCATCATTGACTTTTTTAGAGGTTGCAGTATGTCACCTTTACCATCGCCCAACTGCGTGCCACCTCGTATGAAAAACGGAACATCTGCACCTATTTCATTCCCCATTTCTTCCATTTCAGTTATCGTCATCCCCAGGTCAAATATGTCATCCAGCCCAAGGATCACTTCAGCAGCATTTCCGGAACCACCGCCAAGACCGCCACCGGCAGGGATGGATTTATCTACGTGGATATGAACGGGGTCAATGTGGGGAAATTTATCTTTTAACAATCTATACGCAATTGAACAGGTGTTCTTACTGTCGGTTGGAAACCACGATACATTTGACGTCAAATTGAATTCGTCCGATACCTGTATGTAAATATCATCATGTAGCTCCAGTTCCTGGAATATGGTATGGATATCATGGTGACCATCGCGTCGTTTTCCCAATACCTGTAGCCCAATATTGACTTTAGCTGGCGAGGTGCGGTGATAGGTCATGTTACTTTGATAATGTCACGATAGCCTGAGCCGCCCAACCGTCACCTTTTCCAATATAACCCAGGTGGTCTGTTGTGGTGGCTTTCACTGATACACACGATTCATCTGTTTGAAGCGTGTAGGCAATTTTATAGCACATCTGTGGAATAAACTCAGCCAGTCGAGGGGATTGAAGTATGACAATGGAATCTACATGGGATATTTCCCATCCCTTGTCCATCACTCTTTTAACCGCATCTCCTAAAAAATGCAGGCTGCTCATTCCTTTCCATTGGTCATCATCGCTGGGAAAGAATTGGCCAATATCCCCTAATCCCGCAGCGCCAAGAATGGCGTCAACTATAGCATGTACCAGGGCATCACCATCAGAGTGACCTACAGACCCCTTCTCTGAATCAATGGTGACACCACCTATGACCAACGAATATCCCTTCGCCAGCTGATGTGCATCATATCCAATGCCGGTTTTAACCTCCATTTTCATCCCCTAACTTTTGATGGAAGATGGCTTCTGCCAACACCCAGTCTTCCCTGGTGGTAATCTTTCTGTTCATGGTGGAACCTTCTACTACATGGATACTGTACCCGAGTGATTCTGCGAGGGCGGATTCGTCTGTACCAGTTAATTGATTCTCAATTGCGTGGGACAAAGCATGATGTAAAACGGATCGTTTAAATACCTGGGGTGTCTGTGCCCTCCAGATTCGTTCCCTGTCAACAGTTTGCTGAATCCCCGTTTGCCCTGGTTGGACTTCCTTCAGCGTATCCGTGGCACGAATGGCTGCAACGGCACCATCATTTTCATTGCATGCATCAATGCAGGATTGAATCAGCGACTGTGTGACAAAAGGACGGGCCACATCGTGGATACAGATCACATCGCACTTGGGGCTAAGGGCATTCAATCCGTTCTGTACTGAATCTTGCCGTCTTTCCCCACCGGATACAACAGTACATTTAATAAACCGGTTGTCGTCAATCAGTTTCGCTGCATAATCCTCAACACGGTTTTCATTAACCACAAGGACGATCTCTGAAACCGTTTCCATGGTTAGAAAGGGAAGAAGGGTGTGAAACAATAACGGTTTTGACCCAAGGGTTTTAAACTGCTTTAGCTCTCCAAACCGCGATCCGGATCCCGCTGCTGGAAGAATAACGCCAATACTGGATGTTTTCTTGCCTTTCATGAAGGCGACTTCACCTACATAATGAACATGGAGTCCCCATAGCTGAGGAATCGGTATTTGTTTTTCTTTGCCTCCCGGTAAGCCTTCATGATCATATCCTTCTCTGCGAAAGCAGATACCATCATCATCAGGGTACTTTTTGGCTGGTGGAAGTTGGTAATCATACCATCCACCATTTTGAATTCATAAGGAGGATAAATGAATTTATCTGTCCAGCCACGTTTTGCCGTCACCTGGAATCCTGATACCACAACCGTCTCAAGTGCTCTCACCGTGGAGGTGCCTACGGCAACAATTTTCTTGTGCCGCTTCTTCGCGCGGTTGATGGCCATGGCAGTGTCTGGTGATACCTCAAAGTATTCTGAATCCATTTGATGGCGGTTCAGATCTTCTACTTGAACTGGACGGAATGTTCCTAATCCAATATGCAGGGTGATATATTCAATCCGTACACCTTTACTTTTCAGTTCATTTAATACATCATCTGTAAAATGGAGTCCTGCCGTTGGTGCCGCCACGGCACCACGCTCTGAAGCAAAAACCGTCTGGTATCGTTCCTTGTCATTTTCGTCAGGTTCCCGGCTGATATAGGGTGGCAGGGGTGAAATTCCAATGGTATCTATAAGTTCGTAAATGTTATTCCCGTCATATTCAAATCGTACCACCCGTCCTCCGGACACAGTATTGTCAATAACATCACAATACACTGTATCAGAAAACATCAGTTTATTTCCAATACGAACTTTGCGTGCCGGGCGTACCAGAACCTCCCAGAGATCATTCTCCAGCTCCCTCAACAAGAATACTTCTACCTTTGCATCGGTTCTGTCTTTGGTTGCATAAAGACGGGCAGGAAACACTTTTGTATTGTTCAGAATGAGTAAGTCACCTTTACGGAAATAATCAATAATATTCTCGAATACACGATGATCAATAGAACCATCTCCCCGGCGAAGGACCATCAGTTTTGATTTATCTCTCTGCTCAGCTGGGTGCTGTGCGATATATTTCTTCGGTAACGGATAGTCAAAGTCAGCAAGTTTATACTTTGGCTTCTTATTGATCATAGAATATTCCCTGTTGTTTCTGTGAAACGGTTCTTCCTAATAATTCATAGGCACTTTCCTGGGCAATCCTACCCCGGGGAGTGCGTTGCAAAAAACCTTCTTTTATCAAATAAGGCTCATATACATCTTCAATGGTAACGGATTCTTCCCCTACTGCCACTGCCAGCGAGTTTACCCCTACCGGTCCTCCATTGAATTTGTCAATAAGCGTGGAAAGAATTCGTCGATCCATATCGTCCAGGCCGAAGTCATCTATCCCAAGAGTGGCCAGCGATGCCTTTGCCACATCTATGGTGATTTTACCATCGGATTTCACTTCTGCATAATCCCTCGTCCTTCGGAGGATCCTATTGGCTATCCTAGGTGTACCACGTGACCTGCCGGCTAATTCCATGGCGCCATCATCTGTAATATCCACTTCAAGTATTTCAGATGAACGGTGGATAATATGAAAAAGATCTTTAGAAGAATAATAATCAACCCTCAGCACCACACCAAACCGGTCACGAAGGGGAGACGTGAGGTTCCCAAGTCTTGTGGTGGCACCGATTAATGTAAACGGTTCTATGGTAAGTTGAACACTGCGTGCACTGGGACCCTTATCGATCATGATATCGATGGTATAGTCTTCCATGGCAGAATACAGGTATTCTTCCACGACGCTGTTGAGTCGGTGGATTTCATCGATGAAAAAGACGTCACGTTTCTGAAGATTCGTAAGCATTCCTGCCAGGTCACCGGCCCGATCCAGGATAGGGCCTGATGATGGCTTGATATTGACGCTCAATTCTTTGGAGACAATATTTGCCAGGGTGGTTTTTCCTAGACCCGGAGGTCCAAACAGCAATACATGATCCAGGGCGTCGCCACGATTGTTTGACGCCTCAATATACAATTTGAGACTATCTACCAGTTCTTTTTGTCCGATGAAATCATCGAAGTGCGAGGGACGTAATGATTTTTCAGCGAAGAGATCATCTTCAAACGGGGTGGGATCAGTAATGTGGATGTCCGTCATAAACTTAAAGAACGTGCCGTTTTTCGAGTGGTAAAGATAATATACGACATCAGGGGTTTCCAACGAGGATGTAATAGAGAGGATGTATACCATCCTCTCTATTACAATGACTAGAGTATCATGCTACTGTGGCAGGTCTGATTTCAATCGCTGAATACGCCCCGGTCGATCGTTGGCAAATTTGTCAATGGCTTCCAACTGCCACTTTGCTGACAGATGGGCCTCGTCAATGACCTGGTCCAGTGTACCCCCCGTACGCCAGCGGTTATCCCAGTCAGCTGAGACGGAGTATTCCTTCACCAGAGGATGTCTGACCCAGTTCTGCATCAGATTTATCCCTGTATTCGTGATGATCATGGCATCGAACCATTCGGCATCGGAAACAATGGTTTTTTTATACGCCTCAGGCTGTAGTGCGAACAGTCCCCACGAAAGAGCAGCCACAATTTTAACATTGGGACCATTTTCTTTCAGATGTGGAAGTACAGAAATCAATTCATCTATGGCTTTGGTTCCTCTAATAAACACCACACCTTCCTTCGCCTCATCCGGGTCATAATCCTTGATTATATATGCCCCCTTCGCGGCCTCGAAGTAATGTGCCATGCCGAGTCGCTCACGATCCTGTATCTCTACGCCTGGCCGAGTTAGATGGAGTGCAATGATAGGGACATCCGTGGCGAGAGCCGCACCCAGCATCACCGGAACTTCGTTGTATTCGTAAGGATGAAGATTCAGAATATGACCTTCTGGAAACAGTTGCGTGACGCCCGGGGCAAATATGCCAAAATGGGTGCGACTGTCTTCTGCAGTTTCAGGACCGCTATGACCCGCCACCCAGATGGTTTTGCCTACTTTAAACTGGGAATCCTGGGCCACCTGGCTGAACAGTCTGTATGCCCCATATTTCAGGTAACTGAAAGACCCATAGGTGCTTGAGGCTGTTAAGAAACCGTTGAAATCGTCATACACATCTTCATTGAAGTTCACCGAGGAAATCCCAACATTGATCCCTGCGTTTGCGAATTCTGTTATTCCCTGGGGCATGAGACATCCCTGGGGATTTGAATCGCGATGATACATTCCAAGACCGTCTATGTCTCCCCATCCTTTGGAAAAACCGGCAATATTGGTAGAACCGGCCAGGTCGGCAGAATTCACCAGGAATAATGGACGGCCATAGGTTTTCATGGAGTAGGCATTTACCCATGCGCCAAAGTTTCCAAACCCGGCTCGGTTTGGCTGCTTCTCCCCGGGATTCTTATACAGCTCAACGGGGTAGTTTTCGTAATCAGTAACAACGGGATCATTCATTGGGTTCTTTTTATAAATATCCGATCCGGTTAATGATTCCGGTACGCTATCCCCCAGTTGGGTCAATGTATCAGCCATATAGTCAAGATACCCGTCCTCACTCTCGTACAAAGAGAAAACGGATTCCAGTAATTCTGCCATTTGTTCCTTGTTCTCCTCATAGGAAACATCCCCATGGCTTCCCATGTGCGGCAGGTCCAGATTGTATTTCTCTGCAAAATCTTCCTTGGTTCGCCAGAATTCAGCGGAATTCCTGCCATGAGGGGCTCCGTGGCTGGGATTATCAAATTTGTAATAACCACGACCTTTTCTCATTTTCATCCACAGGAGTTTTGGTTGATGTGGGTCATCATTGGTTATCAAACTATGGTATGCGGTCATGATTTCTTCCCAGTCTTCACCATTTTCCGCACCTGCGACCTGCCAACCGTATGGTGCAAACCAGTCCTCAGGTGTCCCGGCCATGACGTCGCTGAATTTCCTGTCATCAATACCATAATCATTCCAGTCCAGCAGTGAAATGAAGTTTCCTAAACCCAACCCATAGGCTGAATTCTTTGTTTCATGGATCACGCCAGGTGTGAGCCCTCCTTCACCCTCGTATGCAAACACTTTCACATCACCAAAACCGGCATATTTCAGCGCAAATGCCTGACCGGCTGCAATGGGATATCCATGTCCACTGGGACCTGTATTGGCTTTAAAGAACAGTGTTTTTCCTTCCATTTCAGCGTGTCCCGGTAACCCGCCACGTTGACGAAGTGTTAGAAGGTCATCCCAGACCAGTGTGAATTCATCTCCCATAGGATTTAAGTATTTTTTATCTCCTGATACTTTATACTTCTTCCTTAAACCTTCATTCAAAACCGCAAGCGTAGCATACACAACAGGATTAACATGCCCTGCGCTTAACACAAACCGATCGCCAAACCGTTTTCCTGGATGGCGGATATCCCAGCGCATGGCACCGGATAACAGTGTGGCCACCATCCCATGCACCTTGGAACGGGAACCTCCCGGATGCCCGCTTTGGCTCAAGTTCAACATGATATCAATACACTGATCAATGAGATCTTTAGTGATTTCCCAGTAGCGATAGTCATTTCGCAGCTCAGATAAGGATTTCATTTATTTACCTTTTTTTGTTAGAGGTGTTCGGTAGGTGTTTATTGCGGTTCCTTTTCGGATAAAATGGATGCCAAAAATTTACCGGTGTAGGATTGATTTTTCGTAATCAAATCCTCGGGACGACCGGTGAAAATAATATCTCCACCTTCATCACCGCCTTCAGGTCCCATATCGATAATCCAATCAGCGGTTTTAATCACGTCCAGATTGTGCTCAATGACAATTACCGTGTTCCCTTTTTCTACCAGGCGTTGCAAAACCGCCAGCAGCATACGCACATCCTCGAAATGCAATCCGGTTGTGGGTTCATCAAGGATATACATGGTGCGATCCTTTGACACTCGGGACAATTCCGTGGCAAGCTTAACGCGTTGCGCTTCACCACCGGACAAAGTTGTGGCCTGCTGCCCCAGCCGGATATATCCCAATCCCACCTCAAATACAGTTGTGAGTTTTTTGGTAATGGGAGGAATATTTTTAAAGAATTCCAGTGCTTCTTCAACAGACATGTTCAGCACATCTGCAATGGATTTCCCTTTGTAGGTGACCTCGAGTGTTTCCCGATTATACCGGCTTCCCTTACACACTTCGCATGTGACATACACATCCGGCAGGAAATTCATTTCAATTTTTATAATACCATCACCCTGGCAGGATTCACACCGGCCACCTTTAACATTGAAGCTGAATCGCCCTGGTTTGTAACCACGCAATTTGGATTCGGGCAACTGACTGAACAAATCTCGGATATGGGTAAAAACACCCGTGTAGGTTGCAGGATTAGACCTGGGTGTTCGTCCGATGGGTTTCTGGTCAATATCAATGACTTTATCCAGATATTCCAATCCGGATATGGTGTCGTAACCCAGGGGATATTTGCGCGCACCGTGGAGTTCTTTTGCCAGAATAGGATACAGTGTTTCGTTAACCAGGGTGCTTTTACCACTTCCGGATACACCCGTGACGACAACAAACTTGGACAGTGGAAATTCTGCTGTAATTGATTTCAGGTTGTTACCCCGTGCAGAATGAATCACCAGCGATTTTCCACTGCCAGGTCTACGGGTTTTTGGTACAGGTATTGAGCGTTTTCCGGATAAATATTGTCCAGTAACTGATTTGGTGTGCTTGATCAATTTTTCAGGCGGACCGGCAAACACTACACGACCTCCATGTTCTCCGGCTCCAGGACCCAGGTCGATAACATAGTCTGCTTCTTCCATGGTTTCCTGGTCATGCTCAACCACGATGATGGAATTGCCAAGATCGCGCAATTTCTTCAGTGTATTCAGCAGTCTTGTGTTATCCCTTGGGTGGAGACCGATAGAGGGTTCATCCAGAATATACAGGACCCCCACAAGCTGAGACCCGATTTGAGTGGCGAGTCGAATCCTCTGGGCTTCACCTCCAGATAGCGTGGCTGCAGATCGATCCAGTGTGAGGTAATCGAGACCCACATCAATAAGAAATCCCAGTCTTTCTTTTACCTCTTTAAAAATCTGCTGAGCAATGACCGTTTCCGTCTCCGATAATTTCACCTGATCAATATAGGTGAGAATATCCTTGATGGCCATGCGCGACAATTCGCCAAGGTTATAGTCCCCAATTCGAATGGACAGGGTTTCTTTCCTCAGTCGTGTTCCCTCACATTCAGGACAGGGTCTCATGCTCATGAATTGCTCAATCCATTCTCGGATACCCGGTGAGGATGTTTGCTTGTACCGGCGCATCAGGTTGGGGATGGCCCCTTCCCATCCACCGGTATAGGTGCCTGACCATCGTTCAGATGAGTAGGACATTTTCAGGGATTCATCTCCCGTTCCATATAGGATGATCTCCCTTACCTGTGGATCCAGTTTCAACCAAGGTGTCGTAAAATTGAAATTGTAGTGTCGTGCCAGACTTTTTAATATGCTTCCATACCAGTTCCCGCGAGGTTGTTCGCCCAGCGGGGCCACGGCGCCCTGGATCATGGATTTAGACTTGTCTGGAATGACCAGGTCAGGGTCAATTTCCATATGAGAGCCTAACCCATCACACCGTGGACAGGCACCGTAAGGAGAATTAAACGAAAACATTCTTGGTGACATTTCTTCCAGGGATGCCTCAGGGTGATCCGGACAGGCGAAATGTTCACTGAACAAATGGTCTTTTCCCACCATATCATGAATAATGACAGCACCCGAGCCGATTTTCAGTGCCAGTTCAACCGATTCCGTTAACCGTTCGTGTGTATCCTTTTCAAGTATAAGCCGGTCAATCACCACTTCAATTGTGTGCTTCTTATTTTTATTCAGGGATATAACATCGTCAATGGAATAGATTTTTCCATCAACCCGGACCCGCAAAAATCCTTCTCGCTTGATTTCATCAAAAACGCCCTTGTGCTCACCTTTTCGACCCCGTACAACCGGCGCCAACACAACCATTTTTGTGCCAATTTCAAATCGCAAAACTGTGTCCACGATTTGTTGCACCGTTTGACGTTCAATAGGTTTTCCGCATTCCCAGCAATAGGGGTGTCCAACATGGGCAAACAACAATCGTAAATAATCATGGATCTCTGTGACAGTACCAACGGTAGACCGGGGATTCCTTGCTGTCGCTTTCTGTTCAATGGATATGGCAGGGGAAAGCCCTTCAATATAATCAAGGTCCGGCTTTTCCATTAGGCCAAGAAACTGCCTGGCATAGGCCGACAGCGATTCTACATAACGACGTTGACCTTCTGCATAGATTGTGTCAAATGCGAGTGATGATTTCCCTGAGCCGGAAAGTCCTGTTACAACAACAAGTTCATCTCTTGGAATATCAAGATTGATATCTTTCAGATTGTGCTGTCGGGCACCCCTGATTGTTATATGTGTATTTGATTTTGCCACCGGTGAATTGAGTCGATTTGAACTTAAAATTTACTGATCGCATAAAATCAATCCTATGGACATTTGGAATTCTTGTATAAGTGTATTTGGGTGTTTGAGGCGTAATATTACATCAGGAAATTTGTCCTCAGTAAACTGGCATATATTTGTTTTTTAATTCAAGGAATCTAAACAATAACCCGAGAACACAAGCAAGTTATATCCTGTAAAGTTTACCCAAAATCTTTGATTGGGATCGCGCTCCATTGGTTTATTCAGGTTATAGAATGATTTAGCAAAGTATCCTGCTGTCAGCAAATAAAACCCAATTGTTACCGCATCCATTTTTCGAGATGTTGCTGTCATTAGCCCAAGGGACCCCATAAACAAATCGAAACCTCCGGCGGTCAATGGACCATATTTATTTTCTCTACTGCTAAGATAACCAAGGCCGGCAAAGGTTGCTTCCATTAATAATATATATCCAGATTCTTCCACCCGTGATATTTTTGATTCATTCATAGTAGATGTGTTCACCTGTGAAAAACCATGCAAAACAGATTGTTTAGTATTCCGGCGAAATGATTGCAGTTTTGCCAGATCCATGTTTTCCTTTGATATTGTTCGTATCAAATCAGTGGATTGTGCTGCTAAAAGATGTATCCCTGAAATAAGTATAAATTGAATAATGGATTTCACGGTGAACCTCTCTCCTATTTTATAATGACTATTTCTTGGGAGTAAATACCATGGTTACAACATCCGGTAAAAAGAGATCATGTATAATGTCCCCTTCAACCCTTGTCCACTTTGCAGTTACATTGTGAATTGTTTCGCCATCAAATGTGCCAGACCAATTCACAAATTCACCGTTTTCTGCTGGTGCTTGTGCAGAAAAGACCAATTCACCTTCTACATGGTCTACTTGATAGGGTGCAATATCTTTTGATCCATTTACCATCCAGATTAATTGACCATTTTCGAACGCCAGTGTTCCTTTTACACTTACGATACCAATAACCCCTTTTGCTCTAATACTACCATCAAATGATTTTCCATCAAGTGCATTCTCTGGTGGTCCATGCGCTTTTTGTGCTCCAGATGCGCCGAATATTAGAACTAGTACCCAAATACGTATAATTATTAATCTAACCATCATTTACTCTTGTTTATGTTTAACCCTTTTCCTTGACAGACGATATGCCTGCTAGAATTAGCGGAACTGGGAAGAAAACTGTCATTGTGATTTTGTAATACACGTCGTACACAAACGATTCCCAAAGGAAATACCCCAATATGACACCAAATGTGATTAACATGATTCCAATAGATTTGTTGAAACGCTTAGAAAGGAAAACCAGAAGAAGAACCAGGGCATAGGGGTACGATTCATATATGGCACTCGATGTATGAGTAATCACAATAAAAATAATTCGTATAGTCGCTAAAAAGTAAAGTAGCATTCTACCACCTGCACCTGCACCAAAGTTTGTTAAAAATGTCACAATCAGTTTAGTTGTAAGTGGTGCTATTAGCAGCATGTACCAGAGATTATCGTGGCCAGAATCAAGCTCAACAACATCCAGGACAAATAGCGCAAGCACCATGGAAATAAAGGAATAGAAAGCAACATGGCTTGAATAATTCCCAAGGGAGTTTTGACGCTCATCTATTTTATCTCCCGGTATAATTCCACGTAAAAACATAGCAGTATATGACTTAAACCCATATACATCACCATAGCCATGGTGTATACATACAATCAACTTTATCAATACTGGTGTGACAAGTAATCCCGCTAAAATTGAATTATGATATATGCTTGTCCCAAAGAGAGTCAGCACCAAGGCAATCACAATTAAAAGCAAATATGTAATATATCCAATATGACTTGAATAATGGCTGATGAACACCTGCCGCTCATCCATCGCTGACTCTGTAAATAGCTCACGAAAAAAAGGGGTAGTAACTAGGATTATGACTATTACCAACAATGCATATGTCGGTAGTTTTGAGCCCGCTAGCACTAATAGTACAGCAAGTAAGAGCCATCCGCTTTTTAACAAACTGATATTAGGTTTAAAGTGATTTAGAACCTGCAAAATCAATCGCCGTCCTCAAGCATGAATATTTCTTCTACAGGTTCTTCAAAGACCCTTGCACATTTAAGCGCAAGTTTCGTTGACGGATTAAATGTCCCTTTTTCAATGGCAATAATAGTTTGTCGTGAAACCGATAACTTTTTTGCCAACTCCTGCTGGGTCATTTCGCCATTGATGAACCTGTAATATCGAATTTTATTCTTCATTTCTATTTAAAATGTAAAGTATTATTTACATTTTGACAAGTATAGTTTTCTTTTTGCGACTTTTATAAAATAATCGAGTAATAATGCTTGGCCGATTTAATACTTATCCACATAACCCAACTTACTTTTTTGAAGTAATTTCATGCCATTGATTTCAAAACTAAAGGATTGTGTTCAATGAGAGTTGGTGTAATTGGAGTAGGGCATCTGGGACAACATCATGCAAAGCATTATGCCCGCATGAAGGACATAGAGTTTGCTGGTGTTTATGATATTGATAAGGATCGCGCCAAACAAATTTCCCGGGCAACTAACTCAGCTGCATTTCCATCCCTGGGAGCCATACTGGATAATACGGATGCCGTATCCATTGTAACACCAACACCACTTCACTATGAAATCGCTGTTACTGCCATCAAATCTGGTAAACATGTTTTTATAGAGAAGCCCATTACACAGTCACTGGAAGAGGCCGATTCACTTTTGGCCCTCGCATCTGAATATGGGACTCTCATACAGGTGGGACATATAGAGCGTCTGAATCCTGCATTAATGGCATTAAAGGGAATACAGATTGAACCAAAGTACATTGAAGTTCAGCGATTGGCCCCCTACACCATAAGGGGAACTGAAGTACCTGTTGTACTTGATCTCATGATCCACGATATCGATATCATCCTTGCGCTTGTGAATGCTCCCTTGAAGAATCTCCGTGCCAGTGGTGTGTCCATCATGACAGACTCTGTGGATATTGCCAATGCTCGAATGCGATTTGAAAACGGTACGGTTGTGAGCCTTACATCAAGCCGAATTGCCAAGGATAAAGTGCGAAAATTCAAAATTTTTCAGAAGGATCTGTATATCACCATTGATTTTCTCCAGGGACTTTCGGAGGTTTACAGGGTGCTTGAGTCTGACCAGAAGGATCCGGATGCGATTCTCACTGCTCCGTTACTCAATAATGGACGAAACCGTGAGATCGCCTATGAAAAACCTCCTGTAAAATCTTTTGATGCCATGGAAATGGAGCTGACAAATTTTGTTCGATCCATACGCGGACAGGAAAAACCAATCGTTGATGGTCAAGCCGGGAGAGATGCACTGGATGTGGCCATCAAAATTCATGATATGATTATCGAGGATATACACTGATATGGATATTCGGAATTTCTTTTTTACGTACCGCAGTTACACACCTGTACCCCTGGCACTGCTCATCATCCTGTACTCTCAGCCTTCATGGCCCATGTCCATGTTTGGTCTGCTCATTCTTGTTGCAGGAGAGTGGGTCAGGCTAAACGCTGTTCGATATGCTGGAGGAGCCACCCGGACAACAAAGGTGGGAGCCCCATCCCTGTGTACCGCTGGACCCTACGCCTACGTGCGCAATCCTCTCTATGTTGGCAACATGATCATGTACACCGGTATTGTGCTCATTGCAGGCGCTTCAAATATTTGGGGAATGCTGATCCTAACCTGGCTGTTCTTCACCATTCAATATTTGCTGATTGTGAATCTGGAAGAAGAGACCCTTGTGAACCTCTTTGGTGAGACCTATGAAACGTATCGGCATTTTGTACCTGCACTCATTCCGCGAATCCTGCCATGGAAAAACGATGATGATCGACATCCTGCATCCTGGAAAAATACCTTTAAAACGGAAAAACGCACGTTGCAGAATATTGGTTTCATTCTCATCATTCTGTGGATTCGAAGCCTGTTTTAAAAAGCATGTTCTGATTTTCATTGCTATATATTCTCGCCTGAGACCATCCCGTAATTTCTCAAAAGTATAATTTTCAAAATGGAATCCCTTTATGACTCTCTTCAAGTCCTAAATTCACCTAGGATATGATAAAAACTTCCCAGAAAATATTTATCGTTGCCGGTGAACAATCTGGTGATATTCATGGGGCACAACTCATGGCAGCCATGAAAAGAAAATCCCCAGGGATATCATTTATGGGTCATGGCGGAGACTTAATGATTGGAGAAGGACTTGACATCATAGAACACATAGACTCGCTATCCATGATGGGGTTTTTTGAAGTCCTGCGTCATTTGCCCTATCTAAATCATGTCATGAATATCACCACGAAAAGAATCATTGATACACGACCTGATAGAATTATTCTCATCGATTATCCTGGTTTTAATCTTCGCCTTGCAAAGCGGCTTGCTTATCTGGGGATTCCTATCACGTATTTTATCTTACCTCAGGTCTGGGCATGGAAAGAAAAACGGATACGGGTGTTGAAGGAAAAAATAGACCAACCCATATCCATTTTCCCGTTTGAGCTTGAATGGTTTCGGCAGAGAGGTTTAACCGTTGACTATGTAGGGCATCCCTTTATCGAAAAACGGATTAATTCCCGGGACGTATCCGCATTTTATGAGCGACACAATCTGCAGGTAGATAAACCAATTCTCATTTTATTGCCCGGAAGTCGGCAACAGGAAATTGAACGACACTGGCCTGTTTTCATGCAAACAATCCATGAAATCCGACTGTCAATTCCCGATGTCCAGACTGTTCTTGGAAAAGCTCCGGGCGTACAGGTCAACCCCATTCCAGAGTTTATCCATGTAGAGACTGAAGATATTTCTTCCGCCATTCATGGGTCCACTGCTGCCCTCGCTTCCTCTGGAACGGTGACGCTTGAATCAGCTGTGATGGACACGCCTGCAGTTGTGTGTTACAAACTTTCTGGTTTGAGTTGGCTTTTGGCCAAAGCACTCGTGAATGTGCCACATGCATCCATGGCAAATCTTATAGCTGATGACAGGGTGGTGCCTGAGTTCCTCCAGAATGATATGGTTCCACACGATATTGCCTCGGCACTCATACCCCTCCTTACTAAAACAACTGAACGCAAAGCCATGTTGCAGGGATATGACAAAATCCGTAGATCCCTGGGGGCCCCCGGTGTGTATGATCGCACCGCTGATACCATACTCAACAGGATGAATTTGTTGTGATCAATGCTATCAAGGTGATTTTGGCAAAGTGGCTGTTACGTTCTATCTACGCTACATGTCGATGGAGTATAGAGGGACAGGAACGGCTGGATGCATTGGTTTCCCAGAATAAATCCGTCATCATTGCCGTATGGCATGGTCGCTTGCTCATGCCATGGATTTCCCTGGGGTATCTTGGATATTATGCCCTGGCAGGCACTCACGCTGATGCTGAATTAATATCACAAATTTCCGAACGAATGAAATGGAAAATGATACGCGGTTCAAGTTCAGAGGGGGGCCTCGATGCATTCAAGCACATCGTGAAGGCGTTGAAAGTTTCTGGAAGTGTCTTGTTCATAACACCAGATGGACCCAAAGGCCCTGCGCTAGAGCCAAAACCCGGCACCGTAAAAGCGGCCCAGCTAACCGGGGCGACCATCCTTCCTGTCAGTGCGCAATCCACGCGTCGGTGGGGATTTACAAACTGGGATACATTTTTTGTCGCCCAGCCATTTAGTCGAATTGAAATGATATATGGAGAACCTCTTTTCTTTAGCAGGGATGAGCATGAGGCAGATGCTCAGCAACGACTCAAAGAATCCCTGGATTCACTATCACGGGTTGTGGATGAACGTGTTGGTTAGCCTGCGAATTCTACTCAGCCCTTTGTCCCTTATATATGGACTGGTCATTGTTATCAGAAATATGCTGTATACATTAGGATGGAAATCCATTCATAGACTGCCTGCCTTTGTTATCAGTGTTGGAAATATTACCACAGGCGGAACTGGAAAGTCTCCGGTGGTTGTTGCCCTTGCTGTGTGGTTACAATCTCTTGGGTTTTCGGTAGGTATTTTGAGTCGCGGCTATAAAAGGAGAACCACTGGAACTCATGTGGTTTCTAATGGAGCTGGTCTAATCGGTGACTGGGAAGATTCTGGTGATGAACCAGCAATGTTTGCCCTTCAGACAAAAGGTATTCCAATTGTGGTTGATCAAAACAGGTTTCATGGAGGGCAGACACTCATAGACAAGTTTAACACAAAAATAATTCTACTGGATGATGCCTTCCAGCATCGACCCGTGTATCGCGACATAGATCTGGTGTTGGTGAATGCTGGGGACAAAAGATCGGATCATTGGTTAATCCCGGCAGGAAAATTGCGAGAACCCTGGAAAGGCACGTCTCGATCCAGTGGAATTGTGGTGACCAAAACGGATTCTTACACACCTCCTCCATTCCTTGTAAAGAAACTGGATGAATTAACTCTACCTGTTTTCTCGCCACGGTTTTCCACCACCCGGCGACTGGTATCTGGAAATGAAACCACGAAGCCTCTCCTCTTGGTTTGCGGTATCGCTGATCCCGAATCTTTCCAATCAGCCCTCAGACAACAGGGACTTTCTATTGGTTATGAAATGAAATACAGGGATCATCATCCCTATACAAAGCGGGACATGGAAAAAATAAAGGACGCCATGGACAGATTTGGCTGTGGTGGAATAATCTGTACAGAGAAGGATTGGGTCAAGATCGCATCATTGTCACCCCGTTTTCCAGTCTATACACTGGATTTATCCATGGAAATTCCAGAGGAACTGAAGCGATTAATTCTGTCGGGGATGGAAAAAAGAAATTGAACGGATAGAGGAATCTATTCGCCTACCGCAGCCAGCCGTTCCTGCTGATCTGCAAGTCTCAACTGTTCAATTAATTCTGACAGATCACCATCCAGTGCCGCTTCCAGTTGATAAAGAGTGAGATTTATGCGGTGATCGGTAATTCGTCCCTGGGGGAAATTGTATGTCCGGATTTTGGCGGATCGATCGCCTGTGCTGACCTGGAGTTTTCGCTCCTCTGCTCTTTCTGTGGCGATTCGTTCCTGTTCCTGAGCCAGTAACCGAGATCGAAGAACCTTCATGGCGGCTGCACGGTTTTTATGTTGTGAAGACTCATCCTGGCAGGTCACAACAAGTCCTGTTGGTAAATGAGTAATGCGAATGGCTGATTCGGTTTTATTTACATGCTGTCCACCGGCACCGCTTGCTCGGTAGGTGTCAATTTTCAAATCACCCTCGTTTACCTGTACATCTGCTTCTTCGGCCTCAGGTAACACTGCAACTGTGGCGGCGGACGTGTGTACTCTCCCTCCCGCTTCAGTCTTTGGGACGCGCTGAACCCGATGGACACCGCTTTCGAACTTCATCAATCCGTAGACACCGGTTCCCTGAACTGAAAATACAACCTCTTTCATGCCACCAACTCCGGTAGCGTTGGTTTCCATTACTTCTGTCTTCCAACTGGACCGTTCAGCGAAACGTGAATACATGCGGAAGAGATCAGCTGCAAACAGCCCTGCTTCATCTCCGCCTGTGCCTGCACGGATTTCTACAATGATATTCTTATCATCGTTGGGATCTCGGGGCAGCATCAGTACTTTTAACTTTTCTTCAATCTCAAGTAAGTCTTCTTCAAGTCCTGGCAATTCTTCCTGGACCAGTTCCTTCAATTCTGGATCCGATCCTTCAAGAATGTCCCTGTCATCCCGGATTCTTTCTGCGATCCCCAAATATTCCTGCGCACATTTTACGATGGGTTCCAGATGGCTGTGTTCCTGTGCTGTTTCCTTCAATCTGTTTTGGTCTGACAGAACCTCTGGATCTGCCATATTTTCACCGAGTTTTGTATAGCGAGCGATTATCTGGTGAAGTTTATCTTCCATTACACAGCATCCGCCTTGAAAGTTTTTCCTTCAAAATCTTTCAGTTTATCTCCGAAGGCTTCTTTCAGGGCCGTAATGGCCACTTCCACCATCCCATCCTCAGGTTGTTTTGTGGTGATATTCTGAAGCCATAAACCCGGAGCACGCAATACCCTGAAAATCCCCTTTTCACCGTGACGAGATGTGATTTTAATACCTTCGTACGAAACCCCTGCAACAAGTGGGATGAGGGGTAAGTGAAGCAGCAGGCGTACAGGGATTGATAATTCTCCTATCAGCGCAATTGCTGCGGTATCAATCAATGCAAATACCAGAATGGCAATAAGCAAGACGATAAACATGAAGCTGGTACCACACCGTGGATGTTGTGTAGGAAAGGATTGAGCATTTGGAATGGATATTTCCTTTCCAGATTCAAAATTGTATACAACCTTGTGTTCCGCGCCATGATTCATGAATAATCGTTTTACATCACTCAACAATGAAATAATCAATAGATACAGAATGAAAAAGGTTATGCGCAATATACCTGCCACCAAATTGAAAGACAGGGCAGCTTTTTCCAAATGAAATACATAGGTTGTAAGACTATATGGAATGATCATGAATAGTGTTATTGCCAGTAAAACAGCAAACAATGTGGAGAAAAAATTCCCCGTAGAACTATCTTTTCCTGCTTCTTCCGGCATAGCAATATCGGCGGACCATTGCAATGTGCGGAACCCAATCCTCATGGCTTCAAACAACCCTATAATACCACGTAAAACTGGCTTTTTCCAGAAGGAGGATGACTCAGCTTTCGACGTGAATTCGTGGCGCTCAACTTTGATATCGCCCTCAGGTGAGCGTACTGCAGTTGCATAAGCACCCGGGACACGCATCATGACACCTTCGATGACGGCTTGACCACCTACAAGGATAGATGGTTTGGCAACAATGAGATGGATAAACTTTTTCATAATAAAAAGGCTCCCCAATTAAATTGGTATCGGGAAGCCAATATGGTAGTTGTGGTTATTTCTTACCGTATTTTTTCTGGAATTGTTCGATACGACCAGCCGTATCAATCAATTTCTGCTTACCGGTAAAAAACGGATGACACTGATTACAGATTTCAACACGCTGGTCGCCCATCGTGCTGTACACTTCGAACGTGTTTCCGCAAACGCAGTGTACCGTCCCCATTTTGTATTCAGGATGAATATTCGGTTTCATCGAACACTCCTTTTTTCTAGTCTAAATGTGTTAAAACTTTTTTTACCCGTGAAACCCCTTCACGGATTTGATCTATTCCCGTTGCAAATGAAAAACGGATGTGACCTTTTGCTCCAAAGCCATCACCCGGGACAGTAACGACCTTTGCCGTGTCAAGGATATAGCCTGAAATATCGAATGTATCTTTCATGATGGTTTGTCCCACCTTCTTACCAAGATACGAAGAAAAATCCGGAAACACATAGAACGCACCGCCTGGAACTGCACAATTTACACCTGGAATGTCATTTAACAGGTCCACAATGAGATCACGCCTTTTTTGAAACGTTTGACGCATTTCCTCTACAGCTGACTGATCACCGTTCAGGGCCTCTATAGCAGCTTTTTGTCCAATGGCATTTGCGCATGAAGTGGCCTGTCCCTGGATTTTGCTCATGGCCTTAATGATGGTCTCATCGCCCACGGCATACCCCACTCGCCACCCTGTCATTGCATACGTTTTAGACAGACTCATACACGTGATAATTCTTGCGTTTACGTCATTTAGTTTTTCGGCGCTTGTGAATGTGTTATCATACACGAGACGCTCATAGCATTCATCAGAAATGACAGTCCAATCGTATTTGGCTGCAAGTGAAAGCAGTTTTCTAACCGCTTCATCGGACCATACACCGCCTGTTGGGTTGGATGGTGAGTTAAAAATCACACCTCTTGTATTTTGAGTAATTTTATTCTCCAGGTCGTCCCAATCCGGCTCAAACTGTTTGTCCGCAATCGTGTTCACCAGAATCGGTGTTGCATCAGCCAAATGTACAAACTCGGGGAAAGACACCCAGTACGGTGTAAAGATTAACACCTCATCGCCTTCTTGAAATAATGCCTGACAGGCCAGGTACAGGCTTTGCTTCTCTCCGTTGGATACCAACACCTGGGTGGGCTGGATTTCCAGGTCATTTTCTCGCCTTAGCTTTGTACAGATAGCCTTTCGGAGGTCCATGAACCCCGGATTGGGAGTGTATCGGGTAAACCCATCATCGATGGCTTTCTGTCCTGCTCTGCTTATGTTTTCAGGTGTATTAAAATCCGGTTCACCTACGCTAAAATTGATAACATCTTCTCCGGCTTCACGTAATGCCGCCGCTTTCCCTGCCATCTCTAGCGTGAAGGATGGTTTTACTTTGTGAACGCGATTTGCTAATGTAATCTCAGCCATGTGATTTATAAGTCATGCTGCTTTCGATGAAATTCCGGTCGATTAAACTTGGCATCCTCATCAGCATGATCGTCTTCTTCCTCGATGTCAAATTCTTCTCTCAACACCTTTTTCCTGCTTTTACCTGCAGGTTTTTTCTCTGTTTCCGTACGACGTTTTCTGGGTTGAGGTACATCCGCAACGTCTACTTCTTCCAGTTCAGTGTCTTCTGCAGAAATTTCTTCCACGCCGGAATCCTCAAGTGCTTCAGGCTCTACATTTCCTTCTTCAAAATGGAACATTTCCGGATTGAAGAGACCATAGATGGTGCCATAACCACGGGTAATACCATTCCCTACCCCAATGTAGTTGGGTAATATGAAATTGGTTCGGAATTCACCGGTAAAAGCACCCCAGTTATGTTCATCTACAGGTTTTGGGAACAGGGATGTAAGCGATGTTTTCGTATAAATCTTCTTTTCGATATCCATGCCCATTTCCCTGGCAAGAAAAACGATATTCTGACCAAGCAAACGGTTAAGAAAAACCGCTCTTTCTGCATTGTTCAGGAATCTGTAGCGGCTCCCTGTTATCTGGTTCAAGGCCACCCATGGCGTTATAAATCGATAGCGGATCAAGCGGTTTGTCGGACGAAATCGATTGTCATCCTTATCCACATCGGCTCCCAACACCTGGAAGGTGATATTTCCAAAATCAAGGAAATCAAACTTTTCAATGAGAGACAGAACAGGTTCTACTCCCTCATTAATACCCAGAATGTAAATCTGTTCATTCAGTATTTTTACCTGTACACGTGGGTAAAGGAACTTTTCCCGATAGCGCCCATCCAGCATGGGGACAATCTCTTCATCGGGAAAATGCCTCATGAAAACACCTTTCACCTGGTAGGGTGTTTTCTTTACTGGTTTATCAGTAACCAGCTTGACGGTCACTGACTGTACAGTGATCTTCTCCTCTTTCATTTCTACACCTCACTAATATGAAAATTGTCTTGCTAAGTTTTTTTAAGCTATCCGCTCATATTGTCCAGGAATTCTTCGTTTGATTTGGTTCGTTTCATGCGATCCTGCAGGAATTCCATTGCCTCGATAACATTCATTTCGTTGAGCAATTTACGCAAGATCCACATACGACCAAGCCATTTCTTGGACAACAATAATTCTTCACGTCTTGTGCCGGACCTGATAATATCGAAGGATGGATAGATGCGTCTGTCGCTTAGTCGACGATCCAATACCAGCTCAAGATTACCTGTTCCTTTAAATTCTTCAAAAATGACATCGTCCATTCGACTGCCGGTATCAATGAGCGCCGTAGCAATAATGGTGAGGCTGCCACCTTCTTCAATGTTCCGTGCTGCACCAAAAAACTGCTTCGGTTTTTTTAATGCATTGGTATCCACACCACCTGAGAGGATTTTACCGCTATGGGGGATCACTGCATTGTGAGCCCTTGCCAATCGTGTGATACTATCAAGAAGAATAACCACATGCTCACCATATTCCACCATGCGTTTTGCTTTCTGAAGCACCATGTCTGCCACCGCTACATGTCGTTCAGGTGGTTCATCGAATGTGGAACTCACCACTTCTGCATCCACATTCCGCTTCATGTCTGTTACTTCCTCAGGACGTTCATCAATCAGCAGAATCATCATTTTTGTATTGGGATGATTTTGCCTAATGGTGTTTGCCAGTCTCTGTAATAAAACGGTTTTACCTGTTTTTGGTTGAGCCACGATCAATGCTCGCTGACCTTTACCGACCGGAGAAAACATATCCATGATACGCATGGACAGGTTTTTTGGATCTCCTTCCAGGTTGAATTTCTCTTCTGGGAACATGGGGGTAAGGTTCTCAAACAAAATCGCCTGTCTCACATCAGCAGGAGGGCGTTCATTGACCAAATCAACCTTCAGCAGTGCATAAAAACGTTCTTTTGATTTTGGCGGACGAATTTGTCCGGCGATCAAATGACCCGTGCGCAGACCAAATCTTTTTATTTGAGATGGACTCACATAAATATCATCAGGTCCTGGTAAATAATTGAAATCGGGGCTTCGTAAAAATCCATAGCCATCATTGAGAACCTCCAGAGTCCCTCTTGCATAAAGGGATCCCTGGCTCTCAGCATGAGCCTGAAGAATTTTTACAATAAGTTCTTGTTTGTTTAACCCGGAATAACCCTGGATTTCAAGTTCTTGAGCGACCTTGGTTAAGTCCTTGATTTTCTGGGCTTGTAACTCATTAACATCCATTGTACAAACCTTGTGGTGTTGTTGCTTTTTTGGGGGATTGTGCTCTAAACGAAATAACCTTCGATGAGAATAAATATCCGAAGAGATAAATTACGCTAAATCTCCCCACTGTCAAAGGAATAATCAAATGCCTCAAATACCTCGCTGGCAATATAGTGGCTCCCAAAAATGAGTCCCGCCTGATTCGGTCCCAACTCTGCTTTTAACCAGCGTATCGCTTGGTCTATTTCCTGATAGACCGGTACACTTACCCCCTTTGTTTTTAGTGCCTTTCCCAGGGATTCTGAATCAAACAGATCCGGATGGTTTCCAGAGGATACCAGCAGGGTATCAAACAGAGTTGAAATTTCATGAATGATATCATCGAGTTCTTTATCCATTTTTAGACACATGATGCCAATGGGGTTTTTAGCAGAAATGGATTGGATGGTTTCCAACACACTTCTGATACCATGTGGGTTATGTGCCACATCATAAAGAATCCATGGTTTGACTGATAAAACCTGTAACCTTCCCGGCCAGGATATTCTTTTCAAACCCTTTCGAAAAATGTCATAGGATATACCATGATCGAATCTTTTTGATGCTTCCATGGCAATCGTTGCATTCTCTGCCTGATAGCAGCCCAATAATGGAATGGAGTACCTCTCCCCCATCCATGAGAACGTCGTACCGTTTTTATTCGTTTGGATATTAACCGGTTTATCTGGTATAATTACATCTGCATACAATTCTCTGGCTCTGTCAGATATGATTTTGTGTACAGATTTGGTTTGTTTCGCAAGAACCAGTGGCGTCTGTTTTTTAATAATCCCTGCCTTTTCCCTTGCAATATCTTCAATGGTGGGACCCAGCAAATGTGAATGATCCATGTCCACTGGTGTTATTACCGTGACTTCAGGATGGATGACATTGGTTGAATCCAGCCTACCACCAAGTCCAGTTTCCACCACAGCCACATCCACCTTTTCTTTTGAAAAATAGTGGAATGCCATGGCGGTTGTGGCTTCAAAAAACGTCGAATCGATCTCCTCAATGGCCTTCTGATTCGATTCCATAAATGCAATAATAGCGGCATCGTTAATAGGTGTCCCATTCACGCGGATACGTTCATTGAATCGAATCAAATGCGGCGAAGTATAGAGTCCCACTTTGTAACCATATTCCTGCAGGATGGATGCGATAATGGCAGATGTAGATCCTTTACCATTTGTCCCGGCCACATGGATTGAAGGATAATTCCGATGAGGATTGCCACAGCGTTCCAGAAGGTCTACGGTGTGGGATAACCCAACTTTTATTCCTTTTCGCTCAAGTCCATACAGGTAGGATAATCGTTGGTCCATGGATGTAGAATGGGTCATGATAGGGTATTATGAGTGCTTGATGTACAGTTTTTAAACGCCCTAATTTACAAGGCTACATAATTTACAAGGGATTGGATATGGATTTTGGAACCGCTTTAGGGTTATTGGCAGGTCTTGCAATTATTGCCGTTGGTGTTTTAAGGGGACATGGTGACTTATACTGGTTTTTCAACCTGAATTCTATTATGATTGTGCTGGGTGGTACTCTGGCAGCCACCATTGTGAATTATCCCCTGAGAAATGTTCTCGGTTTGTTTAAAATATTAAAGAATGCCTTCATCTACGAATCGCACAGCTATGACAAGGAAATAGATGCTCTCGTTGAAAAAGCAGAAAAAGCACGAAAAAGCGGTATTATGTCATTGGAGGCAGACCTGGACAAAATCGATAACAAGTTCCTTCGCAGTGGAATTGAACTTGCTATCAATGAACGGGATGCGGGCCGCCTTCGTACATTTTTGAACCTGGAATTGAATAATATCGAACGGCGTCACAATATTGGTCAGGAACTCTTCCTCTATATGGGTGCCTATGCCCCGGCATTTGGTATGCTGGGTACCGTCATGGGGCTCATAGTCATGATGAACAAGTTCTCCGGGGGAAACGCCAGTATTGATTCCATTGATTTTGACGTAGCGGCCAAATTTGCCGAACTGCTTGGCGGGATGGGTCTTGCCCTTGTTACCACCTTTTATGGTGTTCTTTTTTCCAATCTGGTTTTCCTCCCCATCGGTGGCAAATTAAAGAGAAAATCTGAAGATGAGCTCATGCTGAAGACCATCATGGTAGAAGGCATTATCAGTATCCATGCAAAAGAGCATCCCATTCTAATTCGTGAGAAACTCATGACGTTCGTTCCTGCAAGTAAGCGACGGAGTCGCGACTAATGGCAGGACGCAAATACGGTTTATCCGTATCTGAAGCCAAGGCCAAAAGCACCGCCTGGGCTGTTACCTATGCTGACCTTGTAACGCTGTTATTGACATTTTTCATCATGCTTCTGGTCATCCTGAACGATGCAGAAAAACATATTGACCGGGTGATCAATATGCTGTTGGATGAAACGTATGAGGAGTTGCAGGATATTGAATCATCCTATGTTTCAGTAGATCGTGTAACAAAGGGCGTGAAAATCACCATGGCCAGTGGAGAACTGTTTGGATCCATGGAAGCAGAGGTCCGACAAATCGTTCATCCCCTCCTTCGTCAAATCGGGAGTATCATTCGCATATCAAAAGTCCTGAATGTGGATGATGATCCACGGTACAATAATCTGTTGACCGCTATTGAAAAGCGCGGGGGATACCTAAATGTTGAGATTCGCTGTGAGGGACACACAGATGATCTATCGTTACCTCAAACTGCCCGGTTCGAATCCAACTGGGATCTGTCTACTGCACGTGCGCTGAATATTGTAAAACTCCTCAGCGAGTTTTCTCAAATACCTGAAGAAAAGTTTTCTGCCATGGGATATGGTGAATTTCGTCCTGTCATTCCCATGGATGGTGTTGGACAAAACACACTGGATATTCAGGATGCACGGGCCAAAAACAGGCGTGTCGAGATTTACCTCGATGCCTTCATTAAAACCCAGACAATTACGGGGAGCATCTAATGAGAGCGGGTATTTTTTGCTGTCTTTTCACAATAGTTCTTTCTCAGGAAACCACTTTAAAAGAATCCACACCAATATATTTAACACCGGAGTCCGACCAGTCCATTGGATCTCTTGAGATGGGAACACCCGTTACAAAAGTTAAACTTGATAAATCCAAGCAATATATAAAGACTTCCGTTGATGTATATATCCCCATTTCGGCTTTTGCCGATGCGCGTGTGGCCCTTCCAATTGGTACCGATCAGATTGCCGATGATATCAAGTACAATGTGTTATCCGCTAAGCTAAATGGCAATCAGGTTGCCTTAAAGTTGAAGATTACAAACCAGCGAAAGAAATCCTTTGATTTCTCTGCCATGATGATGATGAAAATCGCAGGAAAAGGTGAGAATAAGGGAGAGTTGAATCCGTTCAAGGGAAAATACCAGGATCTTGCTATTTTGAAACCAAAACAATCTGTTACGGCGGAACTGTATTTCGATTTTAAAAAAGTCCCAACCCAGGTCGAGTTAAATTGCACATCAAAACTTGGGAAAGGAGAAGAGGTTTTTTATCGCCTGGGATTCTAGCCTATTCCTCTTCCTTCGGAATCACTTTGAACACCTTTTCTCCCTCTTTCGCCATCCGGTAACGTTCTCGCGCTAGCTGTTCAATATAATCCAGATCTGTTTCGAGTTTGTACTTCTCATCATCAAGCTCTTTTCTTTGTTCACGCAATTTTGTTATGGAAGCCTGTGTGGCCCGGCGTTCCTGCTTTAACCTGATGAGTTGATACACACCGTGATCCCCAAAAATGAAGATGATCACCATGGTAATTCCTATAAGCATGAGAAATCCTCGAATGAATTTCTTCTGAAATTCTGTCGCTGCCCGAGAAGATGTGGACTTTCGCTTTGATCGTTTATATCGAGGACTCATTTATGTCCAAGAACCTCCATCCCGGGAAAGACCGCTTGGCTCCCAAGGGCTTCTTCAATACGCAACAATTGATTGTATTTGCAAATCCTATCGGTTCTGGATGCAGAACCTGTCTTAATCTGACCCATGCCCATGGCCACGGAAAAATCTGCAATGGTTGTGTCCTCTGTTTCACCGGATCTATGGCTAACAATAGCACCATACCCGTGCGATCGGGCAAGTTCGATCGCCTGTCTTGTCTCTGTTACAGAACCAATTTGATTGAGCTTGATTAAAATGGAATTCATGGAAGATTCATCAATGGCTCGCTGAAATCGTGTAATGTTCGTCACAGTAAGATCATCACCAACAATCTGACATTTGTCTCCTACAATGGCATTAAGCTGTTTCCAGCCTGCCCAGTCATCTTCATGCAGACCGTCTTCAATAGAAACTATGGGGTATTTGTCCACAAGTGAGTCTAAAAATGAAACCATTTCATCAGATGAAAGTGTTCTGTTTTCACTGGCAAGAATATAGGAACCATTCTCATAAAATTCGCTTGCAGCTGCATCCAGTGCCAGGAAAATATCTTTGCCAGCGGAATAACCGGCTTTTTCTATGGCAGTCAAAATAACCTCAATGGCTTCTTCATTGGAGCGAAGGTCTGGAGCAAATCCTCCTTCATCTCCCACGGCAGTATTTAATCCTTTTGATTTCAACACAGACTTCAAATGGTGGAATGTTTCAGTCCCCATTTGAAGTGCTTCAGAGAAGGATGAGGCCCCAATGGGAAACACCATGAATTCCTGGATATCTACATTGTTATCTGCGTGACTGCCACCATTCAGGATATTCATCATGGGAATGGGAAGCATTTTCGCTTCTGTATTCAAATAGTGAAACAGCGGCACCCCGGCACTTTTTGCCCCGGCATGTGCTGCTGCCATAGAAACCCCCAGGATGGCATTGGCTCCCAATTTGGATTTGTTCGGTGTTCCATCAAGATCAATCATTGTCTGATCAAGAATCTCCTGGTTCATCACATCCAATCCTACCACGGCATTTTTTAGGGCTGTGTTGGTATTGTTTACCGCAGTCAAAACACTTTTTCCTAAATAGCTTGCAGCATTGCCATCACGAAGCTCCACCGCTTCATGCTCACCAGTTGATGCACCTGATGGTACAGCTGCGCGTCCCATGGTACCGTCATTCAGTGTTACATCTACTTCTACTGTTGGATTCCCCCGGGAATCCAAAACCTGACGTGCAAAAATGTCTGTTATCATTGTGCTGGACATATTTTCTCCAAATTTAAAGGCGGAAGTTAGACATGGCTTGCTGTCAATGGTAGATGGATCATGGAAGATGGTAGATGGATCATGGTGAATCCACCCTTGCGGTCTCCTCCAAACAACTTGGTCATGGAACTTCCTCCCCCTAATTTCTTTCATTGTATGAAATCACTGGGAAAAACACTTGAGTAAATCCTCTATTACTGTTGACCTATTTCATCCTGATCTTCACTCAAACTGGGATGAATTTGTCTGGTCCATGAACAATGGTACCCTCTTTCATACGCGAAAATTTCTATCATATCACCCTGAATACCGCTTTCAAGATCACAGTCTTGTCTTTTCATCAAAAGATAAAATGCTGGCGGTTTTTCCTGCGGCGGAGAAATCCCTTGATGATGAAACGTGGCTCATATCCCACCCGGGATCATCATACGGATCCTTTGTGGTACCGGAAAATCTCTCCTTTGCCAATGCATATGGACTAGTTCAAACCCTCATTTCCTACGGAAAGAAGCTGGGTTTCACCGGTATTCGGTTAACACTTCCTCCCACCATATACAATACACGCCTTTCCAATTATATTGATTTCGCCTTGATCAGACATGGGTTTACTTACACAAAGCGTGAAGTGTCCAGTATTTTGTTTCTTGAATCAGATGTAGAGAAAAACCTGAAAAAGTTTCGGTCCTCCCATCGTCAGGCCGTCCGTAAGGCTTCTCGGAAAGGAGTGATCGTTAGACAATCCGATGATTATGATGAATTCTATTCCCTTCTGCAAAACAATTTAAACATTCGTCATGGGGTTCGCCCCACCCACACCCTGGATGAATTGAAGCGATTGAAAACCATGTTTCCTGATAGAGTCAACCTGTTTGGTGCCTACGTGGAAAAGCAACTGGTAGCGGGAGTCGTGAACTTCATAGCTACAGACCATGTGGTTCTTGCATTTTATATTAGCCACGATGAATTGTATCAGGAATATCGAGCACTTAACCTCCTTTTTTATACCATATTTGAATGGGCCATAGCGGGTGGATATGATGTGTTCGATTTTGGTATTTTTACGGTAAATGAGGAGCCCAATATGGGTCTCGGCAGGTTCAAGGAAAACTTTGGTGCCAGCGGAATGTTTAGAGACACCCTGGAAATTCGCTTCTAAAACATCCCAAAAAACCATGTCCATTCGTAAACTAGGCAAACAATCACTTATCTATGGGTTTGGACATATTTTATCACGAATAATTACCTTCCTCCTCCTTCCATTATACACCAATGTATTTTCTCCTGAGGATTACGGTGTTATTTCACTCATCTATGCGTTTATGGGTTTTGCCCTCATGATATATAGATACGGCACGGACACGGCCCTCATGAAGTTTTACTCTGATGAAGAGTTTGACAATACCAAATATTTTACATCCATTTTTTCCATGGTTGTTGTATCGGGGATTGTGTTTTCTGGAGTTCTTTTTCTGGCCAGTCCCGTCCTTTCATCTGTGTTAATTGGCTCTCAAGATCACACACTCCTTAAGCTGGTGTCAGGGATATTGTTTTTTGATTCCCTGTGGACCATGGCAACCATTATACTCCGGTCAGAGGAAAGGCCCTTTTCGTATGTATCCATCAACCTGATCAATGTGATCGGTACTCTTGGATTAAACATCTATTTCGTGGTTGGGTTACGCCTGGGACTTCTAGGGGTGCTGTACAGCAATCTTATCGTTTCTGCCGGTTTAACTCTTTTCCTCGTTCCATTTTTCTATAAAAGATATGTATCCACTCAACTTTCCAAAAGCGTTGTCCGATCTGTACTTGTATTTGCCCTCCCTTTTCTTCCTGCCGGGATATTTACCATGATCCTCGAGCTAAGCAACCGTTACTTCTTGAACTGGCTCACGGATACACATACGGTTGGGATCTACTCTGCCGGATACAAACTCGGCATGTTTGGCCTCCTTATGGTCATGGGTTTTAACATGGGTTGGACGCCCTATTTTCTTAAGGAGAAAAACAATCCGGATGCTAAAAACCTCTTCAGCCGCGTCGCCACTTATTTCCTTGGTGTGCAGGGATTGGTAACGGTGATACTGGTTTTGTGGATAGACAATCTCATCCGATTTTCTTTTATGGGTGTAACATTTTTCGGTGTGCAGTATTGGGAGTCCACACAAATCATGCCTGTGATTTTGCTAGGGTATATGTTTTTTGCCCTGTACGTTTTGCAACATCCCTCCATTTATCATACCAATAACACCCGATGGGTTGCCATGTTCAGAGGAGTGGGGGCAGCGGTTGCCGTCATTTTAAACCTGGTATTGATACCTTTGTTTGGATATATGGGGTCTGCCTGGGCAAGCGTTATTGCCTATGCATCCATGTCGTTATTTTTGTTCTTAAAAACACGAAACATTTACACTATACCCTATCGATTCACCGGTGTGTTTTTCCCCTTCATCGCCGTGGTACTAATATCGTTTCTTCCCTTGTCATCCACAGTAAAATGGATCATACCAATTGTGTATGTAGTCATTTGGTATTTTCTGGCGCTGGATAAAACCGATCAGCAAAAACTGACATCTCTGGTAAGAAAATGATTGCCAAAATTACCTCGGGACACCGACCGGACGATGAGCGTATTTACCATCGGGAAATAGAAACCCTTAAATCGCTTAACCTGCCCATTTTGTATATCTCACGCTACCCCGGTGAGATCGATCTCAGCGACGAGTTTATTCATCATATCCATTTTCAGGATATATCCCTGTCGCGATTTCGTGAACAGGTTATTCGTCTCCTGCAGGATAAAAAGCCATCAGTAGTGCATTTTCATGAGTTTCAATTGTTACCAGTGGCGAAGTGGGTAAAGAGACACTTAAAAGCCTTCACCATCTATGATGTACATGAATACCTGAAACCCATGTGGGAAACATATTCTTCCAAACCGTTTCCCTTCAAACAGATGATCAATGCGGGGCTTGCGTGGTATGAAAAGCAGCATCTGCCTGATGTGGATCATATCTTGTTCGCCAACCCCATGGTGGCGGGAAATCCGTACCCCTCGCATGAGCAAAAGATAACCGTTCTTGAGAATTTTCCTTTTCTGCGTCATATTGCACAGCGCAATAGCTGGCCAGAAAACCCCACGCTTGTCTATCATGGGTTGCTGTCACCTGACCGGGGGATTCATACACTTCTGGAAGCATTTTCTAAGGTGGTAATGCATTTTCCTGAAAGTCAGTTGAAGTTGTTTGGACCCGCATCAACGCCAGCGTTTATTTCGGAGCTCAAAGAGGCCTCACTTCAATTGAAAGTCATCAATAATGTGGATATCCTTCCTGAGATCCCACACGAGGATGTCTGGCGTGAGTTAAAATCCTGTACACTTGGGGTTATTCCTTTCAGCAGCACCCCTCTCTCCGAACATAATACCCCCACAAAATTATTTGAATACATGGCCTCTGGATGCGCTGTGGTGGCATCGGATGTGAAACCAATTAGATCCTGGTCACAAAACCTTTTTCCACTTTTTCAATCCGGTGACAGTGCTACCCTATCACAAATCATTATCGATCTGCTGGATCACCCGGAAAAACTGGATGAGCAGCGCAAAAACAATCAGGAAACGATACGCACAGTGGCACACTGGGAAAAAATCCAGGATCGGCTGTTGTCGTTGTATCAACGTGCTTTATGAAAATCCTGTATATTTCACCAGAAAACACTGTGGGGACGTTAACCCTGTGGAAGCAGGTTCATGAGGCCAGGGGCAATGAATGCAGAACTGTTACGTTTTTCAAATCGCCAAAAGGCTTTACAGAAGATATTTGCCTGAATCTCCCCTTTAATTTTACCCGGCCTGTTCTGGCGTCCATGCGGCACCAGTTTTTTAAACTGTATCGAGGTGAACTCGGGTACAGGAAAGAAAAGGATGGGTACCCACCTCAGTGGTCACCTGAGGGATTCATGTACTCCGGGTTTACGTCCTTGAAGGAAATCCTCTGGAAGCCTATTATAGAAAAAGCGATTGATGATTACAGTTTGTACGACTTTGATGCTATCCATTTTGAATCCGGCATGGATTTTTTCAAGGATGAGCGGTTTGCGCGGGAAGCACATCATCGTGGATCAAAACTGATCTGTCATTATCATGGCGAGGATTTGCGCACAAGAGGTGTGATGCCGTATCTGGACAAACTCTGCTCTTTGAACCTGACGAATGAACCGGATCTTCTTCAAAAACACCCCAATATTCACTACCTTTTTCTGCCATACAACACGGATCAGTTTGCGCAAAAGAAATCGCTAAACTCCACCATTCGAGTGGCCCATGCCCCAACCAATCGGTATTACAAAAATTCCAAACTGGTAATCGACATTTGCACCCAAATGGAGCTGGAAGGGCTCATTACGTTTGACCTCATTGAAAACCTGCCACATCAAGTCGCACTTGAGCGAAAACAACTGGCAGATGTCTTCATTGACCAGATCGGTAATGTGGGTGGATGGGGATATGGAATGAATTCCGTTGAATCTCTATCCATGGGTATTTGTACGGTCAATACCATCCAGCCTGAAATGAGCGACCTTCTGGGAGATCATCCTTTCGTTCATGTGACAGAGAAAACATTTGAAAAAACACTGCGAGACCTGATTAGGAACAGGGAGGTAATACAAACACATGGAAAACAAGGGAAGGCCTGGGTGACCAAAAACCACCATGTTTCATCTGTGGCCAATGAGCTATATCGGTACTATGAACGCATAGGTTTGAAATGAAACAGGGTGTTTATAAACCGTTTAATTTGATCGTATCCAAATTTGTTTCCTCAATGATGGTGCCCTTCTGGAAACCCTTCACCAGCAATCCACAGTCCTCTCAACCGGATATATCTAGAGTAAAAAATATCCTGGTCCTTGAATACCATTGCATCGGCGATGTGCTGCTTATTGCATCTGCATTGGATGGGCTGAAAAATCATTTCCCTGACGCCAACATCACGCTTGTTACCAATCATTCCGTGGCTCAACTGGCTGAACGATCACAACTGGCTCATAGAATAGTTCCGGTTTTACCTCCATGGATTGGGAAACTGTTTTCCGTTACTGTCTGGTTAACTTTTTTGAGAGTTATTGGTGACTTGAAACGGCAGACCTTTGATCTTGGCATCAGTTTTAAGGGTGATTTCAGGGATCACCTTGTATTACACAGGATTCATCCCAAAATCAGAATTGGATACAATGCTACGGGAGGGGATTATTCATTAACACATGCCTATTCTTTCCCTTTTGAGAAGCATCAGGTGGACAGGGCCCTTACACTATTAAAACACGTTCAAATTCCTGTTGAGAATTCGCAACCACGCTTACAGCTTGATGTATCATCTTTTGAGGATAGAAACTCCGGATATATGGTATTTCATCCAGGTGCTTCTCACCCATACAGACGCTGGCCTGAAATCCACTGGGTTCAGTTGGTTAAATCATTTGAACAGGATGCTGACATTGTGTTAGTGGATACACCCGACACACAAAAAGTGACTAGAAAGATATCAACTCAGATTCCTTCAATACCCATTTTCCAGGGCTCTCTTGAATCCCTTGCTGTCTTAATGCAATCTGCTTCACTGGTTGTGGGCATGGATTCCATGGCTGTGCATCTTGCTGTGTCTGTTGGAACACCGGCACTTGCCATTTTTGGTGCTCAGGATGATTCGCTGACACGGCCATATGGGCCCATTGGGTATGTAGTAAAACCGCCCCATCCATGCAGACATAAAAAGCCTCACTGGCGATTGTGTCCGGAATGCATGGAGCTGGTGGGACCCGATTCTGTCAGGGATATGATTCTTTCCATTGCAAACTCCTTGGGGGCCTGATACCCATCCTTCTATTATTTATTGCTTTATAAAATGATTCTCACCAAATTCCCCGTGAGTTAAAGCACTTAAAACACAATCAAAAACTAAAGGGGGGAGCACATCGTGTCCCCTTTTTTGTTTTAACCAAGGAGGTAACATGAAAAAGGCCTTTGAAGCTGTATCAGGGTTTTTCAATGATTTTATTGGATTGCTGAAAGTCTTGATCATCTTTTTCATTTTCGCAAACATCCTGTATATGACGGGTTTTGATCCTGTAGCAGGAGTCATTGATCTGGTAGATGCATTCCTTAGTGGTGGATTCGCCGGGTTAATTGCATTGCTGCTTCTTATTGCAATTCTTTAGGGGACTGCAATGGAGAAGGCATTTGAAACCCTCAAAAAGTGGTTAAGTGAGCTGACAGAACTATTAATACTCCTGGCCGTAGTTGGTGCATTTGTGGGAGTATTATTTGATGACTACTTCGGCGTAATCGCAAACATCAGTTCCATCGCATCTCAATTTGGAGATGGGGGGCTTGCAGGATTGCTGGCCCTGATGCTGTTCGCTGTTTGGTATCAAAAAAAATAGTCAGTAATACCAACGAATAAAACGCCCCATTTGGGGCGTTTTTTATTTTATTTATACATAAAGATATATAGTTTCTTTCAGTATTTTATAAAACAATTGGTGTTTAAATGAGCTTCAGGTTTATTGCTATCCTTTTATTTATTTCTTTGACTCATGTACAGGCTGCCTTTGAGTACTATTCCATGAATCCATCCCACAAGTTTGGTGGTGGGTATTTTCTGACACAGAATCAATTTTTTCTATCTCAAACACGCTTGTATGGAATAAAAGGTCTTACCTGTGATCAGGGACTCTTATATACATCACAATCAAGAATCGTAGCGCTGATTAATTACTATTCCCTGGGATACAAATCATACCGGGAAACTGTCACATCCCTTGGGATTGGTATTCCCTTCCATCATCGATTCAAAATCATGCCAGCTTTACAACAGTATACTGTTGCCATTCAATCGTATGGCAGTATTAGAAGATATGGAATGTCCATTGAAATGCTGTACAGGGGGTCACCCCATCTTTCATGGAAACTATTCCTTGGAAACATCACCGGCGCTTCGTTAGGAAAGCATCGTGAACCCATTCCACAGACAGTGGAGATGCAGATTCATTTTAAGGTACATACCACAACCACCGTTATTTATGATTGGGCCCACGACATCTCCAATGGTTATGAACCCGGTACATCCTCTATCCATATCAGCGCAAAGATATGGCATCAGTTATTTTTCTCCGGAGGGTACCGTCATTACCCTGTTCAAATGCATGGGGGGATTGACATTCGCACTAAAACAGTTTTTGTTTTTTACAGGCATCAATATAATGAAAGTATTCAGAGATTTTCCTCATTTATGGGTATTGGTCTGGGCTTTTAGTCTATCCACTGTTTCTTCCAATACGGTGGGATCCATTATAGAGTCTATTGGGCTTGACCCGGATGAGGAGCCCACCATAGATGATATTTATATCCTGGAAGATATATTCTTGTTGGAAACCACCAATGTTTCACGTTTCCGCCAACTGGTGTCTGAACTGTCTCTTGTTACAGAATCAGATCTTACTTATTTACAAATGACTCACGGTTTTACATCTATAGAAAACTATATAAACCCTGCAAGTTCAGAGGTAATTGTTGCTCTGGCTAAACAGGTGGTTAAAAACAATCAACCTGGACGAAATAAATTCACCTATTCGGCTGTGCATTCAAAACAGGTAGAATATGCAGGTCGGTACAATGGTCTTTTGGGTAATTCAAAATACGGCCTGGTTTGGAGCAACTCAATCAAACTGAGTACACCGGTGTCCATTAATTCATATTATCTATCCCACGATACCGAGAGGTATAGACTGTTATTGGGTCATTATCAGTTACTCAGTGGATATGGATTGTCCTTTTGGCGCTCGTCTCCACCGTACAAAGGGTTTGATTCCATTACGAGCCTGCCTCGATTCAACTCAAGGATCACTCCATTTCGGTCTGTTAATAATCAGTGGTCGTTACATGGGATTGGTGTGAAAACACAACTGACAAACTGGAATTTATTTCTTGGGTTTTCAAGCAGACCCGTTTCAGTACGTGTTGTAAATGAACGTACATTTCTGTCTGGATCTAATTGGAACAACGGAAACACAAGAGAAATTCTTGGATTCCTCCAGGTGGTATATATATCCCCTGCAGTTCAACTGGGATCCATTTTCTCATTGTCTTACTATTCTGATACTGAAAATCATGAATCCAGAAAGGTCCCCTCAATATTCTATCGAATTGGTGAAAAAAACCTGTTCCTGTTTGGCGAACACTCACCCGGTTCTTCTTTTTCCGGAATACATGGATTCAATATAAACGTTGGGTCCATCAAGTATTTGTTTTCGTACAGACATCTCCCTGGTAAATCTCTTGGAAAAAGATCCAATCCCATGTCTGAATGGAAGGGTTCTATAGACAATGAAACAGGGGTTTTCCAGGGAATATCTTCTCGTATTGGTAATCATTCCGTTTCACTTTTTGCTGATCTGTTTCAACAGGGTGAGAACCATCTCTATGAATTCCCGGGCTATGGAAATGAAGTTGGTATTCGATACCGATTTACCGGCGAATACAGCCAGTGGAGACTTCAATATAAAACAGAAACAAAAACCGAGTACAATGGACTAAAATACACATCACCAACAGATCTGTCTGGTTCACGCTCCACTGCCTCAATAAAATATAATCGCAGGATTCACTCGCTGTTTACATCTCACTTGGATATTGTTCATGTGCTGCATGACTCTGACAGGTTAACGTCAGGTTTGGGAATACAGATTGGCCTGCGCAGACAATTAGACATTGTTCAGTGGGAATGGTCCATGGTGCTAACCCGGGTGGATGATTACCCCTCGCGCGTGTATTTCTGGGATGTTAATCTTCCGGGAGAAATGCGGTCTTTTTCCATGTCGCAGTCAGGAGTTTCCTCTGCATTTAAGGTGGTTAGAAAGTTTTCCATAGGCGGTGACATTGGTTACAGGGTTCGTGCAATTAAGTATGTGGATAATCGTAAAAAAATAACGGTTCAATCATCTCTGATCTTTTCGGCTGTTATTTGAAGATGGTTCGAGGAAATATATTGCGCTCGAAAGGACCTGTCGTCTATTTTCTCCCCCTATGATACGTCATATCGCCATTCTTTTTATTTCACTCTTCGCGATACAGGCCTCTCCTGTCCAGGTTATCAACCGTCTGGACCAGTCCACAGCAGAGCTCAATACCCTGTCTGGTGTTTCCGGAACCTATGTGTCTGCAAGAAATTTTTCCGATATCATCACATCCCATAAGCCCTACTTCAATGAGGACCGACAAAAGATGGTTCTGTACATAGGTGAACACCGCATCAAATTGTCTGCGGGAACTGGTTATGTTATGGTGGGTGAAGAAGTGTACCAGATGCCGCGTCATGCTATCCTTGATAAGGACGATATTTATCTCCCTGCGGAAGCATTTTTTCGCATTGTACGGTCCACCATTCTTCCAGGGATTGTGTATGACGGTGACAGGCATGTTCTGGATATTGCCCTGGTCTCGTACAATATCACGGGAATATCTATTGATGAAAAAGCCAATGGCACCATCCTGCGAATAAAAACCCGTGAAGTGTTTGATGAGAGAAATATCAGCACCTTTAAACACAACAATGGATGGTTTTATGTCACGGTGAAGGGTGGCATGGTAGATACCACCATTATCAAGCGTGCAGAGACCCGTGGCGTTGTAAGACACATGACGGCTGATCAGCTAGATGAATCTGTTCAGTTAGCCTTTCAGCTTCGATCCAGTATTGAAGGTCATGAGTTTTACCAGAATTCCGATCCAAGTGAACTGGTTGTTACGTTGAGAACCCCATTATCAAAAAGCGCCGATCGCATCAAGGATGTAAAAAGCCGTTGGAGGTTAGACACCATTGTGCTGGATGCAGGGCATGGTGGTAAAGACGGTGGAACCGTTGGTCACCATGGAACCAAAGAAAAGGACATCACTCTGGACATCACCAAACGCCTTGGGATGCTTCTTGAGAAAAATACAAATATCAAGGTTGTCTATACCCGTGATGAGGATGTATTCATTCCATTGTACAAGCGAACTAAAATTGCCAATGAGAGTAACGGAAAATTATTTGTTTCTATTCATGTGAATTCCAATCCAAACAGGAATGCAAAAGGGTTTGAAACCTATCTGTTGCGACCGGGAAAGACTGACGATGCCATCGAGGTGGCTTCACGTGAAAATGGTGTAATCCGGTTGGAAGATAGGACGGCAGATCCTTATGCTGAACTTAGTGGTGCAAACCTGATTATGGCTACCATGGCTCAATCCATGTTTATGAAGGAAAGTGAAGATCTGGCAGCCATTATTCAGACAGAGCTGGATAAGCGAATTGACTCGAAAGATCGTGGCGTAAAACAGGCTGGGTTTTATGTTCTCATAGGTGCCAGTATGCCAAATGTGCTCGTTGAGGCAGGGTTTTTATCCAATCCGAAAGAAGAGCGAAACCTGAAAAAGGCATCGTATCGACAAAAAATTGCCGAAGGACTTTTCAGTGCCATTATCTCATTTAAGGATTCCCGCGAACAAGTGCTTGCTGAGGGTTAATGCCCAATAACCAACCTATTGGTGTTTTTGATTCCGGTCTCGGCGGACTCACAGTTGTTCGAGCATTGAAACATGTACTCCCAAGTGAATCCATCGTTTATGTAGGCGATACCGCTCGTGTTCCATACGGGAATAAAAGCGCGGTCACTGTACAAGAGTATGCCCGGCAAATCACGGAATTCCTCCTGACAAAACAGGCTAAACTTGTCGTGGTTGCATGCAACACAGCCTCTGCTCTTGCATTGGATTTGCTACAGGACGAATTTGATATTCCCATCATTGGCGTTATTGAACCAGGGGTCACTGCGGCCCTGTCAACAACTCGAAATGGTCATATTGGCATTATTGGAACGGTGGCCACCGTTACTTCAGAAGCGTATCAGAATAAACTGTTGTTAAGTAACAGGGATTTGTCCCTTTCAGCTCAACCATGTCCTCTATTTGTCCCGCTTGTGGAGGAAGGATGGCTGAATGGGCCTATTGTTGAAGAAATCATATCCACCTACCTTCTGCCTATTAATCAATCCTCAGCAGATACGATCATTTTAGGCTGTACACACTACCCATTGTTAAAGGAATCCCTTCAGAAGCAGGTGAAAGAAAATACTGTGCTTGTTGATTCAGCAGATGTGGTAGCGGTGGAAACAGATCATGTGCTAAAGAAGTATGGGTTAGCTTCTGCTCTCCCACAACAGGGAGTTTTGGATTGCTATGTCACGGATATGCCAGCGCGATTTGAATCAGTGGCAAGCCGATTCCTGGGATCGCCCCTCAACGATGTACAAATAATTCATTTGTAAAAACCCGACTATCTACGGGTCAATTCACTTAGCAATATACTACCCGCTACAGCTGCATTCAGGGACTCACCTCGACCGAACTTTGGGATGGCAACCTGATGTAGAATATGCTTTCTGGTCAACTGTGATATGCCATGAGCTTCACTGCCAATCACCAGTACCCAATCTGATGGTATCTGCAAGTCTAACGCTGACACACCGCTCATATCTGCGCCCAAGACTGTTCGTCCGTTGGATATCTCAGTAATACCTGAATCCCGGACAATATTCATGTAGAACTGAGCCCCCATACCAGAGCGAACGGTCTTTGGGCTGAATGGATCCACGCATCCTTTGGAAAAACAGACATTTTTGACACCTAACCAGGCGGCAGATCTCAACAGTGTGCCTGCATTCCCTGGATCCTGGAGTTGATCCAGGAATACCCAGTTTCCTTGTGCGGATAAATCACTACCCGGAATGGAGCAGGTAGCCAGAATTCCCTGAGGTGTGTCTGTGTCTGATATTATTCGCAACTCTTTTTCTGATACAGAGAATGTGGGTATTGACCTGGTTTCCAATGCATGAACTGTGGCATTGTATTCCCTGCTTTCCAGGGTGCTCTCAACCACATAAAATTCAACAATATTTGTATCGGACTTCAACGCTTCTTCTACAAGCCTAAAACCTTCAATAATAAACTGGTTATGCAGGTGGCGACCTTTTTTCCTGTGCAGGGATCTCAGTCGCTTAATCTGTGAGGCAGAGATGGGGTTCATTTTTTATATACCATGGATCCATTCACGATTGTGAATAGGATTTCAGCCTCAAGCACGGATTTAGGATTCTGTGGATCAAAAGGATGAGATACCACGGTAAAATCTGCATAGTAGCCCGGCATTAATTTTCCCTGCACATCCTCCAGAAAAGCACCATGTGCAGCCCAGGTTGTATACATATTGATTGCTTCATCCAGACTAACTCGCTCTTTCGGTTGCCATCCTTCTGATGGCCAACCTGTTGTATCCTGACGGGTTATGGCGGCGTAAATACCCTGTTTCGGGTCCGGGATCTCAATAGGTGCATCCGATCCACCGGGAATCACTGCACCGGCATCTATCAAAGATTTCCAAGGGTAAGCCTCGTGTAGACGATCTGATCCCAATCGCTCACCAACCCAATACATGTCACTGGTGCAATGGGTAGGCTGCATGGCGGGAATTACACCCAGATCAACAAACCTCTCTATGTCATCTGGATGAATATTTTGAGCATGTTCGATCCGGTTCCTCAATGATTTAACACCAACAGATTCAAATATATCCAGTGCCAATCGATTTGCTCGGTCCCCAATAGCATGAATGCATACTTGGAAACCTGAGTCATTGTATCGTTTTACTTTTTCTGTCAAGGTAAGTACATCTTCTATGAGCAAGCCGTAATTGGTTGGATCATCGCTATAGGGTTCCAGAAGCGCTGCACCCCGACTCCCCATAGCCCCATCAGAGTATATTTTCACGGAAGTTATATTTAAAAAATCACTGCTGTATGGTCCTTCATCAATGAAACCGGAATATGTTTTTTTAACATCTTCCAGCATGGCATACACTCGGATAGATAGATTTCCTTCTTGAATCAGTTCTTTCAGAATATGTATGGTTTCCAGTTCAATCCCTGCGTCATGGATGGCTGTTATTCCCAGTCTGTTCAGGTAGGCTGCAGCTTTCACGATCTGACGCTTTTTTGTCTCCCAATCATCTTCCGGAATTATGAATGATACGAGATCCACTGCATTGTCTATCAACACTCCAGTGGGATTTCCACGGTTATCTCGAACGATTAGTCCACCTGTTGTATCCGGTGTTGCAGAATCAATGCCTGCCAATTCCAGCGCCCTGGAGTTTGCCCAGGATGCATGTCCGTCTATCCGTCTAAGGTATACAGGATGGTCCGGTGACAGTTCATCGAGGGTTTCTTTCGTGGGAAATTCTTTTACCTTCCAATCATTCTGATCCCAGCCTCGACCCATAATCCACATACCCTTTGGTGATGTGTCAACTGCCTGTTTCACAAGGGAAACAATCTCATCGATGGATTCCGTTCCTACCAGATTCAATAACTCCCTTGAAGACCCCAATCCAAGTAAATGCATGTGCCCATCAATAAATCCCGGATACACCACCCCGCCTTTCAAATCCACTGATGGGATACCCTCAAAGCTCTCAGAGTTGCCAATTTCAATAATTCGTCCATTTTCGCATAAAATAGCATCTGCGTTAGGGTGTTCATATATAGTCGCGTTCGTAAATACCTTCATGGTTTCGTTTTTACCTTGCACAATGGTTAGACAGAGAAGAATGTAGAATGCCGCTTGATTCCGTGTCCATTTCATATTGGAATGTACAATGGATTATTGTGTCTGCACACTGACGTTAAATTTTACTGTTAGATGGTAGAAAATTTCCGTACTCTCCCGTGAAACCTTTTCAATAAAATTGATGGAATGATGAAAAAAACCTCCTTTACAAAAGAAGAAATCCTAAAAGTTGCTGATGGTATCCTACCTGGAATAAAGGGAAAGCTACCTACGCCTCCCATGCTTATGATTGACCGCATCCTGAAAATATCCAGTGAAGGCGGAAAGTACGGGAAAGGCCTTATCTCTGCTGAATTGGACATCAATCCGAAGAACTGGTTTTTCGAATGCCATTTTAAAGGAGACCCTGTCATGCCCGGCTGTTTGGGCCTGGATGGTTTCTGGCAGCTTCTTGGCTTTTTTCTTTCCTGGATTGGTGGGGACGGCTATGGCCGTGCTCTCGGGGTTCAGGATTTAAAGTTCAAGGGTATGGTTTATCCCCATCATGAAAAAATAAGCTATAAAATTGACATCAAGAAATTGATTACCCGACCTGTGCATATGGCCTGGGCAGATGCAGAATTAAAAGTGAAGGATCATATTATCTATTTTGCAAAAAACATCCAGGTGGGTTTATTTCATGATATTACGAACAGCTTTGACAGCGAACCTGCCCCGTATACTATTTAACTAAGTACCTCGACTCGCCATGCCTCTTCGTTGTGGAATTGTAGGGCTTCCGAATGTTGGAAAATCTACTATTTTTAATGCACTTACGGCATCTTCCGTTCCTGCTGAAAATTACCCGTTCTGTACCATAGAACCTCATGTGGGTATCGTTCCCCTCCCTGATCCTCGTCTTGACAAACTCGCACATATTTATCAACCTGAAAAAGTCACACCTGCTACTGTAGAGTTTAATGACATTGCCGGATTGGTCCGCGGTGCCAGCAAGGGAGAAGGCTTGGGAAATCAGTTTTTAGGTCAAATTAGACAGGTAGGGGCTATCGTGCATGTTGTCAGATGTTTTGAGGATGAAAATGTGACTCATGTTGAGGGGTCAGTGAATCCGGTTCGAGACGCGGAGCTAATAGAAACAGAATTGCTTCTGGCTGATCTTGAAACGGTGGAAAAGCGGTTGTCACGTGTATCTAAGCTGGTAAAAACGGGTGATAAAAAAATTAAGCGTGAGGCTGAACTAGCCCAGGCATTGTTGAATCACCTTAATGAAGGAAAAATGGCTCGAACATTTCCAGTTGATTCTTTTGAGGATCTCATCATCATTCGATCCATGTTTTTGCTCACAAGGAAACCCATCCTCTATGTGGCTAATGTGGATGAGGTGGAGATTCAGAATACTTCGAGAAATGACCATGTCCAGGCCCTATTCAATTTTGCGGAGAAAGAGAATAATCTTGCTATTCGATTGTGTGGGAAGCTGGAGCAGGAAATCGCACTTTTGGATGGTGAGGACAAACAGATGTTCCTGGATGAATATCATATGCCAGAACCGGGACTGGATAAGCTTATCCATGCAGGCTTTAAACTGCTTGAACTAGAAACATTTTTTACCGGTGGACCAAAAGAGGTGAGAGCCTGGACCATAAAAATTGGTGCAACGGCACCGGAAGCAGCCGGGGAAATTCATACAGATTTCCAGCGCGGTTTCATCAAGGCGGAAGTGATTCAGTATGATGATCTAATGCGTCTGGGGAGTGAACAGGCAGTGAAAGACGCAGGTTTGGCTCAGCTTCAGGGAAAAGACTATGTCGTAAAAGATGGAGACTGCATCTTTTTTAAGTTTAATGTATAATGATGTGTTAAAGTGCTAAGGTGTTAGGGTGTTCAAGTATTCGAACCCTTTACTCTTTGACTTTTCCATCTTTATGAGTCTTTGAAGCCGATAACTTGTGAGATATTGTTGTAATGTATCAGTCTTCAAATTATTTTGACTGACGGGCTAACTTAAACTATTAAACTCTAATTGTCCTCTTCATCGTCTTCATCTTCGTCCCATTCATCATCATATTCTTCATCATCCTCGTAGTCCTCTTCATCGTAATAATAGCCTGGGTGTGGATAAATGTACTCTTCTTCCTCTGCCTCATCTTCTTTTTCGGGAGCCGCTTCCTGCTTCACCACAATGACTTTTTGTCCCGGTTCATCTGTGTCAGTATTCTGAAGAGCTGATTTGACAAGTTCTTTGTCTTCATCTGAAAGTTCATAGGGGTTATCGCTTCGGCTCCTATTGAACAACACGCCTCCGATAACACCAAAAAGCACCACAAGCAGGGATAACAGTATGCCTTCGGCTTTAAACATATATCCCCCAAAGATATCCTGCTCAACACCATATGTCATGAAAATCCCAATACCGATAAAAACAGAAAAAGCAATGATCATGTTTCCCATTGTCGCGGGGAGTTTTAGTTCCATAACCAGGGCATAAAGAAACCATGCAAGGATGCCAACAACAGCAAAAATGATGCTGATGAGATATAATCCGGAGAACAATGCAATGGCATACCCAACAAGGGCACCAGCTGGAATGATATATCCAAATCCTGATTTAATTTCCTTGGACATGGTGATTTACTCCCCTTTCATGTAAACAAATCGGGTGCAAATTGGTTGTATTCTCCACGAAAATCAAGAGGATTGTTTGGTCACGTATCATAGAATAGATATGAAATTTGTTTGTTACCATTTGTCTAACTATAACATTCGCCTACACCAATCTTGTTTTCTGATCCCATAACCCTGATACCCGCCACCTGGGCTACTTAAAACTTTATCCTTCATCCTTCTTACCTGTATTTTCTAAATATGTCAACCCACAAGATAGCTGCAGGAAATCCAATCACACTGGAGACAGCCACAGAACTTCTGAAAGCCGGTGGCAATGCCTATGATGCAGCGGTAGGAGCCGTCTTCACCTCAATGACATCGGAATATACTCTTACGGGACCCTGTGGTGGAGGCGCTTTGTTGGCGGTACCTGCTGACAAGAAACCCATCGTTTTCGATTTCTTTGTGGATTCTCCATCTCCCCAGAGAGACAAACCGCTTGATTTTTTTGATATTGTGGTTGATTTTGGGTCAGCGGAACAGGTATTTCATATCGGTCGGGGTTCTGTTGCAATTCCCGGGAATGTTGCCGGGCTTCTTCATGTTCATAAAAAACTCGGCACTCTTCCACTAAAAACCGTTCTTGAGCCAGCCATCCACGCTGCCAGGAATGGTGTTGTCGTTGATTCATCTCAGGCATACATATTTAGACTCCTGAAACCCATTTTCTGTTATGACAAGACAGGTTCCGATTTCTTTCAGCCACATAATCAGTATGTCCAGTCCGGACACCTGTTTAAAAACCCCGTCTTTGCCACTGTATTGGAACATCTGATTTCTGAAGGAAAATCATTCATTTATGAAGGGGATGGAGCTCAATACATCCTTAACATGCAGGAGAATGGCGGTTGGATTACTCGTGATCAGCTAACAAACTATCGTGTCGTGGAGCGTACACCGGTTTATTCAACACTTCAGGATTTTACCCTTTTAAGCAATCCTACACCGTCTGTCGGTGGTACACTTATGGCGTTCTTGTTCAAATTGCTTGAATCCAAAAATGAACATCTATCAACTATTACCATTGAGATGCTGGTTGATACCATGATACGTACCTCTCTTGCTCGATACTCAATTCATTCTAATCCAGATGACGAACATGAATTGGACCGTCTTCTTCAACCTGAAGTTATCAAGCAGTTCGCCATGTCAAATCTTGGTGACCAGGCAATTTCCGATCCATTTTCCCGTGGAGCTACCACTCATCTCAGTATTCTGGACAAGGATGGGAACGCTTCTTCAGTCACCACCACCAATGGGGAGGGGTGTGGTGTGTTCATACCAGAACTTGGTATCATGATGAATAATATGCTTGGTGAAGAAGATGTGAACCCTTTGGGCTTCCATGTCTGGAATACACAGAGGCGTTTGCCCAGCATGATCTCACCGTCCGTGATCGTTAAAGATGGAAAACCTGAAATGGTTCTCGGCAGCGGGGGCAGCAATCGAATTCGCTCAGCCATTATACAGGTAATTATCCACTATCTATATCATGGATGTTCATTGGAAGATTCTATTGAGAAAAGCAGGATCCACGTGGAGGGGAAAACCATTCATACTGAACCGGGACTTTCACTGGTTCTCCCCAGGGGATATCATCAGCATTCCTGGTCTGAGCATAACATGTTTTTTGGTGGTGTCAATGCAGTAACACATAATTCCGCTGTAGGTGATTCACGTCGAGGTGGAGTGGGGGTGACAATCGAATGATTACTTCTGTATCAAAGGACCTTGTAACAATTCTTGGTCAACTCAAGGATACCTATGATGAGGCCAATATAGAAGGGATGAAACGATTTGGGATCGTTGCATCCAGGGTATTTGGCACCAGAAAACCTGTGCTTAGACAAATGGCAAAACCCTATAAAAAAAACCACGAACTTGCATTAAGGCTCTGGGAAGAAGGGTACCTTGAAACACGAATTCTGGCAGCATGGATTGATGACCCCGAAAAGGTAACAGAAGACCAGATGGAATCATGGTTGGTTGATATTGATTCCTGGGATGTTTGCGATCAAACCATGGCATCCCTTTTTAATAAAACTCCCTTGGCATACCAGAAAGCGATTGAGTGGTCCGGGAGATATCCAGAATTTGAAAAACGGTCGGGGTTTGTTCTCATGGCAACCCTTGCTGTGCATGATAAAAAGTCTCCGGATGAGAAGTTTTATCCTTTCCTAAACATCATAGAGAATGAAACATCTGATGATCGAAATTTTGTTAAAAAAGCTGTGAATTGGGCACTGCGACAAATAGGGAAAAGAAATGAAACATTGTATCCCATTGCTCTGGAAACAGCCCGCATGCTTTCAATCCATACCCATAAGGCTGCCCGGTGGATTGGAAAGGATGCATATCGAGAATTGACGGATCCTGTCCAGTTGGAAAGACTGAAAAATAAACGCCCCGTACCATACCAATAACTCTAGTGTAATATGCTGAAAAAACTTCTCATAATAATTGCCTTTCTTCTAGTTATTATTCTCTTAACCTCTAAGCTCTACTTCCATGTGGACCTGCCAATCTATTCGGGTATCGTTTCCATAGCCGGACTTGAGAAACCCGTTGATGTATATACTGATGAATGGGGGGTGCCACATATATATGCCGAGAATGAACGTGACCTGTTTTTTACTGCGGGATATATTGCAGCCCGGGAACGACTATGGCAAATGACCCTGGTGCGAGCGGCTGCCCGAGGGGAGCTCTCATCTCTATTTGGCAGGGATATGCTTAGCAGTGATATATACCTGCGTACATGGCAAATACCGGAAATGGGACGTAAAGGACAGGCATTGCTGTCGCCAGAAACGTTAGAACTGGTCCAGCGATTTTGTGATGGAATTAACGGTTGGATTGAAGAATCTGATGACAATCTGCCTGTGGAATTTCGAATCCTTGGAATAAAACCGCTAACCTGGGAACCATCAGATGTCATCGGCTATGCCAGGCTAATGGCACATGATCTCCAACAATCCTGGAAACCTGAAATTCTGTTTGGTGAAATTCTGAATGTGTATGGACCTGATAAGCTATCTGAAATCCTGCCTGAATACGGTGAGGATAGGCCAACGATTGCCAACGAATCCATGTCACGTGGTATGTTTCCTGTTTTTGCAGCTATCAACAATGAAGAGAGTAAGATTCGGAATATCACTGGAATGAATGGTCACGGAATCGGATCGAACTCCTGGGTTATTTCTGGAGCAAAAACAACGTCGGGTAAACCCATTCTAGCAAATGATCCTCATCTTGGATTTACTCAACCTGCGAAATGGTATGAAATGCACCTTGTTGGCGGCAGCTTTAATGTCAGTGGTGTCTGCCTTGCCGGTTTGCCTGTACCGGTACTTGGCCAAAACCCTGCCATCGCCTGGGGGTTTACAAATATCATGGCTGATGATATTGATTTCTTTATTGAAACTGTCAACCCCGAGGATCCAACTATATATAGGTCCGGTGAGGAATGGCTTCCATTTACGTTGATTGAAGAAACAATATCCATTCGCGGGGAACCAGATACCACCGTCACTGTCCGGCTGTCAAAACATGGACCGGTCATATCTGATATCCATCCGATGGCAGATCCGGATCACGTTTTAACGATGCAATGGACCGGACATGAAAATTTTCAGATACTGGAATCACTGTTTGACCTGTCACGTGCCTATGACTGGAGCACCTTTTCACATGCTGTCGAAAAATTTGGGGTGCCAGGACAAAACATCTGTTACGCAGATACGAGCGGAAATATTGGATGGCGTCCAGCGGTGAAGATTCCCATTAGGAAGAATGCCGAGAATCCTGTACCGCGGCCGGGTTCAAACAAGGACTATGACTGGCAAGGATACGTACCCTTCGATGAAATGCCTTATCTTTATAACCCTAGTAGTGGATACATCGCCACCGCCAATAACAAAACCATCGGGGATGAATTTCCACACTATATATCAAATTTCTGGCTCCATCCAAGTCGGGTGGAACGAATCATAGAGCGATTAGAGGAAGAGGTCCATATAGATGTTCATGAGGTGAAGGACATACAAAATGACATTGTGAGTGTGTTTGCACGAACCCTTTCTCCATGGATATCAGAACTGGCTACTCACATTCCAGTCGATGAACACAATGCGCTCACTGCAAAACGAATGCTTGAACACTGGGATGGAACAGAATCTGTGGGTTCGCCTGCTGCCCTTGTCTTTCATTTTACCATAACAAATCTCATAAAAAATATGTATGCAGATGAACTAAACCTGGTACATCCTGAAGCCTTTGATGCATTTATCAACCTTGTCATGGTGCCACATAGAACTCTTGAGCTCGATTTATTGTCCGGTGCCTCTAGCTGGATAGACAATATTGAAACGCCGGACTACATTGAAACACTAGAGGATATTGTTTCACAATCAATTCTCGATGCTGTGAGAGACATTGAATTTGACGTTGGACCCGATCCGGATACATGGAAATGGGGAGAGGTTCATACATTGACACACCCTCATTCTCTTGGTGACATAGATTTACTTAATCGTCTGTTTTCTTTCAATGTTGGACCATTTCCAACCGGTGGTTCCGACAACTCTGTAAACAATGGTGGATATTCCCTTGAAAGACCATACAAAGAAGATTTTGGTGCCAGTATGCGTCGGATTGTTGATTTAAGCAATTTGAATGAAACCCAGTTTGTCATCCCCACAGGTCAGTCCGGTCACCCCAGAAGCCCACATTATGATGATCAGGCCCCTCTCTTCATTTCTGGGAAATATCGAACTACCCGGTTCAATGACGAAACCATTAAATCATCGGATCGTTTCCGTCATCTATCCATTATTCCACATGACTAGGTACATACCTATTATATGGTAATATTAATATGTTACTGATAATGTTAACCCTCATCATTCTGCTCATTATCCTTATTCATCATCATCGGATGTCGGTACCAAGAAGTCTGGCCTGGTACCATTCATTTCCGACTCCAATTGTCTTTGGGCATAGAGGATTACTTACCCTTTGTCCGGAAAATACTACACCAGCTTATATGGAAGCAGCCAGTCGGGGTTTCCACGGTGTAGAAATGGATGTGGTTCCAACAAAGAATACGACAATTATCTGCTCCCATAATTTTGATCTTGAGAGAGAAACGGATGGTCTGGGATGGATAGATGAAATACATTATGCCGATATAAAAGGCGTAAAAACTGGTATATACAGTCACCCCGATTCATGTGATTCTTTAACAACGCTCGGTGAAGCCTGCCAATCTATGCCAGATAATATTATCATCAATGTCGAGATAAAATCACATGGAGCATTTCATGTTTTACATGCTTTAACTGTGATAAACGTATTGAAGCCTTATATAACTTCCAGACATATTGTTGTATCCAGTTTTAACCCCCTGGTGGTCTGGCTTGTCAAACTCATAAATCCCAAGGTTACAACAGCATTGATATTTGAGTCGCCTCAATACTTGTGGCTATCAAGATTCATTCGTCCCGATTTCATTCATGCGGAAGGTGCTGTAATTGATAAAAATATGATCGAGTACTGCAATAAATACGGGCATCCAATTCATGCATGGACCGTAAACAACATCCCTGCAATGAAGTGGCTTGTTCAATTGGGGGTGCGTGGAATCATTACCGATAATGAAAAAACGATGGAGATATTTCATGAGACGTAGACAGTTTATCAAATCTGCAGGGGTGTTGACCGTTTCAGGGGCGCTACCACATCGTTTACTAGGAAAACAGCCCCAAATAAAACCCCATCGTCTGTCTATGGGAAATACAATTGGAATTATATCCCCTGGTGGTGGTATTAAGCATGAAACATCACTGGATAAAACAAGATCAGTCTTGAAAAATCTTGGGTTTAAGACTGTGTTATCAAAGAATGCTCTTGGTCGGTGGGGGTATTATTCCGGTACGGATGCAGAACGAGTACGGGATATTCATGAGATGTTCAGCAATCCGCAAATTGATGCCATTATCACCACGCGGGGTGGTTCCGGGTGCAATAGGCTTTTGCCAATGCTTGACTATGATCTGATTAAAAATAATCCAAAGGCACTCATTGGATACAGTGATATAACAGCGCTTGTCAACGCTATCTATGCTAAAACCGGTCTCATTGGTTTTCACGGTCCCGTTATTACTTCAACATGGAATGACTTTACCATCAACCATTTCAGACAAACAGTAATGGAGGGGATGAAAGTCCTCTGTAAGAATCCAATAGAATCCAGGGATGACCATATTGTCCGGACAATAAACCCCGGAAAAGCACAGGGAACACTGGTCGGAGGGAATCTCTCAGTGATATCTACCATGTTGGTTGATGATTATTTCCCACCCTGGGAAGACTCCATTCTATTTCTGGAGGATGTTGAGGAAGGCGTTTACAGAATTGATCGCATGCTTATGCACTTAAAACTGGCAGGCGTTCTGGATAAAATCCGTGGGATTGTTTTTGGGCAATGCACAAGTTGTGAAGAAGAAGAAACGGGATTCACGTTAGAGGAGGTTCTTCACCACTATATCAAACCCCTGGATATTCCTGCGTGGTATGGTTCCATGATCGGCCACATCTATGATAAGTTTACAATACCAGTTGGATTAAAGGCCGAGATTAACGCGGATAGGGGAACCATTCAGTTTTTGGAATCTGCTGTTTTGTAGTCATCTTAATCACAACAATTTGTCCTGCATTGTTTTATAAATAATCTTCACTGGTGGTTTGAACATGGATTACCACATTCGTGTCCTGTAAATTTATTGTATCAACAAAAAACAGGAGTCCGTTATGCTTAGCGATCGCCTGGCCTGGCTGCTGGAGAAACAGGCAGACCGATTAACCCAGGGATGGGTTACCATGCTGAAATCCAATGTAAATACAACTTCCTATCATTCCTTAGAAGATGATTCGCTTATTGAGCGTATCCGGGAAGTTTATGAAAAAATGAGCCTCTGGCTGGATTGGGAAGTGTCTTCACGGGATCTTGCACGATATTTTATGATGATTGGGCAGGAAAGACGCGAGGAGAATGTTTCCATGTCCGAAGTGGTGTATGCCATAATCCTCGCGAGAAGAAATCTTTTTGATCACTTAAATCGTGAAAACATCAGTGAAACAGCACTGGACCTGCAGCGGATCATTGAGTTTAATACCCGTGTTAACTACTTTTTTGACAAGGCCGTGTTTTTTGTCATTAAAGGCTACGAGATTCCTGAAGAGAATTATCAGGAAGAAGAGGGATGGTTGGATCGTGTTCTGTCGGCATTCACCATGGGAACCAGCGCCCACAAATCCTGATAATTTATTTTAACAACAGAACTTTCTTCCGGTCCACAGGGATATGATCCTTATTGACCATTATGATGTAATATGCTCCCGTTGAGACAACGGTACCGCTGTTATTTCTTCCATCCCACAAAAGCATATTTTCACCTGGATTGCTTTCGTTTACTAATAGGTCTCTCGTCCGTTTACCAAGCAAATCATAGACCACAATGGAAACCGGTTCTCCTGTGCCTCCAGACCAGGGTATTGTTAAAGTAGCATTGAATGGATTCGGATAAGGATTCCCTAATGAATATTGTAGCGGTAGGGTATTTTCGATTGAATTCGACAGATTGGTTGTCAATTGAACTTTTATGGCGTCAGCTCGAAGCACCACACCTTCGGTCGATCCGCCAGGATCAATTACATCCACCCGTATCGTACTGTTTTCATTTGCTTCAAATTGACCAATATATACCCAATTCCCACTTCCACTATTCTGGTTAATAATGACTGTGTCGACACCTGTATCATCCACATACAATCTGTATTCCGCATTATCCGTAGAGTTCACTGTTGTTGGAACAATCTCAAATACTGAATAGAGTCCGCTTCGCAAGACCTGTCCATTGAATGAAGCCCAGTTTCCGCTGTTTAGCCATGCATATCGGCTTGATGGTCCGTATGCCTGAGCCACACTTGTGTGCCATTCACCATATTCGGAATACTGGGAAAAATCCTCATTATCAATGATAATAAAATATGGAGTAACCTCCCCGGTGATTGGGATCCTCATGGTCGGGTCAATTGGATCATTACTTTGAATGATCAGTGTGTCGACAATACCACCCGTTTCATCAAAATAAAAAGTGAGGGGAACAACGGCCTGTGACATTCCCTCAATGATCAGTTCCTGTGTAAAAGGAGGTGGGGCTCCGCTTGTAAGATCAAAGGAAGAAATTGTGAGGGTTTCAATCCCCTGGTTTAATATGGAAAAATCAACTGTCAGGGTATCTGATTGACTAACCTCTCCCAGAGCAATTACCGGCGTTGGACATTCTATATCCTGATCTCGTATGTATGCAGAAGCTTTAAGTGCATCGGCATAGATTGTTGCGTTTACCGTTGAATTATTAACTGTTGTTTGTCTTATGGTTATATTGTCTATTGAGGTGATATTTATAGTAGAAATATAGTTCCAGAAATACGATTCGCTATTGTCAATATGTATGGTGGTATCTTGACCCGTTTGTGATTGCAAGGTAAACTTGGAGTCAAGGTCGTCTGGAATCGCCTCAGGTGTTTGCACAAATATGTTGTACAGGGATACCTGCTCTGGGCTCCATGTCCACTCTACAATAGCAGAATCTCCCGGGGATATGGTACATGACCTCGAATCCGTACCCCATGCATAGGAACTGTTTTGTGACCAATTCCCTCTAATCTCAATGTATTCCTGGTCTAAATTGTCTATAAACAGATCCTTGGGGATATAGTTTTCCATGACAATGGTTAGATTTCCTGAAGTATCGGTTGCAGCTATGGCTATTGTACCCAGATCATCCATGCCCTGGTTGAGTTCAGCGATCCAGGCGTTTTCACCCTCTATGGTCAAATCAAATACTGTATGATATTGCTCATATCGATCCTTAATTGCCAGGAATGGTTTATGCATAAACAATGGTTCATCTACTGATATGGTGATGCCAATATTGTTGCCATTATCAGTCACATCCATGGAAACCTCGGGACCGGTTGTGTCCGTTGAACCAAGCCACAATTGCATGGCTTCCACAGCAGTACAATACATGAATTCAACATCTGGATAGTTGGCCTGTGCCTGGTGCGCCAGGCTGTCCATAATCTCCAGGTTCGTGATGAAATCATCCTCAGGTAGATGTCCCCAAAAACACGCAACCTGATCCTCCCCATCGTTTGCATCCGAAAACACTTCATCCATGTGCTCGTCGTATCGTACCGAATTAAAATGAGCTGATCGAACATTCCACCCGCGGTTTCCCCCGGGTAACTGATAATTGTCCTCTGATGGTTGGAATGGAATCCAGTCCGAGGGTGCATCACCCCAGTGAAATGTATTGTCTAGCGGTTCTGTATCATCAATTCGATCTGCAGGCCAGTCGTTATGCATGCTGTATGGCACCCACTCGTTCAGCACATCCTGCCAGTGATTATCCATGTAGTGCCATCCACTCCGGAATGAAACGGGGAATACATTTTCTTCAATCAGGTACTGTGCAAGCGTCGTGTTCCAGTCGTCCTCACATTCAGCGAATGTCAGGGATTGATTCCACCAGTATACATTGTCCTGATCATAGTCAGTCCATTTAAACGTATGATAATGAATGGATAGTTCATCACCGAACTCTTCAATGGCGTTACCGTGATACTTTTGCATCAGGTATAGTGTCATTGTGTTGTTGAGTGGTACATTATTGTTCCGTGCGTACCTGAAAATATTCCCACCCATCATCCACCAGGTTAATTTCATGGGCGTTCCATAGGAATCAACAAGTTGGTTCCGCCATGTTGGATCCATGACATGATAAGCATTATCAAGTGGATCCGTATAAAGATCGTACCGATACAGGTTGTCAAATTGCGCCACATTCATTCCCCACCAGATGGCTGTATCGGACCCCAGCACGAGGTACACTTTTCCAGCGCTAAAAAGTCCACTCAAAAGCAATAACATGAAAAGAAAGTGTTTACTGATATTGATGATTTTCATAACCCTTTTCCTGTTAGATGAATGCAGATGTTTTGCAATTCTCTCGTACTTGTATCGGTGTTTTCCCTCCCGGGATGACGGTTTGGCAGGCAGGGTGATTCAGGCAGAATGCAAGACTCTCTTGTGTCTCTGTCATCCCTTCCATTTGTCTGTCATTTTTTCTCAATGAAGCATACTCCTTGAGGTAGAAATCCAGTTTATCAGGAGAGAGATTAAACCTGCGATGGTCATCCTCGCCAAAGCGATGGGTTGCGTCAAATTTCCCCGTGAGCAAGCCAAACAGAAGCGGTATTCGCACAATGACTCCAATTCCATATTGCATTGCCTTAGGGAACAATACCTTTTCTGCTTCTCTTTCAAGCAGATTGTAGCGAACCTGTATGCAGTCAAGAATGTCATGATGCTCATCCAGCAGGTGTGCCTGTTCTGATTCTTTGAATGATTGAATACTCAATCCCGCATGCTTGATCTTACCATCTCTTTTAAGTACTTCCAGTGCATCCCAGGGATCATTTTTCTCCAGCTTGTCCAGGTCCGGACTGTGGAGCTGAAGTATATCCAGGTTATCAACCTTTAACCGCTCTATGCTCTTTTCAGCTGCTTCGATGAGGTAATCCCTGGAATAGGTTTGACGGATAGGGCCATATCCTGAATCATCATCCTTTGTGGCATAGTAAAAATCGTTTCCTGCTTTTGTTGCAATTATAACATTATCCCGATTCTGCTCTGACAGGACTTCCGCAATTAAGTCCTCAGAATGACCAAACCCATATACATCCGCAGTATCGATAAATGTAACGCCCTCATCAAGGGCGGTTCGTAGTGCTGCTTTGCTTTCCTCATCATCTGTTTTGCCCCAGTCTCGTCCTCCAATAGCCCAGGCGCCAAATCCAATTCGAGATACCGTGGGACCTCGCTCGCCCAATTGTGTGTATTTCATGCGCAATTGCTCCAGTATGGTTGGGTGGGAAAGAATAATTTACAGTTTTGGGAAATTAATTTAAAGGGGGCAGGTCAAATGGAAACCATCCAACCTGTTTAAAATCAACCTTTCCTGAAGTACTGAATGTGATACCTTCATTTTCAAGAAGAATTCTCTGGTCCAGGCTGGGGGCTCCCCCGGACCGAACGCTGATTTTTCCATGGCTGTTAATAACGCGGTGCCAGGGAATAGAAATATCATTGACGGCTGCCATGGCGTATCCCACCTGTCGTGGGCCGGTCCCTACCATTTGAGCAATGTGTCCGTATGTGGTAACGTGTCCGTGGGGAATCTGTTTTACAATAGAATAAATTCTCTGATATAGTGGTTCAATCGTCAAAATTAATGTTTAAAGCACCTTCCGCCTGTAAACACCATGGCGATTCCATGTTCATTGCAGGCATCGATGACTTCCTGATCGCGAATAGAACCACCTGGTTGAATAATGGCTTTTATACCAGAAGGGGCGATTTTATCAATACTATCCCTGAAAGGGAAAAATGCATCCGATGCCAGGACCCCATCCGCTGCCAGTCTCCCGGCTTTGCTGATGGCAATCTCCGTGGCATCCACTCGGCTCACCTGACCGGGACCAATCCCCACTGTCACATCCCCCTGGGCTACAAGAATACCGTTGGATTTCACATGCTTTAATACTTTCCACGCAAAAAGCATGGTGCTGATTTGTTTATCTGTTGGGGATAACTCGGTTACCACTTTCAAGTCCTCAGCCTGTAATGCTTTCGTATCAGTATCCTGAACCAGAAGACCGCCTACAACAAATCGGTATTCCTGGAGGGAATCCCTGGGGGGACATGGTCCAGTCTCAAGGACGCGTAGATTCTTTTTCCTGGAGAATATCTCCAATGCTTTCGCATCAAAATCTGGTGCAATCACAATTTCTACAAACACCTTTGCAATTTCCTCAGCTAAAGTAGCGGTACAGGTTCTGTTCATGGCAATGATTCCACCAAAGGCAGAGAGGGAATCGGCGTTAAATGCCCGGATATAAATATCATGCATTTCACCTTCTGCGCCTACTGCCACACCACAGGGATTCGCGTGTTTTACCACCACACAGGCAGGTTGAGAGAATTCACGCAGGCATGACAGGGCCCCATCACCGTCCATGATATTATTGTAGGATAATTTCTTTCCCTGGTGAACCGTTGCATTCAGTATTGAGAAGCCCGTAAATCCCGGCACCGTATATGCCGCTGCCATCTGATGTGGATTTTCACCATACCGAAGTTGATCGAATTTTTCAAAAGGCAGGACAAGATCATCAGACAGGGATTCATCCTTGAAATAATTGTGAATAATGGCATCATATTTAGCCGTGTGTCCAAATGCCTTTGCGGAAAGCTTTTTTCTTGTTTTAAATGACAGTTCCCCATCATTTACCAGTTCCTCAGAAACCGAATCATAATCCATCGGATCAACAATAACGCCCGTCCATCCCACGTTTTTTGCTGCACTGCGAATCATGGTTGGACCACCAATATCCACATTTTCTAGCGCAATGGCATCGGTGGTACTTTCTTTTTGTATGGTTTCTGAGAATGGATAGAGGTTACAGACCACCAGATCAATCCATGGAATATTATGTGCCTCAGCGTCGCTGTTGTGGCTCTCCCGTAACCCAAGTATCCCGCCTTCTATTATCGGATTAATGGTTTTTACACGTCCATCCATTATTTCAGGAAATCCAGTGATTTCTGATACATCCTTAACTGAAATTCCTGCCTCTCGCAGCGCTTTTGCCGTTCCGCCGGTCGAAATGATTTCCACACCGCATTCAACAAGATTCTGAGAAAATTCTACAACACCATTCTTGTCATAAACAGATATTAATGCACGGCTTACTTTAATGGGCCCTGTGTGTAGTTCTGGATTGCTCAACATACGCTTTTAGCTTTCGTTTTGTATCAATTTTATGGCTTCTATGAAGGCTTCACCTTCCAGTGATTGCACTTTGGTTTTTAATGAATCCGGCGTGTCAGTAGATAGAACCGAACAGGATTTTTGAACAAGAATTGGGCCTCCATCTACCTCTTCCGTAACATAATGAATGGTACATCCTGTTTCTGTTTCCCTGTTTTTAAGCACTTCTTCATGAACATTCATATCCATTCCGCCTGCGTATTTTGGTAACAGAGAAGGGTGTACATTGAGAATACGATGTTTCCATTCTCTGCAAAATTCCGGTGACAGAATACGCATGAATCCGATCAACAGAATCAGATCCACATTTTTTTGTTTTAGGTGGGTCGTCATTTCACCATCAAAGTCTTTTCGCTCTTTGCCCTTATGCGAAATAAAGATTGATGAGATATTGTGATTGGATGCGCGTTCCAGGATGTACGCCTTTGATCGGTTGCTGATGACCAACTCTATGGTAGCATCAAGCCTTCCCTGATTAATGGCATTAAGTATTGCCTGTAAATCTGTACCATTTGTGGAACCAAGAACTCCAAGTCGAATCGGGTTCATCACTGTTTCCGCAATTCTGCCATGTGATCGATACGTTTCTGGATGAGTTTTTGCGTACCAATGTCGATCCGGTGAAAAAGCGGACCTTTAATACGAGCAATCTCCGTTTCTGCTTGAGCCTCTGCCTCTGACAATGTATCAGCAACGCCTACCACTGCCATTGTTCTTGAACCGGCCTCTACCAATCCTTTCGATGTTACATCCACCGATGCATAATAGAGCTGATCCCTGTCCAGGACTGCCGATACTTCTATTGGTTCACCCTTTATTGGAGAGTCAGGGTATCCTTCCGGAACGGTATATTTACACACCGTAGCTTTATGGGTGAACGACACATGATTCTGTGATAAACCCCCATCCACAATACGCTGACATATTTGTACAAAATCAGAAGAGAGAACCGCCAGAAGGTTCATGGCTTCGGGGTCACCGAACCTGGCATTGTATTCTATTAATTTTACTCCATCAGCCGTGGCAATAAAGCCACCATATAAAATCCCTTTATATCCTTCCTTAAACTCTATTCTTAATGCCTCGGATGTCGCTTCGTTGATCTTTTGTGCTTCCTCAATATCCTCTGTGGTTAAAAAAGGTAGTGAATGATTTTTGTCTGAATAGGAACCCATGCCGCCTGTATTGGGCCCTGTATCTCCCTCATAGGCGCGTTTATGATCCTGGACAGGAATCATATGTGCCAGGTTTTCGCCATCACAGAAACTCATAAGAGAAAATTCCTCACCGATGAGCTTTTCTTCGATTACAAAAGACCCACCGATCTTTACCAGATGTCTGCAATAGTCCAATGCATCGTCATGTGAATGCAAATGGTCACCGGCTACTTTTACGCCTTTCCCTCCCATTAGTCCATCGTATTTCACAACGTATTTGTCGCCTAAAAAATCAAGATATTCTAGAACACCCTCCATAGAATTGAACACTCGATAATCCGGTCCACCGGGAACATTATATTTCGTTAGTAGATTTCTTGTAAATCCCTTGCTTGTCTCAATCTGCGCATGATTTCTTTTTGGTCCGACACAGGGAATATTTGCTTCCCAAAGAATATCCGCTACACCTTTTGCCAGTGGAGCTTCCGGGCCGATGATGGCAAGGTTAATATCATTTTCACATGCAAATTGAACCACAACAGAAGGGTCTTCAATAGCGCCCACTTCAAAGATATCGCACAATTCTGCAATTCCAGGACTAATGTTGGTCCCTAAGCAAAAAAGAGTGGGGTTTTGTGGTGATCTGGTTAGCGCCCGGGCGATTGCATGTTCCCTTGCACCAGAACCAATAATACAGATATTCATTGTTCCCTCATTCTAAAATAGAGAAATGGTCCGATCTTTCCTGTCTGCTTTTCGATCGTCTTCCATTTCTTTCATTCTGTTCTCATCGATATCGCCGGTGACATAATCCCCCGTCAAGCAGGCAACACATGGATGATCAATTTGGTGCTCACCCTTCCGGGTCACCGCTTCTACAAGATCGTCTATTTTCTGATAAAGAAGGGCATCAACCCCCATAAATCTTTCTATCTCTTCTACTGAGTAATTTGCAGCGATCAACTCTGTCCGTGTCGGCATATCAACGCCATAAAAGCAAGGAAATTTCACCGGTGGACACGCCACAACAAAATACACTTCATTGGCGCCAAAATCCCTGATCATTCGTACAATTTCACGGCTTGTATTTCCTCGCACAATGCTGTCATCTACGATCATGACATTTTTCCCGCGGATTTCTATTTCCTGTGGCACCATTTTATACTTAACTGATTTTTTTCTTTCGGTCTGCCCGGGCATTATAAATGTCCTGCCAATGAATGGGTTCTTATACAGACCTTCGGAATACCTTACGCCAAGTTCATGGGCAATGGAAAGAGCGGCTGTATTTGCAGTGGATGGTGCCGGTATAATAATATCTGGTTTTTTATCTGGATGAGCCCTTTTCCATGCTTCTGCAAGATTTTGTCCCATTCTTAACCGAGATCGATACACGCTCACATGATTCATCATGGTGTCGGGACGAGAGAAATACACATATTCAAATATGCATGGGGAAAAGTTCGATTCAGTTAACTGGCGCCTGTGTACTGTATACTTTTCATCAATAAAAACAACCTCTCCAGGCTTTACATTTCCAATGGGTTCGTAGCCCAGGGCATAAAACATGGTGGTTTCACTGGCGAATATATAATCTGTGGTGCCATCATTATTCTTTCGTCGACCGCAAGCCAGGGGACGAATACCATTTGGATCCCGGAAGGCCACCATGCCTTTTCCTACCACCGAAGCTACAACTGAATAGGATCCGCTAACTCTTTCCTGTACTTTTTTTACTGCACTGCAAATATGTTCAAAAAAGGGCACCTCGCTGCTTTTTTTTCGTTCCGAGTTCAATCCATCAGCAAAGATATGGAGTAGAACTTCCGTATCGCTCAGTGTGTTTAGGTATCGCTTTTCATTCTGGAAAATTTCCCGTGCCAGATCTCTGTAATTAACAAGATTACCATTGTGAGCCAGGGCAATACCGTAAGGAACATCTGTCCAGAAGGGCTGAACTTCACCATCACTAAATCCACCATGGGTGGGGTATCGCGTATGTCCAATACCTGTGTTACCCTCAAGCCTGGCCATGTTGTTCTCGTTGAATATATCCCGGACCAGCCCAAGGCCCTTTTTTGTATGAACGCGCTGATTATAGGTCACAATTCCAGCCGCATCCTGACCCCTGTGTTGAAGATGGATCAGGCTGTCATAGATTTCTCCTGCAGCAGGTTGGTGGGATTTAATGCCTACAATGCCACACATGAGTTATGCTTTTTTTGCGATTTTCTCTGCCAGTCCGATATAGGTGGCAGGCGTGAGCTTAAGAAGTCTCTTTTTATCCGCCTCTGGAATGTCCAGTTTAGAAATGAAGTCTGTCATGCTTTCTGATGTCATGGTATGACCACGGGTCAATTCCTTTAGCTGTTCATAAGCGTCCTGACTGTCCGCTTTTCTTAAAATGGTTTGGACTGCTTCACCCAGCACTTCCCAATGATCATCAAGCTCCTTCTCTGCCAGTGCGATGTTGGCAGTAATTCGCTTCAACCCCTTCATAATATTCAATACTGCCACTTGAGCATAACCCAATCCCACACCCTGATTGCGAAGTACGGTGCTGTCTGACAGGTCTCTTTGCATCCTGGATACCTGGAGTTTTTCCGCCAGGTGCCCGAGGATGGCGCTAGACACGCCCAGGTTTCCCTCGGCATTTTCAAACTGTATTGGGTTGATTTTGTGAGGCATTGTTGAAGACCCAACTTCTTTTCCTACTTTTTTCTGCCCAAGGATACCGCGACTGATATACATCCAGGTGTCGCGTGTAAAATCAAGAAGAACACCATTGATCCTTGTTATCAGATGATAACTTTCCGCCAGGGAATCATGGGACTCAATCTGTGTGGTGGCTGGATTGAAAACCAGGCCCAATCCTGATACAAACTCTTTTGAAAATTTCATCCAGTTCACTGATGGAAGGCTAATAGTGTGGGCACCCCATGTACCCGTTGCGCCACCCAGTTTTCCCAGCAGTGCATGTTTTTCCAATGCATCTTTCTGGCGTTTGATTCTATGAACAAAAACCGCCAGCTCTTTCCCCAGAGTCGTGGGTGTAGCCGGTTGTCCGTGTGTCATCGACAAGATCGGTGCGTCTGCATACCGGTGGGCCAGTTCACGCAGGGCGTTATTCATCTTTTTTAACGTCGGTAAATAGATGAATTGAACGGCATCCTTCCACATCATCGAATACGCAAGATTATTCACATCCTCCGATGTCAGGGCAAAATGAATCCACGGAATTAGATGGTCCAGCTTTTCCTTCTTCAATGCAGACTGTATAAAATATTCAACGGCTTTTACATCGTGATTGGTGGTGGTTTCAATTTCCTTGACAGAAATGGCTGCATCTCTGTCGAATTGCGTGTAGAGCTTCCTCAGTTTTCTTTGGCGCGCTGAAGACATTGGTTTGATCTCTGGGATTTTTGTCTCCAGGCTCAATTGAATCAGGTACTCTATTTCAACCTTAATCCGATACTTGATCAAAGCTTCTTCTGAGAAAAACAGACCAAGATCATGAATGGTGTCACGATACCGACCATCCAATGGTGAAATAGAAGACAGCGGAGAAAATGATGTATCAATTTTACGGTGTGGCATTGCCCGGTTCCTTAACTGTTGAACTCCATGATTCTTTTTACCGCCAGGGCACAATTACCGGGGTCCAGAACAGTCAGAACCGGTGTATTGCTTGGCATCTGTAATGTTGAATTGATGTTTACCATCATGTCAACTTTGTCGGCGAATGGGGGACAGGCCAGTGTGGGCTTCCCGGAATTTGCGGCAACAAAGCCAGAGAGCGCATTTGAACGACCGGCTATGGTAATGTAGATAATCCCTGATTCATTCATGTGTTTTTCTAAAACGCTCAGAACCTTCTTAGGCTCTTTGTGTGCAGACGCTGCATATTGCTCCCAGGTATATCCCATTTCATCCAGCTTGTCGGTAATTTTTTTAGCCCAGGGTTCATCAGCGGTTGAACCCATTAATAATATAACTTTCATGTTTCTTCCTTTTTCTTGTGTGAATTGTGCCTATAAATATTCTTTTAAATTGGACAGCAGTCGTTCATTTACCGGTACATCCTTCTCAGGGAAATCAAATGTTTTTCCCGTTATGGTTTCATAAAGATAGATGTATCTATTTGACAATTCTACAACCAGTTCTGCCGGCGCGTCCGGCAGTGTTTCATCGTTATATGGATCGCAATTATCTCTGAACCATAATCTCAGAAACTCCTTGTCTATGTTCTGGGGCTCCTGACCAGAGGAAAATCGTTCCTCATAAGTATCTGCAATCCAATATCTGCTTGAATCCGGTGTGTGGATTTCATCAATCAAAATGATATTTCCTGATTCATCCTTGCCAAATTCATATTTCGTGTCCACCAGGATCATACCATGTTCCAGTGCTTTCTCCTGTCCGAAAGTGAATAGGGCGAGAGCCTTGGTGCTTGCCTCATCCCATTCCTCCTGAGTAAGCCAGCCTTCGCTCACGATGGCTTCCGGTGAGATAGGTCGATCATGTTCCTTTTCTTTTGTGGTGGGTGTAAGCATGGGCTCCGAGAGCTTTTGATTTTTCTTTAATCCCTCAGGCAATGCATTTCCACAATATTCCCGGTCACCATTATTATAGACCGTCCACAACGATGTGCTGGTTGAACCGGTTATGTATCCCCGCACCACAAATTCAATAGGGAGAACCTTGCATTTTTTCCCGACGGTTACGTTTGGATCCGGTGTTGCAATCACATGATTATCCGTGATGTGCTTTGTCTGCTCAAACCACCAGGCACTTGTCATATTCAGCACCTGTCCCTTGAAGGGAATAGACGCAAGCACACGATCAAATGCACTTTGTCTATCCGTTGTAATCAGCACCATTTTTTCACCCAGATCATATGTATCACGGACTTTTCCATTGTACTTTGTGCCGGCGGGTAAACTGGTTTCTGTTAGACAATTGTTTAACACCGCTTCAATTTTCTTTTTGTAGGCTTCATTCATATCGATAACACTCATGTGATAATGGATTAAAGAAAATGTGAGAGTTCAGTATCTGTTCAACCTTTTCAGCGCTCTCACCTTCCATTGATATAGTCCACAGGATGCCCTTTTTCAATCCCTGCACGCCATGGATACCCATTCGCTCACAGATGTTTTCCAGCTTTTTCCTGGCGTCTATATCCTCTTTTTGCTGCACATAAAACCGTGCACCATGGGGCAATTCTGATCGATCAATTACCCTCTCTTTGTTGGAGTTATACAACTCTCCAGACTCCGCGAGTTCTTTAAATAAATTTTCTGTGTCTTTTCGATTAGAATCAATTTCCCAGCGAACATTTTTGGATACGGTAACATTGTGACCTGCTTTTCTCAGCGCATTTTGTACCGACAGCGCTTCATTATCAGTAATAATCAGATCTATAAACCATTCCTCATGGTTTTCATTCCGCTTGAATGGTGTTACTTCATAATGAGGTCGAGTGAACCCAAGCGTTTTTTTATTTATTTGCTCACTGGAGTCAATCGTCGTTTTCATGGATGCAAACAGGGTATCCCCGTTGGTGGTTCGCTCTGGGTGGGGCATAATGGCCATGGCATTACCTGCAACATTGGAGACCGCCGCCAGGTTGTACACTGAACCATTTGGGTTTGTAGGGAAATGCTCATCAATTATTCCGGAATCATCACAGTACCGGAAAACGGTCTGACCGTTCTCAATTATTTCTTCTAATAACGGATCCGGCGCAAGAAACCTGCCTTCTGCATGCGCAAATGGAATGTGGATATATTCCCCTTTTTCCATGTGCCGCGTAAAGGCTGTGCTTCCCGGTGTTGCATCCAGTTTTAGATTTGCCCATGCATTGTAGTATCCCGTTCCAACAACATGCCCGTGAGCCACGCGTTTATTGTCAGTCAGGGCAAGTCCCAGTCTATATCCTTCCATTCCCGGAACAATCCCTGATTCCACAAGGATTTGTGCTCCGTTGCATATCCCAAGGATGGGTTTTCCGGCTTCATTTTCTTCTTTAATAACATCCATAACCGGGTCCAGCGACGCTATGACGCCGGCCCTTGATCTGTCCTCATATGAGAACCCACCAACAATAATAAATCCCTGGCACTCGTGCAATTTTTGAGGATTCTCATTCCAAAGAAATTCCACTGGTTGCATCCCAACACGTTTCACCGCTTCAATGGTCTCTCTTTCCGTGTTAGATCCGGGAAACTGTATAATAGCAATTTTATGCATGGGATATCTCCACGGTTTTCGTCCCAGATTCTACGGTTCCAATCGTATAAACTGAAGAATGAGCCTGTAAAATTGTTGTGGCGGCCTCCTGTGTATCCAATGAGAGAATGAATACCATCCCAATACCCATGTTAAATGCACGATACATTTCAGCCGTGGCAATAGTCCCCAATTCCTGCATGACAGAGAAAACGGGTGGCAGGGGAAATGTATCCGTGTTGATGGATACCGAACAGTCATCCGGTAAAATCCTGGGAATATTTTCCACCAGTCCCCCTCCGGTAATATGTGCAATACCATGGATGGGGATGTCCTCATTCATCAATGCCATAACATGATTTGTATAATTGATGTGTGGCTCCAGTAACGCTTCGCCCACCGTACCCGGCAATCCCTGAACCGTATCGCTTACGCTCAGTCCTGCGAGATCAAAGAAGACTTTTCTTGCAAGGGAATACCCGTTGGTATGTAGTCCGCTTGAAGGAAGTCCAAGGAGAATATCTCCGGGAGATATTTTCTCACCTGTGATGATTTTGTTTTTTTCAACAACACCCGAGATGACGCCAACCAGATCATGCTCTCCCGTTAAATAGGTGTCGGGCATTTCAGCCGTTTCTCCACCAACCAGGGATACCCCGGTATCACGACATGCTGTGGCCATCCCTTTCACCATCTCTGCGATGATCCTCGGTTCCAGTTTGTCATTGGCAATGTAATCCAAAAAGGTGAGGGGTTTTGCTCCCATTACAAGGATGTCGTTTGCGCAGGCGCTCAGGAGATCAATTCCAATGGTGTCATATTTCTGCATCATTCTGGCAATGATCGCTTTGGTTCCTACCCCATCGATGCTTTGGACCAATACCGGATTTTCATAGGATTTAGTGATCTCCGATAGATCAAAAAGGCTACCGAATGAACCGAGTCCCGTGAGCACATTTGATGTAAAGGTGGATTTCACATCTCCTTTGATACGATCTACCGCTTCATTTCCTGCGTCTATATTGACACCGGCGGATTTATAGTCCACGGACATCAGGACAGCTTCTCCCTCAAACCATTCTCCCATTCAGCCCGGGCATCTGTTACGGGTAGGGAAATGACATTAGAAATGTTAATTGTACCTGAGAAAGTCGTCTTGCCAACAAGTGAATAGGGAAGATCTGCATTATCAAGAAGGGACATTACCAGATCAATATTGTCAGCATCCACTTCCAAAACAAATCCACCGGTTTGGGTAAACAACAGTGTGTCCGTTCTCAGGTCACCGGGAACGGTCACGTCGCATCCTATTCCATTCTCAAACGTCATCTCTGCCAGAGCCACGGCAATGCCGCCCTCACTGATATCATGGACTGACCGTAAAATTCCATCCTGAATCATGTTGGGGATCAAGTGAATCTGTAATCCTACTTCCTCAACATTTGGGCGGGGAATATTGGCACCGGTTTCATTATAAAGCGAATAATAGGTACTACCACCACATTCATCTTTCCGGTCACCCACCATGAGGATCATGGAGCCGGTTGATTTAAAACCCTGTGTAACAGATGTTGATCCATCTGGCATGGATCCTAGACAGCTGATGATGGGGCTTGCGGGGATAGCCCCGTTTTTCGACTCGTTATAAAAACTCACATTTCCTGCGATAATGGGTGTGGGCGATTGTTCGTGGCCATACAGGGTAATATGCTTACACGTTTCCGCCACACCTTTCACGGCCTCGACAAACTCCCACATTTGTGAGGGTTTTTCAGGATTTCCAAAGCAAAGGCAGTCTGTCATGGCGACAGGATGGGCGCCTACTGCTGCCACATTCCTCATGGATTCCACCGCTGCATTAACCGCGGCCCAATAAGGGTCAATCTCGCCATAATTGGGATTGTGGTCCGTGCTGAGCGCGATACCCGTCCGTCTGATTTCCTCCGGGTAGTCATCTGAATTGAACGGCATCATAACACCCGCATCTGCCAGTCCTGATTCGATGTACGTGCGTCCCTGAACCTGTTTGTCATAGGTTTCATAAATGGGCAGACGTGATGCAATATTCTCATGACCCAATAATTGAAGAAGAGTTCTATTGTAATCTTTGGGCTCCGGTATTTCAGGTTCAGTAAATACTCTCGAAGGCTTTTCAAATGGACGCTCGTATAAAAACCCTTTTGTTACTTCTTCTGCAGGAGCATCTACAATCACTTCGCCATTTGCATGGACCCTGTATTGTTTGTCCTTGCGTATTTTCCCAACTGCCCGGGCCTGTGCAAGGTCTGATACGCCTGGTAAGTCAAATCTAGAATTATAATGATCAATAATGAAATCTGTCAGGTCCGGTGGAGATACCCACATAAACCTTTCCTGGGTTTCTGAGCACAGGGTGACGGATGGATGGAGATTATCCATGCTGACATGGACATCATCCACAAACACTTCCGCTCCATAACCTGCTGTGTCTGCCAGTTCAACGCTTGCACAGGCTACACCGCCTGCCCCCAAATCCTTGAACCCAACCCGATGTATGGCATCTTTTTCAGCCAAAATATGGAACAATGCGTTGGTGGCTTTAAGAATATGGCGTTCAAGAAAAGCGTTTGGCTCCTGAACCGCGCCTTTGTTCTGTTCCTTTTTTTCCTCCTCCAGCTCAAGTGATGCAAAGCTTGCTCCGCCAAATCCGCTGTTGTCCGTAGGTTTCCCAATGAGAATAATATCATGTCCATCAGCATTTTCAGGTGCATAGGAGTGGAAAATCCGATCTTCTCTTACAATGCCCAATGTCACAACATTCACGAGACAATTGTCATTGTAGCCGGGATGATAATACAGGTCACCACCGATATTGGGGATTCCAAGGGGGTTCCCATAACCACCTATTCCATCCACAACGCCATCATGAATCCATTTTGTTTTGTTGGATGCTATGTCTCCAAATCTCAATGCATCAGCGACAGCGATAACTTCTGCCCCCATACAGCATACATCCCTGACATTCCCTCCGACACCCGTGGCAGCCCCTTCATAAGGCACGATCTGGGATGGATGATTATGGGATTCGTGACTCATAACGATGCACCATCTATGGCCATCGTTATCCGTCGCAACTGCAACCACACCGGCATCTTCTTTTGCCCCCAGGACAACATTTGGACCATCCGTGACAAATTGCTTTAGATGAACGCGGCTGCTTTTATAAGAACAATGTTCAGATCCCTCAATTGAAAACAACACGCATTCTGCAAGACTGGGAGGTCTCCCAAGAAATTCATGTTGTACTTTCAAGATCTCATCCGGGGTGAGGGGGATATTATATTCCTGCAATTTTGCGCGAATTTCATCATGGGAAAGATTAGAAAAATCCAGTATCTCACTCGTCATGTTCATTGGGTTTTCCAATAGAAGTAATAATGGGTTAGATAGTCAACACCAGAAACCATTCAGCAGAATTATTGTCTAAAGATGGTTTCGTGTCTCTGGGGACCAATGGATACGATGCGGATTGGACAATCCACCGCATCTTCAATAAATGATATGTACTTCTTCATGGCCTCAGGAAGCCCGTCGTATCCTTTATTAATGTCCGCGTCTCTGTCCCATCCTTCCAGGATGACATAGTCAGGTTTAGCGTTTCGATACGCAGATAAGCTGGCGGGCATTTCTTTCATATCCACACCATCTACTTTGTATCCAACACAGACAGGCAATTCCTTAAATCCCGTTAATACATCCAGTTTTGTCAGGGCGATCTCAGTAAGACCATTCACTCGTACTGCCTGGCGAAGTTGAACAAGATCCATCCATCCTACGCGCCTCGGGCGACCGGTGGTTGTACCATATTCGCTTCCTTTGTCCCGGAGTGCCCGGGCATCGTCATCCGGTAATTCTGTGGGAAACGGACTTATGCCTACCCGACTTACGTAAGCCTTGGCAATACCAATAACCCGCTGAATATTGCGGAAACATACCCCAGTCCCAACGGATACATGACCTGCCATGGTATTGCTGCTGGTGGTGTGTGGGTAAATGCCATGATCTACATCCAGGCTCATTCCCTGGGCCCCTTCAAACAGAATGGATTGACCAGCCTTCAGGGCATTATTCAGCTCAACTGATACATCTATGATATAGGATTTCAGGATGTTGCCATAGTCCAGGTAGCGATTGAGTATCTCTTCCTGAGAAGTGGAAAAGTCAAACTCCAGTGCCTGTAGAATTCGTTGATTAAATGCATAAGCCGTCGTGAGTTTTTCATTAAGTATGTCCGGCTCAAGAAGATCGGCCATGCGAATACCATGGCGATACATTTTGTCTGCATATACAGGGGCAATTCCTCGTTTTGTGCTGCCGGCTGCAAGAGATCCCTGGTGTCCTGTTAAGGCTTCATCCATGGCAATATGATAAGGAAAAATGACGTGTGCCCTGTCGGAGACCATGAGGTTGGGTTCAATCCCTTTGTCCCTGACATAATTAATTTCATCTATGAGGGCTTTTGGATCAATAACCACACCATTACCAATGACGCTTTTTGTAGAAGATGAAATGATACCGGACGGTATGAGGTGGAGTTTTAATTCCCTGTCATTAACGATGACAGTGTGGCCTGCATTATTGCCGCCGTGAAACCGGACTACGTAGGCAGAATCGCCGGCAAAGACATCCGTGATCTTGCCTTTTCCTTCATCGCCCCATTGGGCACCAATTACAACTGATACATGCGAAGTATTTGTCACTAAAATGGTGTTGGTTGCCTTTAGTATGTGGTTGAAATATGGATTATTTCAAATTTTTCGGCAACAAATCTTACTATGAGTTTTCATAACCGAAAAACGGTTTGTTGTGCAAATAAGTCTTTCATGGTTTTTACTTCACATTCGATTAATTTTTGTTATGGATAAGCCCAAACATCCAAAATCAATCGCTTTGGTTTTACCCCTTGTCATGATTGTAATTATCTCTGCATGCAGCCATTATGAAAGCCTCGAACCGGTTTTTGGTGCAGAAGGGCAACTGACCATTACCAACGCCTGGCCAGACAGTATCCATGGGGTGACTCTTGTTGCCATGTCCCAACTGGATTTGGAATCACCAGCAGATTACTTTGTGGATTACAGTGATATCCTTCCCGCAGGACAAGATACACTTCACTATTTTATTCAGCTCTCAACTGGTTCGTATAGTCTTGTTCCAGTTGGCTTAACTATTGAGCCAGCTCTCCTTATTGCCAATTTGGATTCCATTTTATCATTGCCCTCCATCCCCATCGTCTTTTTCCCTGATATGAACTCCGCATCAGGGTTTGTCTATCAAACCGTTGCTTTTGGTAGAGCTTCAGAGCCTGTCGTAAAGGATATATCTCCATTCGTTCTGTCCTTCTAATCAAAGGTCTCGCGATCTTCCTGGTATTTCTTGCTGGGGGTTTCCCACAGGATTCGGGTGCGGTGACAGGTGTGGTACTTGACGCCAAAACTGGTGATCCGATTATTGGTTCAAATGTTATATTAAAGAATACATTCCTTGGGACTGCAGCAGATGAAAGTGGGCATTTTTCAATCACACAAATTCCTTTTGGTGAGTATGTAATCAAGGTCTCGGCCATTGGGTATGCGCCTTTTGAAGAACCGGTTCTCCTCTCTGCCAGAACACCCTCCGCACAACTGTCTTTCATGTTGATACAGGACGTTCTGGAATCAGCCCAGGTTGTGGTTACGGCCAGCCGGAATGAACAGGATATTTTAGATTTACCCGTGTCAGTAAGTGTGGTGTCGTCTCGGAAATTGATGGAAAAAAACACCGTTACCCTTGATGAAATTCTCATTTACGAATCAGGTGTTACCATTGTGAAAGATCAGTTGAATATTCGTGGTGCCTCGGGATACACGCTGGGTGCGGGCAGTCGTTCACTCCTCCTTCTGGATGGGATTCCGCTCATGGGAAGCGCCAGTGGAAATATCTCCTGGAATGTCATACCAGCTTCAGAAATAGATCGGGTAGAAATTGTTAAATCTGGTGCCTCATCCATGTATGGTTCCGGTGCCATGGGCGGTGTTGTAAATATCATTACACGAAATTCACCTAAGCATAAGGAAACAAAAGTCCGCCTGATCGGGGGAATGTACAGTCAGCCGTCTCATGCACAGTGGGAATGGAGAGATTCGCCTAGCCTAAACCATACAGTTGAAATAACCCATGCGCTTCCTGTGGGTTCGCACAGCGGCTGGTTTCGTCTTCAGAAATATCATTCTGATGGCTATACGGAACTGGGCTGGAATGATCACTGGAATGCCACGGGAAAAATGAAACTGAATTTTGGTGGGAAATACAGTGCTTCGGTTTTTGGAAATATCATTTCCTACATATCAGGATTGGAATCACAGTGGAAAGGACCTGCAGACCCGTTTGAGGCTGTGATGGGAGCAGAAAAGGATAGGGCAGATGGACAAAAGGTAAATGTTAATACAACCTTTAGTATTGCCGCATCACCATCAACTGTCCTGCACGTAAAAGGATCTCATTATGATGTGCGCTGGGAAAACAACGGTACCAATAAGGATAAGTCCCATGAACAAAAATGGTATGGCGAAATCCAGGGTGGGACACGACTGGGATCAACCTGGCATGTCACAGCAGGACTTGGGAGTGATCAATCATCCATCGATGCAAGTATCTTTGGAACGCACCATATCCAAACCCCTTTCATATACGGACTGTTGCGGGGGAAAATCGGTAATGGGCTTTCTATTTCAATTGGAGGACGAGGAGAGCAATTTATAGTGGATGGAGGTCTAAACAATAACCAGGCTGCCCCACAGATTGCCATGAATTATCACCCGTTTCAGTGGTTGTCCTTTCGTGCATCAGCTGCACAATCCTTTCGATCTCCAACCGTTGCAGAAATGTTTTCCCGTTCCCAATTGTCTGTCTTCCGGGTAGAGCCAAACCCTGACCTATCCCCAGAAACATCACATTCTACCGAAATCGGTATGACAATGAAGGGAGCACATATTCATCCTGCAGTGGATTTGTTCCAGTTTGATATCTCGATATTTCGCTCCAGTTATTCCCAAATGATTGAACCAACACCCGATCACAAAGGCGTCATTCATTTTGAAAATATAACCAATGCTGTTATCTCTGGTATTGATGCCGGTCTTGGCACACGGTTGTTCCATGGATTGCTGGACATACAAACCTCCTATACATTTTTATCCCCATATGAGGTTGATCATCATGGGAATGTAATAGACACTCTTTCTTACAGATACCGACATCACCTGACACAAACGACCCGGATCAACTTGGGTCTCATGGCCTTTCTTGTAGATTCACGTCACACAAACAGGATGGAATCCACTGAGCTGTTTTCAGAAAATGCAAAAACCGGTAAGGATAAACGAGTCCCCATTAATGTGTGGAATGTGGGGGTGTCCTATGATTATCGTGACTATGAAATTCGCTTCCGTGTTGAAAACATTTTCCAACAGTACTATGTTGAACTGGAGCGAAACATGGGTGAAGTGCGGAATTACCATGTGTCTTTATACAGGAATTTCTAGTCCTATTTTAGTCTTTGCATTTGTATAAAAAGACCTCTATTTTCTGTAGATTGTGTTCGAACATGAGCACAGGAAAATTTCAATAATAAAACCACAGGAGATAAAATGAAATCTTTGGTAAAACTTAGTCTATCCGCCTTAATTATACTTGGGCTGTTGTTCACAGTCGGTTGTGAGGGGGATGAGGAAGAAGACATGCATGTACTCGTTGGAACGTGGGATCTGTCTAATTTTGAACAGTCCTCAAGTTATGTCCTCGTCACAGATCTTTCCGCCTATGGTGTGCCGGCCGGAACGCCGCTTGGAAGCGGTGCATTAACGTGGACGGAATTCAGCGCCATGGGTGTTTCTGCCACAGTAACATTGAATGAAGATGGTACATTTGTTCTGGAAGGCATGCTTCCGGATGCAAATGATACATTGGGTGTTGCACCCAGTATCGTGAGCCTTCCCGACCAGGGTACCTGGACTGCAGCAGATGATCTGTCTACATTGTTAATCGATGGGGCCCTTTACGATTTAGGCGGTGCATTGACTCTTGATGATCCAGACGCTCCAACAGTAATCAGCATGGCCTATTCTGCTGTTGACACAGCCATGAATGTGTTTACACCAGATGGAACAAATTATTTAATGGGAGATGTGCAAAATACAAGCAGTACAGTGCTTGGCTGGACAAAGCAATAATGCAATCCTAAAACACAAAAAGCAGAACTTCGGTTCTGCTTTTTTTTATCTCAGGAGTTCTACATGAAAAGATTTTTTTCTATTATAGTAATAATTAACCTTCTGTTTGCAGGGGGGTTGGTTCATAATACAAATCAAAGTGCCGATTTCATTAGAACAATGAATCGCAATGCTTCCACCGATTTGGATGCCACATACTTTAATCCGGCTGGTTTGACTATGTTAAATGATGGGTTTCACCTTTATGTTAGCAACCAGACAATTTCTCAGACAAGAACTGTCGAAGCTGATTTCCCCACATTGAATGAAGACACCTATATTGGAGAGACTTTCGTGCCGGCTTTTCCAAATATCTATTTGGCAAAAATATCCGGCAATCTCGCCTTTTCAGCCGGTTTCATGCCTATAGGGGGTGGCGGTAGTGCAGAATTTCCAGATGGGTTACCATCTTTTGAATATATTCTTGCACAAATCGTTCAATTACAACCAACCATTTCCGGATATGCTCTCTCTTCCAGCTTTGTAGGATCATCCATTTACCTTGGGTTTCAGGGGAATGTCTCATACAGAATAAATGATCTTATTTCTGTGGGTGTCGGTGGGCGATATATCTCAGCCAATAATACTTATGATGGCTCACTTGAAGGAGCGGCTCTCATTGCTCTGGATGGTACTGTTTTGACCAATGCTGAAAACCCAGCTATTCCACCAGATATGCTTGTTGAATCCGAGAGGTCTGGTTCTGCTTTTACTCCCGTACTAAGTTTGTTCGTGAAGCCCTTCTCAATGCTTGAGCTGGCAGTTCGCTATGAACCACAAACTGAAATGACCATGCTTTCTAACACAACTACGGATGATACAAAAGGCGTAATTAGCAATGAAGGAATGTTTCCCCATGATACGGAATATGATGCCAGTATTCCTGCACAATTATCAACCGGTTTTAATATAATTCCATCCGATCTGGGTTTTGTCTCCGTATCATTTAATTATTATTTCAATAATAGTATTGATTACTGGCAAACATCCAATGGGTTTAGAACTGCTAAAGATGGTATAGAATTCGGTACAGCAGCAAATTACAATTATAGTGAGTCATTAAAGCTGAGCTTTGGATACCTTAAGGCTATTGGTGGTGCAAATGAATCTTATAACAGTGATATATCAAACAGTCTAAACTCTAATACGTTAGGCTTGGGGTGTAAATATATCTTTAGTGATAAAACAGCCATAAGTCTTGGTGTGTCCAATACGTTTTACCAAGAAGCCGTAAATGCAAAAGAGGGTCAACCTTTTGAAGAACGTTATATGAAAACGGCCCTTGACTTTGCCATTGCTCTTTCACATAGTTTTTAAATGAAAATAAAAGGGGGGCAGTAGCCCCCCTTTTTTATGAACGTGTGATAGGTTGGCGTATCACCGTTTTCAATTTTTCTGGAGCTACTCGCCTCGGATCGCTCAAATATATTTCATGGTGTTTGCCGCTTAATTCATATCCCTGATCGAACGCATACTGATGCATGTTGGCAATGGTGGGACCTTCATTTGCATAGGGGCCAACATACATAACCTGGACGCACGTTCCCTCTTCGTAGGGTTCCAGTCTTAGCTTATCAATCGCTGGCAGGGATTTCTTTTTCTGGGCTCCTTCCACAGCTGTATCAACATTTTCCTGAGTGATAAATTCCGGCTGCCTGATCATGGACGTCCACAACCAGTCATCCTTGTGTAAGTCTTTTAAATCTTTCGGACTTTTCATTTAAAAAGTTAAGGTGTACT
>CAYFMT010000004.1:0-162597 GCA_964344305.1 uncultured bacterium | reverse complement strand
TGTTATAACAACAAACACTAAATGAAAAGTGTTACCAATGTCCTAGGACGTTCAAAATACTGTCCGACGACTCCATGGAGTTTCAATTGGATCCATTTGGACAGGACACATTAATTATAGGACCCAATGAGACCGATACCCTCGTGGTGCGATATATGCCTGTTTCTGCTGGAGAAAAATCCATACAATTGGCTTTCAGCACAAATAGTGAAGATGATCCGGCTGTTTCCATTGGAATCGCATCAGAGGCAGAAACAGTTCCAATCAGTTTCTCCTCACAAATTCAGCCGATTTTTAATAATAGTTGTACGGGATGTCATGGATCCAATGGTGGTCTAGACCTGGCTGCCGGATCCAGCTTTGGTAATCTTGTCAATGTTCAATCCCAGGGGTACGCAGGTTTGCGTGTGGCAAGTGGTGATCCAGCCGCTTCAGTGCTATGGAATAAAATAGAAAACACAGGTACCTATGGTGGACAAATGCCTCCTTCAGGAGGATTGTCCGAATCGGATAGAGACCTTATTCAGATCTGGATTACAGAAGGAGCTTTGGACAATTGAAATACATCATTTTATTCCTCCTTCTCACCAGTTGTTTATTCCCTCTACCAAAGTATGCCATACAAAATGGGTCCCATTGCGGTTCCTGTCATGTGAATCCAACTGGTGGTGCCCTTCGGAATGATCATGGAACTGAAATTGTATCCATGGATGAACTTCCATTGTCCGCATCAGATAGCTTCTATCCTGATGATTATACCGGGATCATTAATGAATTCATGCAAATAGGCGGTGATGTACGTGTTCAGGCATTTTCCTATGAAACAATCGCTAACATCTCTGAGGAGAGAGTCACCAGGGTCTTTCCTATGCAGTCTGAACTATATTCCTTTCTTACAATTTCTGAACGATTAGGGGTTTACATTGAACTTGATTTGAGTCCTTCTGGAACAGGATCTGAAATCTGGGGAATTATTTCAGAGCTTCCATTTAAAGGGTGGCTCAAAACAGGGAATTTTGTTCCAAATTATGGATACAGGATTGACGATCACAGCGCCATGACTCGCAGCGGAGCGATTCGCGGAAATTATCCAGTGGCCACCAGTCAGATGCCGTTTTCACCATTTACCCAAAAACCAACCACATTTGAAGTTGGGTTTTCTCCAATATCCAAACTTCTATGGACATTCAGTACAGGGTCGAGTCTCTTTTCTCCCGGGAGCAGTATTGGAGACTTATCAGATCTGAATTTTACGACTCGTCTGCAACTTCCTTTTCAGTTTATGAACGGCTATGGATTAGTTTCCCTTAGTGGGATGAAGGATTCCGGTAATCAGCTGGTTGGGATATCCCATGGGGTTAATATCGGGATTTTCACACTGGAAAGTGAGCAAAATTTATTTATTGTCAGTAACCTTCATGGACTGAACTCCAGAACAACATTATATATAGAGCCAACGCAGGGGTTGTCCCTGATGGGAGCCTACGAATTTGTCGACCCCGATTCAGATTTGAAGTCCGGTTCTTTGCATCGATACAGTCTTGGAATAGATGTTACTCCTATTCCATTTTTCTCTATCAAATTTCAAACAAGATACTATCAGTCCGAAAATGTAAATTCCGCCAATCCGGCGCCGGAATACATCATTCAACTGCATAACTGGTTTTAATAAAGGAGCAAACATGAAACGTATTATTTCACTGGTTTTACTTGGGGGCTTTCTCCTGTCAACATTACCTGCACAGGGCGGGTTCAAAGATTTAAAGGTTTTGGACTTTAAGACAGAAAAAGAGTTAAAAGCCTACATGAAGGGGATGTCAAAAGACCTGGGTGTTAAATGCAAATTCTGTCATGACATGGATGATAAATCAGCTGATACCAAACACAAAAAGATCGCCAGGAGTATGATGAAAATGACGAAAAACCTGAATGAAAACCAATTTAGTTGGGCAGAAGAAATGAAAGTCAGTTGCTGGACATGTCATCGAGGAGAGAAGGAACCTCAGGTTTACCGAAAAGACAAATAGTTTCAACTTTACATTGATAAAAAAACCTCCCAGAATGGGAGGTTTTTTATTTAAGCTGATCCGACGATTATAAAAAGTCCGCAATCTGTCTGCGAATGTCGTTCGGATGACCAACGTGGTCCACGTGCCCATGTCGTTCCAACCAGTGGGTTCGCTGAAAATTTCTGGAGGTTTTGTGCCCTGTGTACTGTTCAATCACCCTTTTTCCAGAGAATCCAATATTCCCTGCATTCACTTCAAAGAACCGGATTCCTCTTGAGCCATAGCCAATAGCCACACCACCCAGGGTAGGATCGGTGATCAATGTGATCACTGGAATTCCTTCTCTTTCAACTCTGGTCAAAGCAAGATGAACTTTTGGAATGCTCACCATGGAAGAACATCCTTCATGCATCCTTGCGCCACCTCCAGCTGCCTGTATAACCATAGGAGTTTTTCCATCGAGTGACAATTCTGCTGCCTGCCACATTTTTTCTCCAGTGCTCATGCAAAATGATCCACCCAAAAACCCAAACTCAGTCCCGCAAAAGATAACAGGTTTATCCAGGATGCTTCCATTACCTGTAATCATGGTTGTCATCAATCCTGTTGATTCCTGTACCTGCGATATTCGTTCCTGGTAGCCGGGAAATTCCAGGATATCTTTGTCGATGATATACCGGGTTTCTTCATGCTCCATAAATGTATCTTTATCAAGTATCATGTCCATATAATCCCACACGGAAAGGCGTGTATATCGATAACCACATGCGGGACAAGAGAAATTATTATCTTTTAATATGGAAAATCGTTCCGGATCATATTGTCGATTACCAATTCTGTCATAACACCCTTTGTGACGGGCTATGTATCCTGCACCATTTGTTTTAGGTATTCGAGACACTGGTCTTTGGATGTTTACAACGGCAGATTCAGTGGTTCTGTCCCAGTGCCCGATGCTTGCCCATCGTTTTATACGTTTCTTGAATCGCTTCTCAGTTCGTTGATCCCATAAATCCGGAATGACTTTTTTTAGCGTTGTATGAAGGGATTCAAAGGCCCCTTTCCTGTTTCGATGTGCGGGAGCAATCGGTTCAGGTACCATCATATCTACAATCCCAAGTTCATGACCTTCACGGGATAGTATTCGTGAAATTTCTGCTGCTTCGTTTGCTCTCGATCGTGTATGGAACAGGATGGACGAACAGGCTTCAGGTGTAATGACCAGATAAGTAGAAAACTCCATGGCAAGAACCACATCACACCCTGTGAGGGCGATGGCTCCTCCACTGCATCCCCTGTTAATGATGATTGAGATAGTGGGTAGCGGTGTTTCAACAAGTTCTTGAATGGTTTTTCCAATTTTCCATGCGATACCACCGGCTTCAGATTCCTCCGTGGGATCAGCGCCCGGTGTATCAACAACCGTAATAATGAGCCTGTGTTCATTGTTCGCCAGTTCAATGGCACGTACTGCCCGTTCATATGATGCAGGTGTTGGCATTCCATGATTCCATTCACGGACATTTTCCTGATCCTTCATGTGCTCAATTAGTTCACTGTAGTTGGATGTAGGACCTGTCTGTTGTCCAATAAGCATTACGGGGATTTTTTGTTTGTCAATACGGATTGTAGCCCGATGGGTTTGTATGAGCCTGGAACCGAAGTCATCAGATTGGAGACATTCGTCTACATCAGAAAAAATGGTAAGATAATCAAGATATTTGGGGCGCTCTGGATGAAATGAGATCTGGTATTTCTCGTATTCTGTCAGAGACGCAATCTGTTCACTGGTATACTTGAATTCACCATTCTTCTCAAATGGCAGGTAATAATGTTTACTCACAGATAATTGTTAGGTAAGGTTATCGGTTACCAATTCAGCCAGATCCTTGATGTACATATCCTCTTCTTTCCCGCGCACCTTTATGGCATCATCCATCATGATGGCACAGTAAGAGCAGGATGTAATGACACCTTTTGCTCCGGTTTCTACCGCCTCGTCAAATCGTTTCAAGTTGATTCGGTCACCCATCTCCACTTCATACCACATGTTACCTCCTCCAGCACCGCAGCATAGACTTTCGGATTTATTATCTTCCATCTCAATCAGATTATCCCCGGAAGCAATTACTGAGGATATGACATCCCTGGGAGCATCATACTCGTTATTATACCTTCCGAGGTAGCATGGATCATGATAGGTTATAGCATCTTCTGTCCCCTTCGACATGCTGATTTTTCCTTCGGAAAGCAATTCTGATATATACTGTGAATGGTGTTTCACTGTGAACTTCCCACCAAAATCACTGTATTCATTTTTTAAGGTATGAAGACAATGAGGACAAGGTGTAACGATGGTATTAAACGAATACTGGTTAAGTGTTTCGATATTTTGCATGGCCATGGTTTCGAATAGATATTCTTCACCAAGCCGTCTTGCCGAATCACCTGTACACATTTCTTCTTCGCCCAGCACACCATAATCCACACCAGCATTCTCTAGAATTGTTACCATGGATTTCGCAATCTGTTGATTACGTGGGTCAAATGCTCCTGCGCATCCAACCCAGTAAAGGACATCCGCTTCTTTTTTTGATGCCATGGTGGGTACATCAAGACCTGCATCGGTTGCCCATTTCATCCGCCCTGACATTCCCCAGGGATTGCCTGTATTCATGATGTTCTCAAGATGAACGGCTGCCTGAGCTGGTGGTTTGCCTTCTGAGAGCACAAGGTATCGACGAAAGTCTGTGATGGCAGGGACATGATTTATCAACACTGGACATTCTTCCATACAGGCCCCACAGGTAGTGCATGACCAAAGCTCATCTTCTGAGATATGTGGTCCAACAATCAGTGTTTTCGTATCACCATGATTCACACCTTCACGAATATCTGACATGATTTTCATGGGTGACAGTGGCTTACCCGTTGTATGAGCCGGGCAAACCATTGTGCAGCGTGCACACTCTGTACATGAAATGGAGTTTAGAAGTTGTTTCCAGGTCAGGTCAGAATCCTTGCTTGCACCTAGACTAATGGCATCCGGGTCCAGGTCAGGGTCTTCCATGATCTTACTTACATGCATCGCAGGTATTTTGTGTCGGTTTTGTTTATCCGTTACGGACACATTGACCATTACTGCAATCGCATGGAATATTTTCGTTTTCGGTAAATAGGCTATAAATGCAAGAGCTGTTAGAGCATGAAACCACCAAAGGGTAGATTCTGAAGCCTCCCAGATATTCTCAGGTAGCAGCATCGAAAGTGAATACCCAAACCATGACCATTGGGCAGCCTCAGGTTTATCCACAATCAGACGTGCAGATTCCGCCAGGAAACCTCCAATCACCAGCAATAAAAGAAAAACCAGAATCCCGGTATCACCCAGAATCAATCCCCTGCCTGACCAAGCGTCCTGTGGAAGTGCTTTTGGTTTATCTCCGTACCGTCGAATCAAGGCCATCACAAGACCAGTACCAAGCATGACGCCACCGAGGTCATTGATGAAGGCAAACCAAGGTGTATCCAGCGTTGGGAGGTAGGCTGTAAACCATCCCCTGGCCATGAAAAAATCCACTGTAGTTGCAAAGAGCAACTCAAAGAATCCCCATGCGATAAACGTATGCATGATAGCTGCATAAGAAAACCGGCGTCGATACAGTTGTCTTTGGCCAATACCATATACGATGATATTTTTTATCATCTGACTGACAGAGACCTCAACCGGTACATTCTTTCCTTTCTTAAAACTGAAGAGTTTCTTCAGATGAAAGAGAAAAACCAGAATGGCAATGACTGCAAACACGTAAAACAATGTAGGGACTGAATGAGATGCCATGGTACTACCTCTTGTGGTGGAACTACTTACAATGCTTCTGTCAGGGCTGGTACAATTTCCAGAACATCACCAACCACACCAGCATCGGCCAGCTCAAATATGGGTGCCTCTGCATCCTTGTTAATGGCAATGATGTATTTCGAACCTTTCATCCCGACAATATGCTGAATGGCACCAGAAATACCCAATGCAATGTACAGTTTTGGAGAGACGGTTTGTCCCGAGCTGCCCACCTGACGATTTTGAGGAAGCCATCCAGCATCCACAACCGGACGTGAAGATCCAATTTCTGCTTTCAGTTTGGATGCCAATGCTTCAGCAATGGGAATATTCTCTTCCTTCCCAATACCTCTGCCTACCGATACAATGATGTCTGCTGCACTCAGGTCCACGCCCCCTGCTTCCTCCTGGAAGGGTGCCTCAGGTTTGGACGTAATAACATCTGATGACAGGGATATGTCCACCTCACGAACAGATGCAGAACCAGCTTCTGCATCATCTGCCTGAAACGCGGCTGATTGAAAGCACACTAATGGGATTGAATCTCCTTCAGGCTTAACCGTTGCCTGAAGTTTGCCATTAAAGGTCAATCTATAAAATACCGGTGAGCCATTTTCTACATCCACCCCGGCAACATCTGATATCATCGGACTATTCAGCTTCACACTGAGTTTTGGACCGTAATCTCGAACCTGGTAGGAATGCCCGGCTATAATTATCCTGGGTTTTTCCAAATCGATTATATCCCGCAGGACCGTTGCCCATCCTTCTGCTGTATAGGTATCAAGCAACTCATTTTTATAACACAAAATTTCCGATAAATCGAAAGAAACTGCTTCATCAATTACAGACTGAATATTGTTTCCTATGATGCATCCTTTAACCGGCAATCCCAGGTTTTTTCCAAGCTGTTGTGCACCTGCAATGGCTTCCCGGCTGATTCGGTGGATGGCACCGGATTGGTTTTCAATGATGATTAATATACTCATGACAGACTCCTACAATACTTTCGCTTTGGTTTTTAGAATATTCAAAAGACCTGAAACGATCGTGTCTGTATCGCCCTCAATCATTTCTGTACTTTTATCAGATATCGGGACAGACAATGCATTCATTTTCTGGACTGCATTCACACCTGCCAGAGCATCTTGAACAGGTATGGATTGAATTTCTTTTCTCTTTGCTGTCATGATACCTTTTAAAGATGCATACCTGGGAGTATTCAATCCTGATTGCACATTAATGGATGCAGGCATCTGCAAGGTCACCCACTGATACCAGCCCCCCTCCAGTTCTCGCTTCACCCGGATGGATTGATCTGCCACCTCTGTTTCCATCACCAGGCTGGATGTAGACATACCTAGCATTTCGCCAACCAGGATTCCCACCTGACCTGAAGATAAATCGCCTGACTGCAGACCAGACAGGATAAGATCAAAACCTTCTTCTTTTGAAACTGTTGAGATCGCCTTTGCAATTAAAAACGGATCAGAAACACCCGGAACATCATCAACGATATGCTTGGCTTTATCCGCACCCTTGGCCAGGGCCTCCCGAACAGTTTTTGCGGTTCTTTCAGCCGGTCCCAGACTGATAACAGTCACTTCCGAGTCTCCATGTTTCTCTTTCAGTTGAAGTGCTTCTTCCAATGCATAAGCATCGCTGTCATTCATTTCCCAGTTTGCAGTCTCTTCCTGAATCCATTTTCCCGACTCATGTAATGGGACCTGTGATTCGCTGCTGGGTACCTGCTTAACCAGAACACCAATTTTCATTTGAGTTCTCCTTTGTCAGAATTGAATTAATTGAAATCTTTAGAATGGTAGTTGTTGTTAAATGGTATAAAAATGGCAAGAATTTGTGTCTGTGATTTGTTACTGTCGGTTTCATCGGTTCTGTATGAAAAAACACAATTGATAAGGATAGAATTGTATTTGAATTTAAACTGAATTGTCTATTTTATCATTATCTTTCACCGAAGCATGACCACTTTTCAAACCATATTGCTGGCAAATATTCTCTTTTTTGCAGGATCCATAATCATATTATGGACCATAAAACGTCTCATTGAAAGGAGGAAGAAATAACAGACTTCCTTTTAAGTACTATATGTTATCAGGAGGCGGGTGGAGTATAAAATGAAATGCTTATATATAAATATAAAAAAGCAGGGTCAATGAAACCTGGGAGCGGGGGAACAACCAGTCTTCTTTCATTTCACCCTGCTTGAATTTGTCCGAAGTTAGTTGTACTCATTTGGGGGCACAAGATATTTTTTATATTCCTAACTTTAGACTTTCTATATTGTACTGATTTAATCGGATTCGGAAATCTGATGAAGTCTGACACTCTCCTCCACAAGCATGATTGGAATATCATCCTTAATAATGTAAAGAGTTTTTTCATCTTGAGTTATTAATCCCCCCTGGATCTGATCAATTAAACTCTCACCGGATTTATTCATCATTTTCCCCTGTGAAATATATAAATTCACTTTTTCCAGCAGCATTGCATCAGCCGGTTTCAGTGGTTGTTTGGTTTCTGGACAAACAAGGAGTTTTAATAATTCTGGATGTACGGTCATATGTTGGATTTCCTAAATCAAATTGATCTTTTACTCTTCCAATTTATGAATGGATTCCTTTCAAATCCTTTCTTTGATTGGATCATGCCTATCATCACAGATCCACAGAATTGGGTTCTTCCCCTGCTCGCTTATATTGTTTTTGCTCTTGGATTTGATAAGAAGCGTGGACGTATTGCTTTTGTCCTTCTCATTCTCGCTATCGCCCTTGTTGATTCGATTGCTGGTCATATCATTAAACCCGCCTTCGGCAGACTCAGACCCTCCCATGCACTTGAAGGAATCAATCTCCTGGTTGGGAAAGGTGGGAAATACGGGTTTGTTTCCAACCATGCAGCAAACATGTTTGCTCTGTCCGTCATCCTTGGATATTTCTATCCAAAAGCAAAACACTGGCTCACCTCTCTGGCATGTATGATTGGATTCAGTCGTATTTACGTGGGAGTTCACTACCCTGGAGATGTTTTGTTTGGTGGACTATTTGGATATACAATTGCCTGGAGCATCCTCACAGTCTGGGTATTGGTTAAAATGCGGGAATTAAAAAAAGGAAAATCGTGGGTATGGTATGCAGATGATAACCCGCCGGAAATACAATAAAAAACCCCGTGTGTACCGGGTATAAAAGTTAGTTTGGTAATTTATCTTTAGGTGGTTTTACGCCAAACCCCTGAAATCCTTCCTGTCCCGGATTTCTTATTTCTCCGTGCTGACTTTCAAACTTCTTAATGTTATCAGCCAGAGCGCTCATGAATGCTTTTGCATGAGGTGGGGCCATAATGATTCTGGAATGAACTTTTGCTTTGGGTACACCTGGCAACAGTCGAGTGAAATCCATGACAAATTCCGCAGGAGAATGAGTGACGACAACAAAATTGGCATATTCTCCACTGCTGATATTTTCGTCTAATTCTATATTTATCTGCTGAACATTTTTCTTATTGTCATCCATGTGAAATAACCCCCGGTTTAAAAATCATCGTAATCATTGCGATTGAATTCCTCCCAATCATCGTTGATTCCTTCAAATTTTTCAAAGGCAGTATCATCGATGGATTCTTCATCCTGAGGAATCATTTCATTTTCGTATAAATTGAACGTGTCTTTTTTCTTCTCAAATTCTGCAGGATCAATATCTTCTTCATCATCAGGAGAGATGCGCTCAATATCTTCCTTGTAAACTTCTGCATCAAAGAAGTCCAGGTTCTCTACAATACCATTTTTCATAAGGTATTCAAGAAAATCGAGAAATGCCCGTTGTTTTAAGTCCGTGTTACAACTGGGACACTTCAGCTTTTCTCGAAGCTCCTGCTCATCCAGGGTGGATTCGCAAATGGGGCAGATGATACCTTCAAGCATTCAATTATCCTTCTAAAATCGGGCGGTAATATACATGGGGGCTTCTGATTCGTCAATATCAAAAAAATACAGCGATTACTCGCCGTGAAAGAATTAGGATTATCTCTTCTCCCAAATGGATTTGTAAAGAATTCTGGCTGCGGTTGACAGGGATTGGTTCCTGCGTCCCATGGATACCTGAGCAGCATCGACAAATTTATCATACAATGTATGTCGATGTTTTCCCATGATATACCAGGTGAATGGACGAATATATTTTGGAGGCAAATCAGTGGACACAATATTGCATGCAGGTCCAACAGTTGTTCCCGTGTTGAACTGTGTTCCTATGGCTGTTTTGCTGTGGTCACCCATATACAAACCGGCAAACAGACTCCCGGTATTTACGGGAGTCCCCTGTACTGAAACCGCCACTGGTTTATAGTTATTTTTCAGGTTGCTGTTCGTTGTTCCAGCACCAAGGTTGACCCATTCACCTATGTATGAATCACCTAAATAACCATCATGTGATTTGTTTGAAAATCCCTGAATGATGGATTTATTGATTTCACCTCCAAGTTTGCAATGTGGACCACAGTAAGATTTTTTGTACTGGGTATGAGGTGTTATGGTTGATCCATTGCCTACAACCGCGGGTCCCTGAATGTACGTAAACGGTAACACGGAAGCACCCTCATCAATTATGATGGGACCCTCCTCGGCATTCAACACCACATGTGGGAATACACGTGCCGAATCATGGATATGGATGTCCTTTACATTCAATCCAGTAACACCATCAGAAAAACCAGGGGGTTTTTCCAATGATTCCATTTCCGCCATAAGATTGTTTGCAAGTGGGAGGACTTCCCAGAGATATTGTGGTGGTTTGTTCGCAATTTCCTGAGCAATCAATCCCTGGGGTTGAAATTGTGTAATGGTACATCTACTTTGAAAAAATGATGTTGCCTGCTCAGCATTGAGGTGGAATGCGACAGGCAATTCTTCTGATACACATTGCATGGGTTTTTCCAGTAGTTGAGCCCATTCATTTTCATTTAGAATTGCTGAAGCTGATACCCAGACTCCATCAAGAAACGAATCGGGATTCACCTCTATTCCAGGCAACTGTTCCCTTGTAACGTCTTCGAGATCTTTTCTAACGACAACATGAATCACTGCATCTCTCGGCACCCTCTGTAAATTCCATTCGAGAAATGTGAAAGGACCACATCGGATATTCTGAACAGGGCGCGTCAAAGAAATCGGATCGAATTGTAATGCTGTTTGATCTTCAAAGAAATAGATGTTCATAAGCCTAAAATCCGTTGTATTTGAATATAGGTTTTTTCCAGGGATACTTTTCTTTTTCTTTCAATTAACAGATTATAATGATTTAACAGTTTTTGTGTTTTATATCCAATCCGTATTGGGCTTTCAGAAAAATGCATGATCCATTCTGCCATGAGGTTTAAACCTGTACATAAGTTGATCACCGCATCATATGTCTTTTCATATATTCGATCAACAAATTCCTTTTTCGGAAGGTGCCACCTGTCAAGGTCATCTCTGGAAAGAATAAATATACCATTGGATGAATTTTTTATATCTGCAGTATCTGGTGGAATAATTATAAACTGAAAATCAATTTCGGGATGTTCCAATTGAATGGATTTAAAATAATGTCGGGCAATCCTGTATTCTTCCTCCTGATCAGGGAGGATAATAAGAACAGAACTGACCCCTCCCCCATCGGCAGAAAACCGTACAATAGAATTGTGAAATAATGGTTTTCGCAACGATCGTAACATGTAGCCAATCTTCATTCTGAAGGATTTCTGCATGCCTGAATATACTTTTTTCCCCTCAACGAACCTGCGTAGTTTTTCAATCTGATTTCAGTCAATTCGTAGTCGTAATATCATTTCAATCCTGGTGATCATACAGATATCGATTTTACAATGACTCTAAAACCAGTAAAGTAAACATAGGAATAATTGTGGCATTATGAAAAAACCTTATCTGGGGTGGCATTGGATTGGCACTTGGAGGTCCCATCGGAGGCATTATTGGATATGCACTGGCATCCATGTCCGATTCAAATCAAGGTGGTTTTGGATTCCAGCGCCAATACGATTCCAGCTATGGAAGGACGACGCCCAGAACACGTCCAGGGGATTTCATTGTCTCTGTTCTGGTTCTCTTTGCTAAAGTTATGAAAGCCGACGATCGTTTATTGAAATCTGAGTTGGATTATGTGAAATCTTTCCTGAAGCGTCAGCTCCCCAGTTACAGCTCTCAAGAATACATGATTCTGTTCAAGGATATTCTTGACCAGGATTATCCTCTCGCTGATGTCTGTCGACAGATCCAGCGGTCCATGGATCACCCCAGTCGACTGGAATTAATCCATGTGCTTTTTGGCCTTTCACAATCCGATGGACATGTACATCCCAAAGAAGTAGAAATGATTCGGATCATTGCAGGATATTTAAATGTCAACCAGAATGATTTTACATCTATAAAGGCCATGTTCTATAAGGACACGGAATCTGCCTATAAGATTCTGGAGATTGACGAAAAAGCCACTGATATTGAGTTGAAAAAGGCTTACAGAAAAATGGCCAACAAATATCATCCGGATAAAGTGGCTCATCTTGGTGTGGACATCCAAAAAACGGCTGAAGAAAAATTCAAAGCCGTCAACGACGCCTATCAATCCATTAAACAGGAACGAGGTCTTTCCTGATGGAAAAACCAGGAGCCTATCCATTTACTCGCGGTGTATATCGAGACATGTATCGGAAAAGGTTGTGGACCATGCGACAGTATTCCGGTTTTACAACCGCTGAAGAGTCCAATCGGCGATACCAATATCTTTTGGATCAAGGTGTGAGCGGTCTATCCGTCGCTTTCGACCTTCCCACACAGATTGGATTTGACTCAGATCATTCTATGGCCGATGGAGAAGTTGGACGTGTTGGTGTGCCCATATCCACGAACGAAAATATGGCCACTCTTTTTAAAGATATTCCCCTGGAAAAGATTTCCACATCTATGACCATAAATGCTACAGCTTCTATCCTCCTGGCTTTATACATTGTAAATGCAGAACGGCAGGGTGTGGCTGCTGATAAACTTAGGGGGACCATACAGAACGATATACTGAAGGAGTACATTGCCCGGGGTACATATATCTTTCCTCCTGAGCCTTCCATGAGACTTGTAACAGACATTTTCGATTTCTGTGCGACACATGTACCCAAATGGAATACCATATCCATTTCGGGATATCACATCCGTGAAGCTGGAAGCACGGCAGCGCAGGAACTCGCCTTCACTCTGGCAAACGGAATTGCCTATGTCCAGTCGGCGCTTGACTGTGGTCTTGATCCCAATATATTTGGCAGTCGTCTTTCCTTTTTCTTCAATGCGCACAATGATTTTCTCATGGAGGTATCCAAGTTTCGAGCGGCTCGAAGGTTGTGGGCAACCATCATGAAGGAAAGATTTGGCGTTACCAATGAAAAAGCCATGTTATGCCGGTTCCATACTCAAACAGGGGGATCCACACTTACAGCACAACAAATAGATAACAATGTGGTGCGTACAACGGTCCAGGCTATGTCAGCCATTCTTGGAGGAACCCAATCCCTGCATACAAACAGCAAGGATGAAGCACTGGCACTTCCCACAGATGAAACTGTAAGACTGGCGCTACGAACCCAGCAGGTGCTTGCACACGAATCAGGAATTCCTCAGCATCCCGATCCATTTGGTGGAAGTTATGTGGTGGAAGAGCTAACTGAAAAACTTGAGGAAGAAGCTCAGTCAATCATAAAAGAAATAGATGACATGGGTGGTGCAGTTAAAGCCATTGAGCAGGGGTGGATCCAGAATGAAATATCCCGATCCGCTTATGACTACCAAAAGAAGGTTGACTCGGGAGATGTTGTTGTTGTTGGAATTAATCGGTTTCAAACCACGGATCAACCGGATCCCGATTTATTATCCATAAACCTTGAAGAAGTGGATCGACAGCGGGCATCTGTAAATGAATATAAATCAGGCAGGGATCATTTGATGGTGCGCACAGAATTGGATCGTTTAGCAAAAGCTGCGGGAACTTCTGAAAACTTAATGCCTATTATCATACAATGTGTCCGAGTGGATGCGACTCTCGGTGAAATCGCCGATGCACTTAGAGAGTGTTTTGGAGAACACACGGATACGTTTTAATAAACCATAAAACATATGGGGGTAGAATGAAACTTTTATCGTTATCACTTGCACTGCTTTTGCTTATTGCGGGGTGTGCGAAACAATCACAGGAACTGGTTGAACCGGATCCACCAAAGGAAGCAGAAATCCCTGTTGAGAATAACCGACTTGGACTTGACATGAATGATGCAGAGCCGGAATTTCCTGAAGAAGAATCAATGGCTATGGTTGCAGAAGAACCTACCACGCCAGCTCCTGAACCGGTCCCGGAACCACCTGCAATAACCGAAGCTCCTTCCACTGCCAATGAATCCAACACTCCAGATAAATCAACCGAAATCGTGGAGGCTGAACCAAAGGAACCCGTTTTCCTTGATCAACGGAAACCACGATTCGATTATTCTCAGGAAGTTCTTTTCCCGGACAGTGCCTGGGACAGTTATATGATCCAGAAAGGTGATTTCCTCATTAAAATTGCCAAGCAGGAGTACAATGACTGGACCATGTGGCGCAGTATCTATAACTGGAATAAAGACGCCATTGGGGAAGATCCGAACCAAATTTATCCGTACAACTGGCTGGATTTACTAAAACCATCCGATCAGGTGGATGCCTGTAAAATTACCTATTTCCCTCGTACGACGGATGAAGGTGAATCCCTGTGGACCATTGCCCGTGATGTGTACGGTGATGAGTTTGCCTGGATTGTATTATTCTGGGACAATGAGGAAATACTGGAAGGCAATGATGGTGTTTTACACCCCGGGATGGAATTGCTCATACGGGAGACCATTGATCCCTGTGGATCAAAATCTTAAGAATATAAAGGGCGGTTTTACTGCCCTTTTTTTCAATGAATAACCAATCCTACATACCATTTAATATTGAGTACTATTTATCCCTTTTGGATTCCAATGGATTTGGGTCTGATATTGATTATTTTGATTCTCTTGAATCCACAAACACTGTGGCAAAATCTATCCCGGTATCAACACGTCGTCACGGGAAAATCATTCTAACAAATTACCAAACTGCCGGCAAAGGCAGATCAAACAGAAAGTGGTTTAGTCCACCCGGCACTGCTCTCACATTTACACTATGTCTGAATCCAGATTATCCATCTGAAAAGGCTGGCATTTTTTCCATCATGGCGGGTGTGTCTGTAGCGGCCTGTGTTCAAGAATTTCATATCCCTACCACAGTGAAGTGGCCAAACGATATTCAGGTCCATGGGAAAAAGATCTCAGGTATACTCGCTGAATCACAAATTTCACAGGGATTGATTAAATCGATTGATATTGGGATCGGACTCAATGTGAATGAAGCCACTGATGATTTCCCATTGGATCTACAGGGATCTATTACATCCATGAGAATGATTGCAGACAGGCATTTTCAGCGTGAAAAAGTTTTGGCAATTCTTATGAAGAAGCTATCAGAAAGCTATCATTGGATGGAATCCAACAATGAAAACAAAATAATTCAATCCTGGTTGAATGATTGCACACTTTTGGACCAGCCCATAGCATTTCACCATGGAACAGATATTGTTTCAGGCGTTTTCAGAGGTATAACTCCTGGAGGGGAAGCTGTCATCGACGTTGATGGAGATGTGAAATATTATTCCTCGGGAGAAATTGTCTGATCCATTGTTTGAATCGGTGTAGGGCCGGGTCTCGTCTCCCCTTCTTCACCCTTAATAACGTTGATTTCATCAATTGAATACCGTTTACCCTGTCCGATACCCTCGCATTTTTCTGAAACAGTTTTCCAGCGATATTTTGATTTTAAATTTGATGGCCAGAATGGGAATGTTCGGCATTGGGTTGGACGAACATCATAGATCTGACAGGCATTATTCTCAAAGAATATGCAGGCATCATCCACATCTTTCAGGAAAAATTTTTTCCCTCCCTGATCTGTGAACGTATTAATGAATTCACCATATTCCATTTCAAGGTATTCGGCAGCACGGTTAACCTCCAATGGTGTTATGAGTACCACACCTTCCGAATATTTACAACAATCTCCACAACCTGTGCATTCAAACTGGAGACCATTATAATAGAACTTTGTATTATTTGATTTAGATGACAAATCAATTCAATTGGTTATGCAAAGCAGATAAAAATTCATCCATTTCATCAAATGTATTGTAAAAATGAGGTGAAACCCTTAACAGGTTTTCTCTTAGGGAAATCGTAATACGGTTCTCTGCTAGTTGTTTGTGGATCTCGGTGTTTCGAGATTCATCCTCATGCAAAAACGTGACTATTCCTGAGTTAGATTCCTTTTTATATCTATCAGTATACAGTTTAAGTCCTGCACTTTCAATGCCATCTGCCAGTCTATCGGCTAAAGCTAGAATACGATTTTCTATATCATCAATCCCAACTTCAAGCAAGAGCCCGATGGCTTCATCTGTCCCCCAGATACCCGGACTCGAAGGTGTGGCGAACTCGTATCGATCTGCATTGGGTTTTAGTGGCTGGTCATAATTATGAAAATCAAAAAAGGACTTCCTGCTATGCCAGCCAAGGTGCGGCGGATGTATCTTTCCCTGCAATTCCTCGTTGATATAGATAAACCCAACTCCCTGAATCCCCATGAGCCACTTTGCCGTTCCTGATGAAACAAAATCTGCTTTCCACTCATCCTGTCTGAACTCGAGTGCTCCCAGTCCCTGCATGGCATCAACAACTAACAGGATATCATTCTGGTGACACCACTCGGATAACTCAGCGATATTATTCCGATACCCCGATAAATATTGCACCCAGCTAACCGCCAGCAAAACCGTACGGTCTGTGACCAATGGCTCAAGATCATCCGGTGTGACGATCCCAAGAGGTGAACGAACAAAATCAATTTCTACACCAAATGGTTTTAGATCATACCAAGGATATACGTTGGATGGAAATTCCTGTTGGTGCAGAATAATTCTATCGCCATCTCTCCAAGGATACCCCCTCGCCAGCAGCGCAAAACCATCGGTGGTATTCTGTACAATGGCAATACGTTTTGAATCACCATGGACAATTTGGCCAAACTTTTCGCGAAGCTGATCCATTTTATCCAGGGTGGCCATGTAATTATTGATTTTTTCATTGCTTCGCTCATCGATATACGTTTCAATGGCGCGTTTTGTCCTCAGATTCATGGGTGAAACGGCTGCATGGTCAAGATAGAGCTGGTCCGTCTTCAAATGGGGAAACTCTTGCCTATATTTGGATAAATCCTTCATCAATACAAATGCAATCCTGATATTTTAATGTTTACTTCATATTCTGGAAATGCTATTAAAACACTCGTTTCGATTTCCTGGCTGAATGCAATTGATCGCTTCCTGGTCATATTTGGTGCGGTATTCACACCAAACAGGATGACATGGTGATTGTCAGTGTCTACTACTCTCACGTCATGAAATCCAGTGACACGATTATCTGATCCCCAGCTTTGTTCAAGATAGTCTCTCACTTTGGTCACCATGGGATGCGACAATTTCACCGGATCAATATGTACGGTTGGTGCAACACCAAGAGTGTTGTGCAATGACTCCTCAACTTCTTCGGCAATATCATGAGCTTTCGAAGGAGATGTTTCGCTGTCGATCTCAATATGGATACTCACGAATTTGTCCCTGCCGTAACTGTGAATGGCAATATCGTGTGCACCTTCCACACCTGGAATATCCATAGCCTGTTTTCTGATATCTTCGATTTCTTCTTCTGTGGGTGGTTTCCCTAGCAGATCATCTACTGACTCTTTAGCAATCTCATACCCGGTATACATTATGAATAGAGACACGCCCAAACCTGCCCATCCATCCAAACCATGAATATCAAACTTTGCCATGATAAATGCCACCACTACCAGTAAGGATGATATAGCATCGATTCTATGATGCCATGCATCAGCGTGCAGGGCTCCTGATGCAATTTTTGTCGAAAGGAATTCAGCATACCTGGCCGTGATCTCCTTCAGTATGATTGTTACAATGATCACAATAATCATCCACCAGGCTGGGTCAATGGGTTCAGGGTTCAAAATGGCTTTTATGGATGATTCAATAAACTCAATCCCCGCAACAAACAATAAGACAGCGATGATTAGAGCTGCAATATATTCGGCTCGTCCATGACCATACGGATGTTCAACATCTGCTGGTTTTTCTGCCTCATGGAATCCCCAGATGACAACGCTGGAGGATATGACATCCGAAAGGGTATGGATGGCATCTGCGATCATGGCCACGGAATGCACCATGAGCCCAATAATGAGTTTGAAAACAAACAATATGGCATTCACCAGGATGGATACCCACCCCTGGAGTTTACCAATCCTGCTCCTGTAAATCCTGACTGGGTCTTTCCCAACCGGAACGATAGAATTGGTGATGGATTCAAATAAACTCATATGTCTCAATATCTGGGAAGGAATTTACTGATAGAGAATGTTTTTTATATACCCAGGAAAACCCGGTGTACCAATGCATGACACGCCTGTGTGGCCGTAGCCACAGCTGCGTGACGTAGACTCATCTTCGCTAAATGCTCCGCCGTGGTCATCCGCCAATCATGATGGGATCCATCATGCCATAGTGGATGAATTTTCATTCCTCGCAGCGCAAGTGCAGGATCTCCTGCATGTACACCTACACTGTAATTATGCATAGGCAGATGAAAAAGGGGTGAATTATCACCCCTCTCAGTCTGTTATCTCCACGCGCCAATAATGGCACCTGTTGCAAGGATACCCAGTAACCAGTAACCTCCATTCACAAATACATAGGACCATGGTTTGTTTTCAAATGCCGGTGCAGTTAACAGATAGGCCAGGATATACCCCAGCCACAGCCAGAATCCGGAATTGAGGCCAACCATTACTGGACTCATCTCCGGGTAAATCTGCATCATGAAATCCACCATATGCGCAGTAACATACGCCATGATCAGTGATGCGACAAACATGAGCCCAAATGATAGAGCCATATTGGATTGGGATTTATCCGCTTCAAGGCTTTCTTTCGTCCAGCCCATGGCTTTCATCCAGATACTTCCAAACAGGGGGCCGTACCATAGGGATCCAATTCCAAAAAATACAATGGCTGAAACGAGGACAGCCCATAGATTTATGACAGGTTCATACATATTTTCACTCCTTTGTTGGTTGCATTGATTCTAGGCAGATTCATAGTCTTTTACAATAAAAGGTATTGACTATTAACTGCAGGCATGATCAGTTGATCAGAGATTTGAAATTATAGCATTCGTCATAGCAGTCGTTGAGGTTGCTCCATGGTTGACGACATCCGGGGAACCTTTAAGTTTCATCATATCATAAGTCCGGATTTTTCCTTCTGCTACCACCTTCGCAACAGCCTCTCTAATCCTGGATGCAGCAGATAACTGACCCAGGTACTCAATCATCATGGCTGCTGATTCGATCATGGCGATAGGATTCACAATCGAAATGGGATAGTCCGCATATTTTGGGGCACTGCCATGGGTGGGTTCAAATACCGCAACACCTGTATCAGGATTATATTGAGCACTGGCTGCAAATCCTAGTCCCCCTGTCAGTCCCGCAAACCCATCAGATATGATATCGCCAAACATATTACTCGCCACTATCACTCCCACATCCTCTGGATTCTTGGTAAGCCACATCATTTGAGCATCGATATTGCTATTGTAACATGCGATATTCGGGTAATCACTTAATTGCATTTCCCTGGCCAATTGCAGCATCAATCCAGACGTTTCACGAATTACATTGGGCTTTTCACAGACCGTCACTGATGAATATCCATGTTTCTCTGCATAGTCAAATGCTGACCTCAATATCCTTTTGACGGCGGTATGTGTAAATATTCTGGTTGAGATGGATATTTCATCTTTTGGTATTACTGAGAAATTCTTTTGGAATGAAGGGTGGGTGGAAAACGCATTTAAAATCTGAATGGGTGGGTCCGCCCATTCAACCCCGCAGTACAATCCTTCAGTATTTTGCCTGAACACAACCACATCAATTTCCGGTTCCTCGAATGAATCATCGGATGACCTACGGATAAAGTTCAGTGGATTTCCTACATAACTTCGGCAAGGTCGGTAACAGATGTCCAATCCAAATCTCTGCCTCAAACCAACAATAGGACTTGAATAAATAAGTCCTTTGTTCTTCAATTCAGGAGACAGTTCTTCCTCGGCTTCCAGTTTGGGTTTAGATGTAATGGCTCCAAACAACCCAATTCTATGCTTTTCCAGTAATTCCACAGTTCTTTCAGGTAAAGGATTTCCTTCCTTACACCAGAACTCCCATCCTATGTCTCCGTAGACATATTCTGCCTTGAATCCAGTTGCATCCAGTACTCGAAGAGCTTCTTTCAGCACAACTTTTCCAATTCCATCTCCAGGCATGACAACAATTGTTGGTTTATCCATATTTCTCATTCTCCTGAATTGTTTTGGTGTACCTGGCTCACCAATCCACCAGACACAATGAGTTCCTGTATCACCTGTCCAAGAGGTGTAAATCGAAACTCAATATTCCCCAGTACTACAATACTCATTCCAAAATCAATAGTTACAGATAGGTCTGGTCGAACAGTATTCTCTTGATGTTTAAAGGTTGATAGCATGTAGTCAATACACGAAGATGACTCCAGAACTATAAACCCGTTATTAAATGCATTCCGTTTATAATTCTGGTTGATTGAACCAGCAACAATGCACTGAATTCCCTTATGTTTAAAAGCCGTGACAGCTTGTTCACGTGAACTGCCGGTTCCAAAATTGTAACCTGAAAATAGGATATCAGTTTTCTGTGCTATTTGAGAAAAACTTTCATCATAATTCTCCATGACGACTGATGCCATTTGCTCCGGTGTCATTGAATCATCGTAGGTGTATTTCCCGGGATAGATCCCATCTGTATTAATATTGTCCTTCAAGCATAGCAGCAGGTTTCCAGCAATAGATTTTTGGAAACCGGGAATCAATACTTCCTCCTTGTATCTTTTTATGAGAGGATATTCATCACAACTGATTTCAGTGTGCATCGATTCGCGTTTAATTGGGTCAACAATCCTCCCGGCAATTGCGGATGCCACCACTACTGCCGGTGAGGCAAGATAGATTTGTGCATCACGGCTTCCCATTCGTCCTTTAAAGTTCCTGTTGGTTGAGGAAATTCCAATTTCGCCATCCTTCAGGAGTCCTTCACCCAGTCCGATACACTGATTACAACCGGGTAACAGTGGCTTTGCCCCGGCATCAATCAATGTTTGCCAATATCCCTTTTTATTGCATTCCTCCTGGATTTCCCTGCTTGATGCGGACATATAGAATTCTACATTGTCTGCTACTTTTTTCCCTTTCGCAATAGATGCTGCCTGTTCGAAATCGCTCACCCTGCTATTTACACAGGAAACGAGGTAGGCTTTTTGAATGGGTATATTTTTATCAGCAATCCTGGTAACAGGCTGGGTGATTTTCACAGAATCCGGACCGGACACATAGGGTACGATTGTCGACAGGTTGATTGTTATGGACTTAGCGTACAATGCATCAGGGTCGGCAGAGTGTTTCCTGGCGAGTAACGAGTCAATAGTTTGTCCATTAATTCTCGGATGGGGATTCCACTTTCCTATTTTATTGAGTATCATACGTCTGTTTTCTAACCAGTCCACCACCGCATTGTCGACAGGAAACAAACATGCAACTGCTCCCCACTCTGTAGACATATTGGCAATGGTAAGCCGATCATCTATGGATAGGGATTTGATTCCATCGTCATGAAATTCAAGTGCATGATTCAACACATCATCATTGTTGAGTGATCCAATCAGCGAAATAATGACATCCTTGCCCGTTACACCTGTGGCCAGACTCCCGTTACAGATAACTTTGACGACCGGTGGAACCTGCCACCAGGTTGTCCCTGCTGCCCAGATGGCGGCAGCATCAGTACGAACCACTGAAAACCCAAGGCATCCTATTCCACCATACATGTTGGCATGACTGTCTGACGCCACAGCCAGGGAACCGGGAAAAGCATACCCCTCATCAATCATGATTTGATGTCCGATACCCGATCCTGCATTGTAAAAATCAACACCCATTTTTTTGGCGAATGTCTGGATATTGCGGTATTTATTAATCGTATCAGCCGATTGACTCTGGACATCATGATCCAGTGTAAAGACAGGTTGACCCGGATCGTGAATTCTGTCTGCGCTCAATCCACCAAACTTCGTCATTATGGCACTAGTATTATCGTGAGTGAGAATGTGTGCCGGTTTTACTCGAATGTAGTCTCCGGATTGAACAGCCTTTCCATGAGGCAGACCTACCGCATAGGCCTGTACAGTTCTCTCGATCAGATTCTGAGGTTTATAAACCACGGATTTCACGAATTACACGAATTGGGTATAATTCATATTCATGTTAGTTGACAAATCGTTCATATTCAAGGCTGACAGAACCAAAGTTAATGATCATACCCAATTTGAAATCTGTTACTTTCAAATAATTGAGTATCTGTGCTCTATCCAGATCAGAAATTTGTTTCACGGCTTTAAATTCAACTATGATTGTATTTCTAACGGTTAAATCACAGATGAAGTTTTGGATGTGATTTCCTTTATAGAATACTGGGTATGCTACCTGCAAGTCACAGGGGATACCCCTGAGTGCAAACTCAACTTTCATGGCTTTTTCGTATACTTTTTCTAAAAAGCCTGTGCCCAACTCACGATGCACCTCCATGGCACATCCAATTATACCATATGACTCTTTTTTATAAATTAGTTCACTCATTTTTCCTTTCCATTTATTTAGTGTAGTTAACGGTTATATGATTTCGTGTAATCCATGGTTGCTGGTCTACGTGCAATCCGTGGTTGTTGGTCTTCGTGCAATCCGTGGTCACTTGATTTCAATTCTAACCGGTAAAATCATCTGATTCTGATCATTTTCCAGGATGTCAATCATCTCAATTATTTCCAGTGATTCCTGAAGCTCCTCAGGCAGGAAGGATAATCGAGATTCATTATTTAACATATCAGCTAATCCGGATACCTTCTTCCTTTTTGGGAATTCAACAATCTCTACTTCCCCCTCTATGCCTGCCGCTGCCTTTGCCACATCAATAGCATCATAGTACCCCCCTGTTAGATCGATGAGTCCATTGTCAACAGCATCCGTTCCGGTCCATACTCGACCCAGGGCTATTTCATCGAGATCATCTATGTCTGTGATACTTTCACGACCACTTACAACCCGTTCCTTGAATTTGATGTAAATATCCTGGATAGAGGACATGATCATTTCTGACTCCTCCTCCGAAGCCAGTCTTGAACCCGAAGCAAAGTCAGCTCTTTCTCCCATTTTTATTATGTCGGTATTGATGCCAAATCTTTCCTGTAATTGTGAAAAGTTCAACCTCATCCCGATAACCCCGATTGAACCGGTTATAGTTGCAGGTGCAGCCATAATGGTATCAGCCTGACAGGCAATGTAGTATCCGCCACTGGCTGCAACGCTTGACATGGACGCAATAAACGGTTTTACATTAGCTGAATCCAACTTTGTGGTCTTAAGTGCTTCCCGCCACATGACATCCGATGCCAGTGCTGATCCGCCACCACTATCAATACGCAATACAATAGCTTTAATGTCTTTGTCCTCGCGTGCCTGCTTTATGGCTTTCGCGATTGTTTCATCACCCATTACGGATGAACCCTGGGGACTATGACGACTTTTTCCCGTCTGGATTCCACCTACTGCGTAAATGACGGCGATCTTATCCCTGTTGCCACCTTTCTTCCATTCATAAACATATTCATCATCGTCGAGATAATCGGAAAATGACAGTATTTTGTTCTTACTATCATTGAGTTCCTCAATATATTCTTCGAATTCATCTGGATATTTTGTTCCAGTCAGTAATTCTGCTTCAATTGCACGCTCAGAGAGGAAATATGGTCCATTATTCACCGTTTCGATTGTTTTTTCCGTTGTCCATCCCTTTCCCTCGGTAATCCCTTTAATAAACTCATCATAAATACTGCCAAACAACTGTGAATAATTGGAATGCATTTCGTCTGAAATTCCTCGGTTCAGGAATGCATCTCCTGCTGTTTTGTAGGGACTGATTCTCCATACTTCAGGAACAATGGACAGGGTATCCAGAAGTCCACGGAAAAAAGTCATTTCAATATTGAGTCCACGTAGATCCACGCTCCCCATGTTGTGAGTGTATATTTCATCTGCCATGGATGTGATAAACACATCCACATTGCTCAATCCGGTTTTGCTGTAAACAATGATCTTTTTACCAGAATCTTTAACTCCCTGAAGGGCATCTCGTATCTCCACAATCTTTGTAAAACCACCTCGAACATATCCCATATCAATAATCAATCCATCTATGGCGGGATCAGCTGCAAGATCCGCCATATCATCGATAAATTTCTTTAGTTGACGTCCATAAACCTGATTTCCTCCAAATAGTGGTATGTTAAAATCAAAATCAAATGGTGGTTTTTCAAACTCCGGCTCTTCGATGAAATATCCATGTAGTTTCATCCTCACCCAGGTCTCACTATCTGATTTTTTAATCCCATCCTTAAATATGGTTCTATAGGCATTGTTTGAGAATCGTAATCCAAAAGTGTTTGAGGAGCTTCCCTGGGATTTTCCATGAGATTCCAATCCAAAATTGGAAGTAAATACACTGATTGAAAGTCCAATTGCTGGCGAATCCTCACCTATGTCACTGAACCCATTTATCCTGATTCCTTTTACCGGCTCAAAAAACACTCCTGCATACAAACGGCTGTCCACATCATCAGTCGTAGCAGGATTATCAAAATCAAATGCACCATCAATACTGAATCCAAACCGTCCTGTGGGGTTTTGAATAGCAATGCCTGTTGTGAGTGTCTGGAAGGGATTTGAACCGGACCAAGCATTGGCAAGGGTGGCACCCAAAGACAGAAAATTTGTCGGACGATGCATCCAGCCAATATTCAGGTTTCCACCTTTCCAATCGCTATTGGCAAACGAATAGGAAAATCCCATGGTATGTAAATCATTGATTGAAAAGCCAAATGCAGTTGTCCAGATGTTCTCTCCTGTAACAGAATTCCACTCATACCCTGAACCCGAATGTCCACCCTGATTGTACAGGGCAAAATCTTTGGTTAATTCACTACCATCATAGAGACCAAATATGGAAACTTCTTCATGGTTTGTAAAACCCAGACCGGCGGGATTTATTTTCGTGGCATACGGGTCATCAATAACAGCTACAGAGGGTTGAGTCACACCAATCTGACCCATCACCTGGGACCAGAGTATTAAAGACAGGAGAATCAAGCGTTTCATGATGTTTATCCTATTATTTGTGAGGAAAAAATATACCACATTATTTTTTGTGAAAGGTGGACTGGTTCACCATAATTCCAATGGCATCAGATCGAGGTGAATGTATGGGTACTAAATCATTCCTTCATCTGCAAAGGAGAAAATATTGTTTCCAGCAACAATTAAGTGATCATGCACTGAGACATCAATGGATTCCAGGGCAGTCTTTAATCTGGATGTGATGGTTTTATCCTCCAGACTTGGTTTTGGATTTCCACTGGGATGATTGTGAACAAGCACAACTGCCGCAGCATCATGAAACAGCACTTTTTGTACCACTTCTCTCGGGTACACTGCAGATGAAGTCAATGTGCCTTCAAACAATTGCTCATGTCCGATGATCTGGTTTCTTCCATTCAGGAAGATAACAAGAAATACTTCCCGATTTTTGTCGCGCAAATGGTGGATCAGGAATTCATGTACATCATTGGAACAGGTGATATAATCCCTATCTTTCAATCGCTCAGCAAGATACATTCGTGCCACGGATTGAGAGAGTTTCAATCCAAATACATTGTTGGGTCCAATGCCCTTTATTGATTCCAACTCCCCGATGGGGGCTTCAAGTACCCTTGACAAAGATCCAAACTTTTTCAATGCCTGTTTAGCCATGGATTTACAATTTCTTCTTGGTGTTCCCAGGGTCAATAAGAGTTCAACAATCTCATAATCGTGAAAACCCTCAAGACCATTTTTCAAGTATCGTTCTCGAAGTCGCTGACGATGACCAACATGTTCATGTGACATGTATCCTCCTTATAAATCAGTTATAAATAAAATTTTGTGCGTGAATTAAAGCGTCTCGAGCTTCTCCTTAAACTCTTTCAATTCGCGTACATTTCCAGGTTCCACTTCACCTGAATTCCATTTCAGTTCAAAATCTCCCTGAGTATCTTTCCCGCCATTTTTCTGATACAGTGAGAATAATTCATCAATCTCTCGTGGTTTTCCATGATGCATGGTGGTAACGATCTGGTACACTACATCCTCGTAAATCTCATCCAGAATTCGTTTTGGGAGGTTTTTAGTGAAAATGGACCGCTCCACTCCGGTGAATCGCATTCCATTCACCACATAATCCATGAATGCCTCAAATGCAATGGGGGCAATTTTTTGAACATATTCAGCCATGGCATCTGCATAAACACGTATTTCATACTGCGCATGGGAATCCATGCGTAAATGAAGAAAATGCAATGTATTGTGAAGGTCATTCTTCCAGTACCATTCGGTATAGATGTTAACTGGAATAATAGCACGGGCAAGTTCCCTGGCAATTCCTGCTTCATTCAATTCCTGATACATGGAGAAGCTTCTATCAGATATTTCCTCAAAATACTGTATAACCTTCTTCTTAAGGTCATCCGGTACATCTTCAAGATCTCTTCCCTGCTTGTTCAATTTGCTTTGAAAATGAATGTCCTTTTTTTCAGGGATGTAAAAATCATCGCGAGCTTCTGAATACCGTAAGCTGTACTCATTGATATTGGCTGTTCGATGTCGTACCCATTGCCGGGCAACAAAAATGGGCATTTTGCAGTGAAATTTAAACTCGACCATTTCAAAAGGTGTTGTATGACGATGGCGCATCAGGTATCGGATTAGTCCCCGGTCCTGTGTGACTTTTTTGGTTCCTTTACCATAACTCACACGTGCTGATTGGACAATGGCATCGTCCCCGCCCATACTGTCTACCAGCCGGACAAATCCTTTATCCAGACATTTGATACCATCATCAGGAATAATTACATCACTCATCTGTATGCCTTTCTACTATGGAAAGTGTTTGTTCCACTGCTTCAGGGTATCCACCAACCAGTCCCGGGGTAAAAAGGGTACTTTTGTTGTTGTAGGTCAGGGGTTTTCCTTTCGTTGTAACCAGTTTTCCACCTGCTTCATTTATAATGCAATGCCCTGCACAAATGTCCCACTCATTTTTAGGTCGCAGGGAGGCAAAAATATCCGCTTTCCCTGCAGCCGTTAATCCAAGTTTATAGGCCACACTACCAACAGCATCCAAACGTTTAAATGATCCATGGTAGGGATCCCACAGTCCACGTTTTGTTTCTGATCGACTGTTTAATATAACCATTTCTGATGGATCTGTTTTCCTGGTACAGTAGATAGGATTTCCATTCAAGTTGGCACCGCCACCCCTTGTGGCTGCAAATGTTTCTTTTGTGACTGGGTTATACAATACACCAAGGATGGGTTCTCCATGTTCAACCAGTGCAATACTCACGACAAAATTTGGTACGCCTTCAATGAATTCTTTTGTCCCATCCAGAGGATCAACGACCCAAACGCGATCCTTTTCCAATCGTTCAGGTGAATCCACCGTTTCCTCAGAAAGCCACCCATATTCTGGATATGCATCCTGCAACGATTTTTTTATCTGGGCATCAGACGCATGGTCTGCAGTGGTAACGGGATTGTGATAACCCTTATCCTTGATCTCATAGCTTGATTTATAATACTGTAAAATGAGCGCACCTGCATCCCAGGCAGCATCAATAGCGGTTTTTAATACATGTTTCATGGGGGCGAACTTAGGGTGAGAAACTGTGAAGTATAAAGGAAGAAGGATGATGGGTGAATGTGATGGGGTGTTAGAGTGTTAAGGTGTTAGGGTGTTAGGGTGTTAAAGTGTTAGGGTGTTCGTTATGTTGTGGTTAGAGTTTTTCAAAGATGATCAATTTTTCACGCCCCTTTCTTGGACTGATTGAATTCTCAGGGACTTTGTTTTGGTTAATTTTCCATCTTTTTGAAAATAACTTGCATACTTCATCCTCTGTCGTTCCCCACGGTGGTCCACCCATGTCCATTGTTTTATCCATTGGAAACCACAACCCAATTAATTGGCCGTGCTTTTTCAAACATGAATAGACCACATGCTCATATTCTCTCCGGCGATCTGGATCAATGGCGCAAAAACACGTGTATTCAACAACATAGTCAAATGTACCGTTAAACTCTGCTGGAAGATTGAATAAATCTGATTCAACTGTTTCTACAATGGTGTTTTGTTGGGCAGCCATATCCCTGAGGTCTTCTAAAGCCCTTGGTGCAAAATCCACCGCCGTTACATCAAATCCATGCAGTGAAAATTCCACAGCATCATACCCGCGCCCACTCCCAATGATACAGACTTTCCCTTTGGGATATCTTGATGCAATGGTTTGAAACACCGGTGTTGGCCCTCCCATATCCCAGCCTGTTTCATTGGTGATATACCGATCATTCCAAAATTCGGGATTATTCACATCTTCCATGGTTCAATCTATCCCATTATTATTGTCTGGATTACACGTCATCTATTAAATGTCCGAGCCACTTTTCGACATCCTGACTGGACCATCCCTGCCTGGAGCGATAGTCCTCTGCCTGATCTCTTCCAATTTTGGATATACTGAAATAGTTGGAATCGGGATGGGAAAAAATCCATCCAGACACCGAGGAAGGAGGATCCATGGCACCGTATTCTGTTAATTCCGTTCCAATGCGTTCCGATGTATTCAACAGGTCAAATATCTGGAATTTTGAGTAGTGGTCGGGACATGCAGGATAACCCGGTGCCGGACGAACTCCCTGGTATTTTTCCTGAATCAACTCCTCATTCGACAATGATTCGTCATTCGCAAATCCCCAAATATCCTTCCTAATTCTTTCATGGATATATTCGGTGCAGGCTTCAGCCAATCGATCTGCAAGTGCTTTTAGCATAATATCCCTGTATGTATCCAACTCAGATTTGTTGATAAATACCGATACTGTGAATGCACCAATCCAGTCATTCAATACGGTGGATTTTGGTGCAATGAAATCAGCCAGAGAATAGTTGGGGTTTCCTTTAGACTTTCGAACCTGTTGCCTCAGGAATGGTATAGCTACATCATTTACTCTAATATCATCACCATCACTGTGGGCTCGAAAGACACCAAACACCGAGCGAACATCAAATCCATTCTCTTTGCTAACTTGCTTCAGCATATCACTGGCCTCTTCAAACAGTTCTTTCGCCTTAAGGCCATATTGTGGATGTTGGAATATTTCTGGATACTTGCCTTTTAAATCCCAGGTATGAAAAAATGGTGTCCAGTCAATATAGTTTTTCAGGATGTCAATGGATATCCCGTCCTGTTGAAAAGTTCCAGTCTGATTAGGCATTGGTGGACGGTAACTATCCCAATTGATTTTATAGGATCGATTGCGGGCTTCCTGAATGGGAATCAACCGTTTCTTGTCACTTTGAATATGGTATTTCTCCAGCTTTTGTCTCGCCTCATGGATAAAATCGTCTGCAAGATCTGGCTGGGTCAGGGAATGAACCACTCCAACACTTTCAGATGCATCACGTACATGAATCACCGGCCCTGAATACTCTGGCAGGATTTTCAACCCGGTATGTTTCGCGGATGTTGTCGCTCCACCAATGAGTAATGGTATGGATAATCCCTCCCGATCCATTTCCCTGGCCACCACAACCATTTCTCTCAGGGATGGAGTAATAAGTCCACTGAGTCCGATCATATCCACATTTTCTTTTCTGGCAGTATGTATAATATCCACTGGTGGAACCATGACACCCAGGTCAACGATCGAGTAGCCATTACATTCCAATACGACGGATACAATGTTTTTACCAATATCGTGCACATCGCCTTTAACGGTAGCCAGCAGGATTTTAGCCTTTTTCTTAGATAGGGTAAGCGATTCATCCTTCTCCATATACGGTGTAAGGTAATCCACGGCGATTTTCATCACACGAGCACTTTTTACTACCTGCGGAAGAAACATTTTTCCATCGCCAAACAAGACGCCAACCCGGTTCATTCCATCCATAAGCGGACCCTGGATAATGGAAACGGGACTTCCATAAGCATCTAGTGCTTCAGACATATCTTCCTTGATGTATTCACTCACCCCTTCCACCAATCCATAGGATATGCGGTTTTGCAGGGATTCCTGCCTCCATTCTATCTTTCTAGAAATATCCTCCTTGACATTCTCAACAGTGCTGGCAAACTCCACCAGATTTTGAGTGGCTGATGGTGTGATATCAAAAAGTGCATCCTCTACATGAGATACCAGGTTTTCATCGATATCATCATACACAACAAGCTGGCTGGCATTGACAATTCCCATATCCATCCCAGCCTGGATGGCATGATATAGAAAAACTGAGTGCATGGCTTCCCTGATCCTGTTATTTCCACGAAAAGAAAAGGACAGGTTGCTAACCCCACCACTGATAAGACAATCAGGATATTTCTTTTTTAATTCACTACAGGCATCTATATAATTTTTACCAAGAGAATTGTGTTCATCTATACCGGTAGAAATAGCAAAAATGTTCGGATCAAATATGATGTCCTGTGGTTGAAATCCAGATTTATTTGTCAGCAGGTCGAAAGCCCGGGAACAAATTTCAATTTTCCTTTCCAGGGATTCTGCCTGCCCATCCTCATCAAAAGCCATAACCAGCACTGCCGCCCCGTATTGCCTGGCTTTTTTCCCTCGCTCAACAAATAATGCTTCACCATCTTTCAGGCTGATTGAATTAATAATGGGTTTCCCTTGTACATTTTTCAAACCTGTTTCCAATACTTTCCAGTCCGATGAATCAAGCATAAAAGGTACGGCACTGATTTCAGGATCTGTTGCGGCCCACCGAAGAAACCTCTCCATGGTGTCCGGACCATCCAGTAAACCGTCGTCCACATTGATATCGATGATCTGTGCACCGCCACGGATTTGTTCCCTGGCCACGTGGAGTGCCTCTTCCATATTATCTTCTCTTATCAATCTGCGGAACCGGGCGGAACCTGCCATATTGGTCCTCTCACCTACATTGGCGAATAGTGAATCAGAATTAATAGTAAGGGATTCCAATCCACTAAATTGAGAGAATCCCGGCAATGCCGGTATCTTTCGAGGAGGAGACGATTTCACTCCATCTGAAATTGCTGTTATATGATTCGGTGTGGTGCCACAGCATCCCCCAACAATATTCATCAGTCCTTCTTCCGCAAATTGCCTGACGATCGCTGCCATTTCTTCCGGAGATTCGTCGTATTCCCCCAGCTCATTTGGAAGCCCTGCATTTGGATGAATACTGGTATGGATATCCGCCAGCCGCGATAACTCCAATAGATGGGGTCGCAGGTCTTTTGCACCAAACGCGCAGTTAAGTCCCACACTGATAATGGGCGCATGCTTGATGGATACCCAGAAGGCTTCCATGGTTTGTCCCGACAGCGTTCGTCCGCTTTTATCAGTGACTGTCACCGAGACCATGACAGGCAGGTTACAGGCATGTTCAGAGAAATAATTTTGAACGGCGAACAGGGCAGCTTTTGCATTGAGTGTATCAAATATTGTTTCCACCATGAGGAGGTGGACACCACCATCTATGAGTCCTCTGATCTGTTCTGTATACGCCTCAACCAATTCCATATAGGTCACGTTGCGAAACCCAGGATCTTCCACATTGGGGGACATGGAAGCGGTCCGATTCGTGGGTCCAAGAATACCGCAAGCAAACCGCGGTTTGGCCACTGAAGAATGCTGATTAGCCGCTTCCCTTGCAAGTTTTGCAGAGACTCGATTCATCTCGTAGCAGTATTCTTCCATACCATAGTCAGTTTGGGATATGCGGTTGGCGGAAAACGTATTTGTCTCGATGATATCTGCCCCTGCCAGCAAATAGGCATTGTGGATATCCCGAATCACATCAGGACGCGTGAGTGAAAGGATATCATGGTTCCCATACAGAGGTTGCGGATGTTGAATAAATCGTGATCCGCGATAGTCATCCTCTGAAAGATTGGCACGCTGTATCATGGTACCCATGGCACCATCAAGGATTAGAATTCGTTCCTTTAGAATTTCTGAAATTGTTTTCTGCATAACAAAAAAACCGGCGCTAAGCCGGTTTCCATCCTTTTTAGCGCTTGTTTATGGTCGCGGCAATATGGCCAAATCACGACGGCAGAGTTTATAGTTTTTTCAGGCACTTCACAAGATATTGATTCATTTCGGGACCATATCACTAGAGATTAAATCCTTGTAGTAATGTTAGGATTCGGTTATCTTCCCCACTGGCGGAGACTGGATTTAGGACTGTTTCCAACCTTTTTTTCGCTCAAGTATTTGAGCTCGACAAGTTTTATTCTTATACCCCTCCTTAATCGATATCCCCGCCAAAAGTGAAATCGCACGTCTACGATTAGACCGCGCAATTCCCAAAAAATACGTGATACCGATATTTATCGGATTGAACACAGAAGCGGATAAGCGATGAAAAAAGAAATATATATAAATGAAAGTATGGGCGAATCCCGAATCGCCATCCTTGAAGATGACCGCCTTGTTGAGGTTTATGTTGAAAAACAGGATCAACAACGAATGGTTGGAAATATTTACAAGGGAAAAGTAGAAAATGTATTGCCGGGGATGCAGGCTGCATTTGTCAATATCGGGTACGATATCAATGCCTTTCTTCCCTTTTCGGAAATTCATTCCTCTGACTACATCATCGATGAATACGATGATGACCAACCGCCAAAAAATAAAAATCCCAAACAGGATAATATCAATGTAGATCTCCATACAGGTCAGGATATTTACGTCCAGGTAATAAAGGAACCATTCGCAAGCAAAGGACCTCGTGTTACTACAGAAATAGCCATACCTGGTCGTTTGCTCGTTCTGGTGCCTGGAGGGAATTATATTGGTATTTCCAAAAAAATCTGGGATAAATACGAACGTCGACGACTTAGAAAAACTGCAAGTAAATTGAAAGACAAAGGGTTTGGACTCATTGTTAGAACTGTGGCAGAAGGAAAGAGCGATGAGAGCATCATAAAAGATTATGAAATGCTTCGCACCCACTGGAACATGCTCGAAAAAAAGGCAGGGAATATTGATTCACCCACCCTCGTCTATGAGGATCTGGAAACTGCCACAAGTGTTATTCGTGATCTTCTCACATCAGATGTAAATAAAATTATTATCGATTCCAAGAAAACGTACAAGAAACTCCAGTCCTACCTTGAGGATGTTTCACCGAATCTAGCCAATCGACTTGAGCTATACCGATTAAAAGTACCACTTTATGAAAGCATGGGAATTGAAACAGAAATTGATAAACTCATGCGTCCTAAAGTCTGGTTGAAGAGTGGGGCTTACCTTATCATCGAAAAAACAGAAGCCATGGTGGTGGTGGATGTGAACAGCGGTCGGTTTGTCGGGAAGAAGATTCATGAAGATAATTCGCTGAAAATCAATCTTGAAGCAGCACGAGAAGTGGCGCGCCAATTACGCTTGAGGGATTTATCCGGACTGATTGTTATTGATTTCATTGATATGCGTGAAGAGGATAATAAACGAAAAGTATATTATGAAATCCGGAAAGAGTTGAAAAAGGATCGAGCCAAAGTTGCTGTCTCACCCATTTCTGATTTTGGATTGCTTGAGATGACCCGACAGAGGATTCGTCTAAGTCTGCTGGATTCCATGACAGATGAATGTCCCACCTGTCACGGTTCAGGACATATTGTTGCCAAGGATACGATGGTTACTCGAGTTGATCACTGGTTGAGACGATACAAATCCAAGCATCGAAACCTCCGGCTAAGGTTGGAACTCCACCCCGACAATGCGGAATACTTGAAGACCCAGAAAAAAAAGGTCATGCGTGGCTTGATGTGGCAGAATTTTGTGCATATTAAAATTGAACCAAACCAGGATGTAAGCAGAAATGATTTCAGGTTTATCCGTGCCAAGGATGATGTTGATATCACGGAAGAACTTGATGTTGAACAGTCATAATTTCCAGTTTAAATTTGTTGGCTTTATTGGAGTTGAAAATGCAAGCTATCGTAACCATTAGCGGAAAACAGTATACCATCACAAAAGGAAGCCGGGTAAAAGTCCCTGCTCAATCCAGTGACATTGGAAAAAAAGTAAGTTTTGAAGATGTTCTTCTCATTGATGACGGAAAAAAAGTCACTGTTGGGAAACCCACAGTTAAAAATGCGAAAGTAACGGCAACAGTTCTGGAACACGGACGCGACCGTAAAATTCTTATTTACAAGAAGAAACGTCGCAAAGGGTATCAGCGTAAGAACGGACACCGTCAGGGATACACACTGTTGGAAATCAATACCATCTCAGCCAAAGCACCGGCGAAAAAAGCTCCCGCTGCAAAAAAGGCTGCAGAAGGAAAGGATAAATAATCATGGCACATAAAAAAGGTCAGGGAAGCTCAAGAAATGGTCGCGATTCCAATGCAAAACGCCTCGGTGTAAAAGTAGCCGATGGTCAGTCCATCCTTGCTGGCGGCATCATTTTAAAACAGCGTGGTACAAAAATCCATCCCGGGAAAAATGTCAAGCGTGCTGGTGATGATTCCCTGTTTGCCACAGCAGACGGAATCGTCCGGTTTGGTAAAAAAGGTCGCGATAGAAAAATCGTGAGTGTACTAGACTAAACAACCCGCTCTCATTTCTATTCTTTGAAACCCCACTCTATTGTGGGGTTTTGTATTTTATACCCATCAATCATTCAACATTATCAACAATTGCAGAATAGGAGTCAATATGCCTAGAAAGAAAATTGCATTAGTGGGTGGTGGTCAGATCGGGGGAAACCTGGCGCTACTGGCAGCTCAGAAGCAATTAGGTGATATCATTATCTATGATATTCCAAAAGCGGAAGGTATGATTCAGGGGAAAGCACTGGATATCACCCAACTTCTCCCTCATGACGGATTTGACGCGCAGATACTTGGAAGTGCCGATCCGGTAGATTTGAAGAATTCAGATGTGGTTATCATTACAGCCGGAATTCCAAGAAAACCCGGCATGAATCGGGAAGATTTGCTTGAAATCAATCTTGGTATTATGAAAAATGTTGCTGAGACAATAAAAGAACAGGCACCCAAAGCATTCGTCATTGTTATTTCCAATCCGCTTGATGCCATGGTTTATGCATTCCAAAAATACTCAGGCTTTCCAAAAAACATGGTGTCCGGAATGGCAGGTGCATTAGATAGCGGTCGTTTTCGATCATTTATCGCCATGGAGACGGGTTACTCATCCCAGGATGTATCCTGTTTGGTTCTGGGTGGGCATGGAGATACCATGGTTCCAGTAACACGACTGGCAACAGTTGGCGGGGTTCCTGTGACAGCACTGATCTCAGAAAAACGGATAAAAGAAATTGAGGAGCGCACGAAATTTGCCGGTGGTGAAATTGTTAAACTCTTTGGCAATGGCTCAGCCTATTACGCTCCTGCCCAATCAGCAATAGAGATGGCAGAAAGCTATATCCTGGATAAGAAACGAGTTATTCCATGTGCCTCATATTGCAGAGGTGAATTTGGAATAGATGGTTATTACATTGGTGTCCCTTCTGTCATTGGTTCCGGTGGGATTGAGAAAATTCTCGAATTCTCATTAACGGAAGAGGAAAATGCTGCGTTGATGAGCACAATGGAAGCAGTGAAGAAAACTGTCGAAGAAACCGGTTTATAAAGTAATCCAGCAGGGCATCTTAGCTAAAAAGATGCCCATTTCATATATCATCATTTTAAAGTGGCTCATTTGACAACCTATTTGTTGCCTTTAAGTCCCTAATCCGAAATTCACGTAATCTCGTGGACAACAGTACAAGAAAACTCATCCTTCAAGCCCAACGTGGAAACCATAGCGCGTTCCATGAACTTGTTGCAATGCACGATGAGAGGATCATGATTCTTGTCTATCAGATGACTAAAAATGAAAAAGATGCAGAAGACCTGTATCAGGATGTATTTCTAAAGGCATTCAAATACATCCACCAATTTGAGTTCAGAAGTGAATTCTATACATGGTTGTATCGAATCACGGTGAATACTGCTTACAATTTTCACCGAAAACGATCGAGAATGCATTTTGTGGAACCAAAGTCTGATAGCGACTATGATCCCATTAACTGGATACCGGCTGATAGCGAAGAGGAATCACCAAAGCTCGAATTTCGTGATGCCATAAAGGAATGTCTGGATATCCTACCCAAGCAGCAACGTACGGTCTTTATCCTGAAACACCTTCAAAAATTGAAGATCAAAGATATTGCCGCCATTATGGGAGTCTCAGAAGGAACGGTTAAGAAGTACCTATTCCGTGCAATGGAAAAATTGCGCACAGCATTAAAGGATTACAAATATGTCTGATAATATACCCACTAAACTAAAAGAACAGGCAACTCTGTATGTTCTGGATGCACTGGATGCTAGAGAAACATTCCAGTTTGAGAAGTCCTTGGCATCAAGTCCAGAATTAAGTGCTTTTACACAGGAATTGCAATCCACTTTACAGCTCACGGAAGATGCATGCAACCTGGTTCCTGAGGGATCATACCTGATTGGACAACGGAACTTATTGAGAGGTAGAATTGAGCAACTGATTCTAGAGCAACAGAAATCACCAGCAAAAGCATTCTGGTCAAGAGCACGGGAATGGTTCATCACAGTATTTGTTGATTCGCGACAACCCGCCTGGGCAGTCGCTACTTATATGTTAGCGGCCTTTTTTATCGGGCGATGGGTTGTATTGGATCAAACCACTGTACAGGATACATATTTTACTGAGGATCGACTACAGGAGGTCATACGTCAGGGGCAACTTGAAAATACTAAATTGCATCTAACGGGGAGCAAAACCAGTCCTGTTGAGTTTGCATTTCAAACAAACGAAGATCTGAAATATAAGGGGGGGCTAGAAGACCAAAATGTGAAACAACTTTTGTATTACTTGCTTTTAAATGACGAAAACACAGGGAACCGATTAAAAGCCATTGAACTCGTTGAAGAACTTGAACCGGCTGAGGAAACAGAACTTGTCCTCATTTCTACAATGCTTTCAGATAATAATACCGGTGTGCGGTTAAAATCAGCCAGACTTCTTCAAACTTATGAACCAACAGACCTTATCCTGGATGCCTGCCAAAAAGTATTGCTGGAAGAAGAAAATGAAGCGATCAGACAGGAAGCCATGGCAATCCTTAGTCGCCGTCCTACACCAGAAATGATACCCACATTGAAAGTTGTAGGTTTGATGGATGAAAATGTATTTATCCGAAATCAAGCAAAAGCCATTGTAGAATCCTTGAATGATTCGACTGAGAGTGATGAAATAGAGGTTCTTCAATGAGGTATACTTCGATTGCATTATTTTCTGTTCTACATCTCGCGCTATCACAGGAAATATTCAATTCCTTTGGTCTTGACAGTGAATCAAAGTACAAGGGAGAAGTCACCTATACATTTGATGCAGATCCATCGGATTTGCCTGTGCTAAAAATTCACAATGTCAAAGGGGATTTTACAATCCACGGTGAATCCGGTTCTGCTGTTCAGATAGTAGAGACAATAACTGTGAGATCCCTCAACAAAAAGCGAGCAGCCAGCGAATATGAAAAAGCGAAGACGAATGTGCATTACAATGATGTCAATGGCATCATTCAAATTGTAGGACCCGGAAAATGGTCACGAAATGTGAGTGTCGATTTTGATATACATATCCCTAGGCAAACCAGCATTAGACTGTATTCTCAAGGTGGAGATATTACCTGTAAAAATATCGGTGGTGAAGTTGATGTAGAAACTGCTGGTGGTGAAATTGAGTTGTACCAGATTGCCGGGAAGATACAGGCTCTTACCTATGGTGGAGATATCGAGCTTAGCCATGCCAATGGACATATCAATCTCCAAACCTCAGGCGGGGATATTGAAACAAATGATACTGAAGGAATCCTGTTCGTTAAGACGAAAGGTGGTGACCTTGATATTGAACTGAGTCGTGGGAATATTGAAGCCTACACATTTGGTGGTGAAATTGAGATGTACAAAATCGAAGGGAATTCAGTTATCGGAAGATCCCATGGCGGAGATATTGAAGTTGATCACATAACAGCAGACATGGATCTGCACACGGATGGTGGCGATTTTTCAATCCAGAACATCATTGGGAATCTTTCCGCCGTTACATCAGCCGGTGATATTGATATTGAACGGATAATAGGGGATGCGGTGCTTGAAACATCGGCAGGATCAATTCACGGAGAATCCCTGAGCGGTCGGATCAAAGCTATAACCAATACCGGTGATATTATAATCCACAAGGAAACCGGTGATGAACCTGCTCAGGATATTGAAATTGTCAATCGATTTGGAGATGTCTATCTTATTCTACCCAGCAGAATGTCTGCCACCTTCGATATTCAGATGGATGGTGTTGAAGATTTAGATGCCCTTGAATCCGATTACCCTCTTGAGATACAACATAGTGGCATGCTGATAAAAGCATCTGGAGTCCAGGGTAGCGGTCAGCATACTGTTGTGATTCGAAGTCATTTTGGAAACGTAACCCTTGCCAAGGATTGATCATGAAATATTTATCTCTATTAATAATTATTTTACCATTGCTTGCCTCTGAAACTGCCATTGATCCATTAAAGGAAAACTCCCAACAGACACAGGAAATGAGATTGTTTGGCGATTTAGAAGTTCCACTGGGGGAAATTTCCAATGACAAGATTCGGATCATTGGAGGTAACCTTACTGTGAATGGCACCGTAACCGGGACTATCACCCTTGTGGGTGGAGATGTGTTTATTAATGGTACAGCAATCGTTAAAGGAAAAATTATTGCCATAGGTGGATCTATTCATACTGATGACGGCGCACAAATTTCAGGATCCGTGATTGAGACAAATTTAAAAGAAGGTCTGGTTTACAGAGAATATGATAATGAAAACATTGTGGAGGGTGATTCTGATTTTGATATGGAATGGCGCAGTGAAAGGGCCAGGTCTAATTGGTTATTCCCTGACTTTCCAGTTGTTTCATATAACAGGAATGAAGGATTTGTATTGTCTCCATTGAACTCTAAATGGGACCGGGGTGGGAAGTCCCAGTTTAGGTTAAATCTAAATCTTGGGTATCGTTTTGGGTCAAAAGACTGGATAGGAAATATCGGGTTTGAGCGCGGCTTTGGAGCCAACAAAAATATCATTCTGTTTATTAACGGATTTAAAAAATCTATGACCGATGATGGGTACAGATTGCATACCGATGATAATACGGCCGCTGGCATTTTCGGTCGACAGGACTTTTTCGATCGCTGGGATGAAAAAGGTGTTTCCGGCGGAATTGGACTGGACCTATCCATTTTTAAGCTGAAGATGGCATGGACATCTGTTGAACAGGACACATTACCAATAACAGATCTGTGGAGCCTTTTTGAAAAGAATAGACCTTTACGTCCAAACCTGAATATTGTACCTGGAAAAGCAGAGTATGTAGAAACAACCATTGCAACCCGATCCACATATTATTCTCCCCATACTACCAGTGTTGCTATGTTGGTAAATATATCCAGTTACTATGACAATGGACTTGATATTAATCCCATAGGTGACCACACTAGGGTATTTGGTCTTGGAGTTTTCAACTGGGAATTCTCATCGGGACTGATGTTTAGAAATCGAACCATTGTTGGGACATCCAGCGGAATACTGCCGGTCCACAGACTCTTTGGAGTCGGTGGGTATGGTTCTGTGAATGCATATCCTTACAAAGTACAGGTAGGCAATCAACTGTTCCAGACAAATCTCGCCCTTGTGTTTACCAGTGAATTCATCGACCATGGGTTTGATATTTACACCTTTGTTGATGCAGGACATGCGTGGGATAAACAGGACTATGCATTACAGGAAGTTTTTGATCATTATGACAGCATGATTAAATCAGTCGGTATCGGTGTTGATTTTGTTTCATCCGGATTTGATGATGATGATTATAATTTTGGATTTAGTATTTCGAAACCAATTGATGGACCCGACCAAATCGAAACTGTTATTCGATTGGGGTATATTTTTTAGAGGACACCATGAAAACCATTATCACCATAATCCTTATCGTTCAGTCCCTGGTATTTGCCGGCGATACAACACGACAGGTAATCCGGGATCACTACCATTTCAGCTCAAAAGGATTTACACAGCTGGATGCACAAATATCCTATGGTATAGGTGAGCTGTACCTTTCACCTTCTAAAACACGACATGACATTGATGGGTTTGTTCAATATGATCCACGGTTTGTCACGCCTGATATTGATATGAAATCACGAAGGAAAACAGCCTATTTCAGCATAGACATCGACTCAAGGGATTCTTCCTACAATCTTGATGTACATATCGATCATTTACGGGATTTGAAAGGCCTGTCTCGAAAAACAAGAAATGTGCTGGATTTCACGCTTCCAGCGACTCTTCCTACCAGCCTTGATCTTGAATTTGGGTTTGGTTCTGCTGATATCGATCTTTCAGGTATACGCTTAGAAGATCTGGATATTGAATGTGGGTTAAGTGATGTGAATGTCTCGAGTCTCAGGGACAATCCCATTGAATGCAACAGGATCAAACTTGAAAGTGGTCTTGGAGATTTATCAATCTCTGGTCTGGGTTATGTGCATGCAAGAAACATCGATTTGAATGTGGGTCTTGGTTCTGCTAATATAGATTTTCGAGGTGGACGTATTATTGATACTGAATTTGATATTGAGGTGGGCCTGGGTGATCTGGATTTAATACTTCCAGAGCGTGCTAACATTCGTGTGGATATCAATGATACGTTTCTTTCTTCTGTATCAGTATATGGTCTAAAGGAAGAAAATGAAGATGAATATGTATCACCTGACTGGAAGCCGGGACTTCCTGTTATTCATCTGGATATTAGTGTTGGGCTTGGATCTGTAGATATTTCCGTAAAGAATTAAACTAAAGCCAGCACTTCCTTTACCAGCTTTTCAATTCCATCAGCAGCCTCACTGATTTTCTGTGCTTCCATATACGCCGGTGTAGATACTACTTTATTTTCTTTATCCACAATCATTTCTCGAACCGGACAGGCAATGTGGTTTGCACCCATGGTGGTAATATCTCCAGCTGTTCCTTCATCGTTCCCAATGGTTAGATCTACTTGCTTCCCTTTTTCACCTAGGATTCGTGCCATCATTGCCGGGGCAATGCAGATAACACCAATGGGTTTTCCGTCAGAATGCATTTTTGTTGCAATATGATCTACAGCAGGATCGACTGAACAATCTGACCCTACCATAGCATAGTCGCAGAGGTTTTTTGCCACACCAAATCCCCCTGGAAAGATCAGCGCATCTAATTCATCCGAATCTATTGAAGCTATGGGATGAATATTGCCTCGTGTAATTCTGGCCGATTCTATTAATACATTTCTTGACTCACCATCCATCTCAGAACCATTCACATGATTGACAACATGTAATTGATCAATATCAGGAGCCATATAAACAACATCAGCTCCTGCCCTGTCCAACGCAAGCATGGTAATGACCGCTTCCTGTATTTCTGCACCATCCAGGTATCCGCATCCTGATAAAATAAGTCCAACTTTTGGCATCGTTTATTCCTTTCAATATCTCTAAATATACCGGATAGAAAAGAGATTATCCCCTACTTTTTCCGTGATGATTCGGTATGCTCTATGTTGCGTATTAACCCTTCGTATTTTGTCCGCTTCACCGGGGATTTTCTAAATAGTTCTGTGAATTCTTCCCTGGTCAGATTTAACCAATCATCCTTGGATTTAGAAACAATGTCAGGTCGAGGTTTAAATGCAGGTTCGACTGAAGGCCTGGAAAATTTAATATTCCATGGACACACATCCTGGCATACATCACAACCGTATATCCATCCATCAGTCCAGGTATGTTGATTAAACTCCCCTCGATGCTCAATGGTCAGATAAGAAATGCATTTATTGCTATCCAGCACATAAGGCTCCAGAGCTTGAGTGGGACACGCATCCAGACAGGCTGTGCAAGTACCACATAAATCTTCCATAAACGGTTCATCTGGTTTCAGAAGAACATCTGTAATGATCTCCCCCAGGAATAACCAACTGCCATAATCCCGTGTAATGAGATTGGTATGTTTTCCCTGCCACCCAATTCCTGCCTTCTGAGCCCAGTATTTCTCCATAACAGGAGACGTATCTGTACACACAATGGTTTTTGCTTCAGGATGAGCACTTTTTATGATGGAGGCCAGAGATCGAATCCGTTTTTTCAAGAGGTCGTGGTAATCATCTCCCCAGGCATAAATGCTGAATTTCACCTCTCCATGTAAAATGGAATCAGCATTTCCATGATAATAGTTCATTGCGAAGGAAATGACTGTTTTAGCTTCCGGAAAATAGGATAGGATGTTGCTGCGATCTTCCTGTCGTTTTTCCATCCATAACATGGTGGCATGTTTTCCACCTTGAATCCATTCATCAAGCCGATCAGCAGTTCTAATACTTGGGGCTGCAGAAGCAAACCCGATTTTTTCAAAACCGAGTTTTCTGGAGGTTTCAATTAGTTTTGCTTTTAACGAACGGGACATTACAATAGGGTGTGATCGATTTCTGCGCCTGGTAGGAAATGGAATAGTGAATTCTATTCAGACAGGTTCATCCAATAAAAGTTTCTTTCCCCAGAGGATTCCAATGATGGTTTTTACATCAGTGATCTGTCCGGTCCATACCATCTCAATTGCCTGCTCAAGGGATAGGGGTACCAGTTCGATGAATTCATCATGATCGGTGTTGGTGGAAGTTTGAATCAAGTCCTCTGCCAAATAAATCCACATTTTTTCGTCACTGTATCCAATGCAGGGATGAATTTCAGTCAATTCAGTTAGTTTCCCTGCTTTATATCCTATCTCTTCTTCCAGCTCTCGTTCGGCTGTTTCAAGGTGAGTCTCTCCTGGATCAAGTTTTCCTGCAGGCAATTCGATTTGTGTCATCCCCATGGGATATCGGTATTGCTTTACAAGCATGATATTCCCATCAGGTAAAACAGGAATCATTACAACAGCCCCTGGATGCTTGATGTACTCCCTTACGGATTGAGATCCGTCCGGAAGTTCAACCTCATCCTTCCAGACGTGAAGCAATTTTCCTGAATAGAGTTTAGTCGAGGAAATCTGTTTTTCGACTAAATCACTCATGTGTAACTATGAGTTTTTTTGAATATCGATAATCAATTGTATATAGGTGTCAATTTCTGAATCTGGGACTTTATCCATGATAATCGCCCTGACAATCCGATCCTTATCTACAATGATGATATTGTAAGAATCCTTTTTCAATCCCCATGATTCCCTTAATTCTGCATCATAATCAAAGAGAATTGTTGTGTCAAACTTTTTAGCCTTTCCACCAGCGATCTTACGAATCAGAAAATCCGGTTTCCATGTGGCAGCACAATCCACAATGCCAAATCCCTTGAATGTTTCACGTTCGATGATCCCCAGGCTGTCTATGGCATATTTCACTGCATCGTTAAAGGGTTCATTCATTTCGGATTCATCAGGATCCACGTAGTTTATCTGAAGGATTTTCCCGGGCCAGTTATCCATGGTGAATTCCGTTCCATCCATATCCGGGAAAACCCAGTCCGGCGCTTTTTCTCCAATTTTTAACTGACCACTTACCAGTGAAAATGATAACACTACAAGGATGCCTGTTATGATGGTTTTTTTCATGTTCCCTCCAGATTAGAAATATTCGATATAGGTGAGTTTTAATTCTCGATTGAAATAATCGACATTTTCGTTGAAAAGCAAATTATTGAAATGAATTTCGATATGAAGATGCTGGACGAATGTCCATCGTATGGCTGCATTCACATACCCTGCATCATTCAGGGCGATGTCCTGCAATCTATTATCATTCTCATTAAATGCACCATTGTATTCAAACAGTAGAGATAATTCCGGGTTCAATTCCATATCCAACCCGGCGAAAACATTGGGATCTTCATCGCCATCATTTGTTTCGGTGAAATTGTAACTCACACCGCCATGGATACCAATATTTCCGAGAATAAATTTCCAATTCTTGCTGGCAGAAAGAAACAATCCATACGCTTTTGTATCATATCGTTTAAGACCTTTGTCATAACGACCAAACCCCTGGGTGTTTATTCCCAGTGATAGGCCTGGCATACTCATGGTTTCATCAATGACACGATATTTGATACTTGCTTCTGGGCGTGGATACCATTTCAGGCTATCGTCACCAATGAAATTGTTGGCTCCATAAGAAACACCAAACTGAAATCGATCTGTGATCCCTGCTGCAAGTGCCGTAGCCAGCCCACCATGATTCTGAATCCGCATTTCAAACGAAAAACTGCCACGAACAAGCGTTCCGGCTGTAGGCGCGGTGATAAGGTTGGTTGGTGGTGGATAGCTGCTATCCTGTCCACAAAGGATTGCAGCAGACATAAAAATGAATAGTATACCTTTTTTCATTACCTGTTCCATTCTAATTGAATGTGCAATTTAACGATAATCCGTCATGGGTATCATGGGTATTTGGGGAAAAGTATATGACCCCATCGGTCTTTTACCTGGACAACTTTATTCAGCTGTATGGAATAATTCAATGTGTCGTTTTCCATCTTAAATGATACATGGTTATCATGAATGGAAATGATTTTCACATCCAATAAATCCCCATTTTTTAACAGTACCTGATCCGTTTCCATCTGCGGAATATGGGCAGGGATGGGTGGATGAATCCCCGTACGTATGATTTCATTCAATACAATATCCACTTCATCCAGAATGTTTCCGGTTCTGGGAATTGGATTAGGGTATAATTTGTCATCATCACCCATTTGTAATTCAATATAGCTGATTTCTTCACCCTTTTTTCCGTATTCCCAGAGTTTCTTGGACTCATTTTGGATATCCATTTCATATACAAACCTTCTGATCACATTTCCTGATGGCAGGGATTGCCAGGTTTCCTCCTTAACAAATCCAAGATAGTCATAGAAGAATTTGATTTCCCCGTATGGAAATCCCATGGGGTTGATCAGCTTAATGGTTGTTAAGGTGCCATCAACAGAAAATAAAAATTGTGTTGTTTGCCCGTGGAATGATTGACTGGTATTTTTTTTAAATACATAATCCCGGAACGCTTGTGACCAGGGTTCATTATCCCCAAAAATGCGTAACTCACGAGGGGTATCATCACCGGTATAGGTAAAAGTGGATTCCAGCTCGTTTTGATTCGTATATGTATGGATTTCCTTTTCCCATATATCATGGTTCATGTTAAACCTTATTTTCACAATGGGAAGCTGATGATCGTTATATATTACTTTGATAAATGGAATTCCTGATTCGGGTTTTTCCTGAATCAGGTTCTGTCTATAAGAAGTTTCTGAAAGGAAATACCGCGTATAATGCGGTTCTTGTTGAGCCAGTAGAATACAGGATATAATCGTGAGGATTGGTAGTGGATTGATCACGAACCCAATTTATATATCCGGTTGAAGATCCTCATCAAGGACATTGGAAAGTCTAAACCGGTAAATACTGGACGCTTCAGGATCACACACATAAATCACGCCCCTGTCATCCACCGTGACGGCAGTGGGTGACATGAGGATATCTTTCAACTCAATAGTGATTGATGTGTCAACAGCAACGTCATTAATCATGAGAATCGTATCAACAGCAACCTCTGTGATCCCTGCTTTTTTATAGAAATTTCCGTTATAGTTAAACACCTGTATTTCCTTTTCAGCCTCATGAGCCACATATATCATTTGTGAGTTGTCCACTGCTATATCCCTTGGATTAGTAAACCTGCCCAGTTCCATAATATCATTTATTCCTTCGGTAAATACAGATGTATAAGTCGTGTATGATCCTGTAGTGATAGGTCGGATTTTATGCGCACCATATTGAATACCGGTTTGGGTATAATAGATATTCCCACTCTCATCAGTATCCAGAGAAACAGGCTGGTTCACATATCCGGCTCCTGTGCCTTCCTGGGCAAGTGTCTGACCGAAAATACCAGAATGTGCCCACACCGTATTGCCGGACTCAAGATAGAGTAAATGCTCCCGTTCAAAATCTATTCTAAGCACTCGATGGTCAGAACTATCAACGCCTCCCCTGTCAGCCACAACAATGGCATTGTCTTCTCCATTCAGAACCGATAAGCCGGTAAATTGTGATTGATCGGATTGATAAAAATTATCCTTGTAAATATTTTTAAGGAGAGAACCCTCGTAAAACACATGTGGGGCTAGCAGGGAGTCGATTATGCTGGAATTTGTTTCCCATTGAATATTCGTCATCGTCCATTCAGGGTTATTTAAATAGCCCACCCAATTTTCCATTTGATAGTCAGAATTCACTTCTGAGCCATCGCCATGAACAAAGGTGGCAGACACGGCAATGGAATGAATGCCTGTGTTGTTCCATAAATGATTCCACCTAAAGACACGCTGTGAGCCATCAATGTAAAACACATTCATTTTTTCATCAATATCTACATCAATCGGTATAGTTACCAGATTACTCAATGCATCGTATCCACTTTCCAACCGCCCGCTTTGATCCATCACAAGAATACTCTGACTGGATGTATCGGCAATATATATTATTCCATCCTGTGCAATGGATATTTCCACCGGGGAGATCAGTCCTAAGTCTGCATTCCAGACAGGATTGAGCATGACATAGGTTGTATCACCGGCTCCAAAAGATTCATCCGGCTCAGTACTTATATCTGAATAAAACGGCGTTTTTTCCACGCAGGATACCAGTAGACCAATGAAAATAAAAAAAATATACCTATTCACTTTCATCAGAACGACACCCCTAACGATAACCGAGTTGGATCCGAAAGATGAACGAGGTTAGTGTAGGCATAATCCACACGGAATTCGTACCCTCCCAACATAACATTTACACCCATTCCCAAAGACAGATCCTCTTCCTCTTTGTTCGATTTATACCCACCGCGGAGGAAAAACGCATTCATGAATGTATACTCGAACCCATAAACAATATGCTCTGTATTGTCCACCGGATGGTTCAATTGAAGGGATGCAAGCAATGTATGTTGACTCATGTCAATGATATTCATGGCAGCCCCCACCTGGAACATGGTTGGTGGAGAGAATCGTGTGTATTCCGAATTTATGTAACGCTCTTCACCGGTATCCTTATCAAGGACTCTTTTGGAAAATGTGCCTGATGGTGCAGATTGATTTCCAAAATGGGATAGTGCTGCAGAGAACCTGAGGGATTTGTATCCCGTCCAGTAGAAAGTACCCATATCCAGAAGTACATTCTCCATCATGCTTCCTGCAAGCTCCTCTACCACATATTTTGTTGTGATTCCAAAGCTGAATCTGTCCGTCATGGCAACCCCGTAGGATAAACCAATGAACCTGTCCTGGAAGACGAAATAATTTCCTGTTCCATGGGGCCTGTATTCAGTTGTTTCCTCCATGGGAGCCATATGCAGGATACCCGCCATAAGGCCCATATGGTGTCTGCCGGAAATCTTCATGGTCCCGCTGAAAAAGTCATAACTGATATCAGCCGGCCAGGAAATGTGGGATGCCGAAACGGCTGTTTTAGGTAGCTGTGCGATGATAGCAGGATTGTAATACAGGGATCCAGCATCCTGGTCGACAGCCACTACTGCTTCACCCATACCTACTGCGCGGGCGCTGACGCCAATCTTTAAAAATGTAAACCCGGATGTACCCACTCGCTGTCCACCAAGAATTGGGAAGAAGTTTTGAGATAAAACCCCGTTCGCAATCAGCAAAAGTGTGGTAATGATAATCCTGGTATTCATCAGAAAATGAATTGCACTCCAAATTCAGCGGTGAGCGGTCTGCGATATCGGGATGGATCCAGGTTTGGATTCGGGCTGTTTATGAGGTTATACCCATATATTTCACCTGGATTATATCCCCTGCCGGTGTATGGGTTGATTCTGCGAGGAATTCTAGAGTCCATTACATTCTGTACTTCCAGAAGGAATTTTACTTTTATACCGTTCATGGTAATTGTTTTATGCAGTTTTAAATCCATGTTATGAGATGGGACCTTCGAAAGGTATGCGTTTGGTTTATCTCCTTCCCTGGTTCCAACGTAATACTGTACCCCCTCTATTTCTCTAAAACCATCTGGAAATTCAGCTGTACCTGGAATATACCGCGTATACCTTCTACCAGATTCAAAATCTACCCTGAATGAAGCTCCCCAGTTTCCCGGATTGTATGACAGATTTGCAAACATGTGGATGGGTCTGTCCCAGCTCATATAGTTTTCACCAAGGGGTTTCTCTGATAACTCTCCTGCCTGGACAAGCAGATTATCCAATGGACTTGAGCTTTTACCTGTGATGATGGAGTAATTAAAATTCAAGTCTGCATACCAGCTCTTGAATAACCGGCTCTTTAATATGGCTTCAATTCCCCTTGCCCTAGCATAATCAGCATTGAAATACATGTTAAATGATAAATGAGCATACTTCGGGTTGGACGGCGTAATGGGTTGAGATGTTTCGTAATCAAACATATCCTTCCAGTAGGCTTTCAATTCCAGCACCTGGTCCTCGCTAAACCTATGCTTGACACCGATCTCATACTGTACTGTGGTTTTCGGACTCAAATTCGGGTTCCCAAACACCTGGTAAGTGGATTCTGAGTTGGAATTCAATTTGGCATAGACATATTGGAATGTTGGCAGCTGTGAGAAATGCCCGTAGTAGAAATACAGGACATCATTGTTTGTGACAGGATGGGATATCCCAAATCGGGGACTTAAACGACCTTTTCCCTTGTAACCAAACAGAGTGAACGTTTCCTCTGCAAATTTCTCTTTTGCCGCATCTGTAATAATAATGGAATTGGGATCATTGATGGCATCTTCAACATATTTCCCAGGGAACCAGTAATCATATCGGGCACCAATGTTGACGGTCATCCCTTCAAATTGAATTCGATCCTGGATAAAAAAGGCACCAAAGACTGTGGATGCCTGGTAATTGTCATAATTTGCGCCGAACCCGGTCGTACCAGCCCAGGGTTCCTCCACATCAAGAACCTGTATGTTGGCAACGGTATTCTCAATACCAGCTTTCATTTTCTGCCGTTCAGAAATCTGATACGTCCAGTCCACATCCATTCTTGTGTTATCACTTATGAGATCATACCATTCTGGAGCAAATCCTGTGTCATAGAATTCATCACCATAGGTAATCCTGATATTCCCATCTTGATCCAGCAGGATATAATTAATTGGTCGTAGATCGAGCCGCTCGGAGTAATCTGTCCAGTGGAGGTCCTGTACGGCACTGTGTTCCATGGTGAGGAATCTACCCAGTGTTACTTCATAGAATGATTGTGTGTTCAGGGTATGTCGCCAGTTCAGGTTGAAGAGCCGTGTGTCACGTGTAATAGTATTGTACTGGTTCAGGATCTGGATATAACTGTAGGGGAAATAATTACTGGAAAAAGCCCTGGGCATAAAGTATCCCTGATTAATATTCATGGACATATCATAGGATGCAGACAGTTTCTTCAATCCTGAAATATCCCATGTCATTTTATACAGGAGGTGCCAGTCATTGTTTTCCCGGATTGCCAGCTGATTATTCCAGTCATCCATGGTTTGATCATCCATACCCGGTAATGACCAGTATCGATGGGGATACAATGTATTGGCCACAGGCAAATGGCTATCATAGACTTTCCCATACCCGTTAATGAAAAAAGAAAACTTCCCGGGCATGTCCAGACCAATTAGTGCGGGAATGGATTGGAGTAATAATGATGGTCCCCCAAAATTGAATTCAAGTCTGTCTGTACTTACATGATCAATAATATCAGTTGAAAGTCCCCAGTTATCGCTGGTGTATTTCACAGCACCTTCGTATTTATCTCGTCCTTCTTTTAGCCGGATATTCACGACTCCAGACATAGCCTGACCATATTCGGCGTTGTATCCTCCAGTAACGACTTCTAATTCTTCAATGGCTTCGGCGTTCACAAACACATTCCCGGAGTAGCCGGATAGCGGATCTTTCACGGACAATCCATCCACAACAAACAGACTTTCATCAATCCGTCCTCCACGGATATGAATTTCATTGTCCTGCTTGGTAACACCGATCTGTTCAGCGAGAATATCTTCTACACTGTTCACCACCTGGTTAGCAATATCTTCAGAACGCACACGGGCCATAGAGGATGTTTCATTCACATCAAACAGAGGTTTTTTCCCAACAACTACCACTTCTTCTCCCAGGGATAACACCGTTTCTTCCATGGGGAAATTCACTACTTTAGTTTCACCGCTATTTATCTGAATACCTGTTTTTAACAATACTTTGAAACCAATAATGGAAGCCTCAATATCATAATTTCCCGGGGCCACATGACGTATGACAAACCCGCCATTTATATCACTGGAAGCCCCCCAGTACGTTCCTTTCACCATGACATTGACACCAACCAGTGCTTCCCCGGTCTCAGTATCCGTAACCACACCCCTGATGGTTCCGGGAGACTGCGCCATCCCAATAATGTGCATCAGGATTATCCATGGTAGGAATCGTCTCATTCAAATACCTCCGCTAATACGTACTTGATGAATTTCCCTGCCGATCCATTTCCTTCAATTATGGGATTAATACCGTTATGGATTGGAACGGACATAAGAACAATATCTCCCGATTCTGTGTTGTGTGAAACCTGAAATCGTCCACCTGCAGCAACGATGTTATCCTCGACTCTGTAGTATGTCTGGTATGATGAGAATGCAGCGCTGTCAGGGGTAAAATGTTTAATTCGAATGGCAATAAGTTGGGATGTTTCCAGGTCCAATTGATCGCGAATTTCTGATCGCAATTCTGTTCCAGGTAGTAACCTGCCGTTTGGATTCAAGACAGCACTGTTATCCAATGGGAACCATGTAAAAGTTGAATCTTTCAGTTCCGGTGCATTGAGGAAAAAGTTTCCACCTTCCGCAATGAATGCCATTATGCTTCCACTTGCATCCAGGTAGGATTCCTTCTGTGTGTAGGCAGCGTACCAAACAATATGATCAAAATATTGAAGTGTTGCTGTAACATCCGTAGATGAGAATGGCAGCTCGTCCCCTATCTCCCACACAGAATAATCATTGGATCCCACAATAGTGTCCAGAACTGTTCTGTACCAGGATTGGGCAACATTCTGATCATCCTGTGGAAAATCATCTACGATGAGGGTATTACCCACGACAGGTAATACTTTCCAATAATCAGGTTCATCAATGTTGTTGGTATCGGGGAAGGAAATAATGTCGCTTTCTGCCCCTGCTATATCTCTTGTTTTCGCGTAAAAGGTATGGAAACCAGATGAAAGCCCTGTAATGGTGATGCTTGCGTATTCAGCTGCATCAAGCTGAACCCAGCATGAATCGCATGGATCGTCGATAGCGTAGAACACATCCGTGATGGATGAGTTTCCATCCTGATCGTAAACATCCCATACAAATGTCCGGGTGGGGAACGTAAAACTGGTATCTGTTGGCATGTCAACCAACAAGGGATTACTTCTGTATCGAAAACTGATTTCAGGTGCAGAATTCTGTATGGGTAGAACCAACCTTGCCGGTGTGGCATCAATGATACTGTCCTGATCCATGGCTTTTACCTGAAAACTGAATACATCCAGTTCCGATGTGATGGGAACGAAAAACAATCCCTGCTCATCCTGTGTGTAAGTCCAGGAGGAATCTGTACTCCATTTATAATAGTACCCAACAATATCTCCATCAGGATCTTCACCCCACCAGTGAAGCTGCTGCCTGCTGGTCATGATGGTGGTGAATGCATCGGGAAGGATATCCCATTCCATGGAATCCGGGGGATTGTCGTCAAAATACCACACCCAGGAAGTATCTGGAATGGTATCACCACTGGCCGGGTCCACGGTAAACCCAATGGAATCTATGGAAGCATAGATTGTATCCAGTGCCACCACCGAAATATATGTTTCAGGTGGCAGGGATTGAACTTCCTCAGATGGATCATCATACTCCCAAAGGGAGCACCCTGTCCAGATCAGGACCGTTAAAATGAGATAATATGTTGGTCGGTTCATAGTAGAAAGGTGCGGAGGTTTCCCTCCGCACCTTGTAACCTGTTTACCTTACAAGCAGCATCTTCTGATGTTTGGTGAAATCACCGGCAATGATTCTGTAAACATACATTCCCGTTGCTACCTGTTCATTTGCATCATTTAAACCGTTCCAGTTAACGATATGCATTCCAGGACCAAATTCGCTGTTTACCAGTGTACGAACCTTACGTCCGAGCACGTCGTAAATAACCAATTTCACATCCTGAGTTGCTGCCAGGTCAAACCGTATCCTGGTTTCAGGGTTAAATGGGTTTGGATAGTTTTGATGCAAAGCGTATGTGAGCGGTTGAGCCACATAATCTTCATTCACAACAAGTTGTCCAAGATCACCCAGATCACGGATCTGGATTTTATACGTTCCAAAACTGAAGTTAAAGAATCCAGTGACAGATTCAAGGGTGGTTCCAACGGCAAGTGTTGACATGAAGTTGTCAGCTGCCATGTTGGCTGCATCATCATCGATGAGACAGGTAATACCTGATCCATCATCAATGCTCCAGTCATAGGAGTTTACAGCAGATACTGTCACGTTGTTGATGGTGACAAGCACACCCTCATAGGATTCAACTTCATCTGCATCCTGTGCAAGATCAGCGGTGCTGACTGTTGTTGCATCAAGAGCATGTCCGCTGGAATGAACAACAATACTGGAAATGTCATTCATCTTCGTGTTGTTATCCCATTTGAAATTCCATTCGGAATCGTATTCATCAACAATACCTGTCACGGTAATAGAATCGCCGCGTGTCAGCTCTACGCCATCCATGGGATCAAACACAATTCCATTCCAGGGTCCGGACTCGGACTGCATAACATAGGCACCGTAACCACTCATAGATTGTGCTGTATCACCTGTTACAATACCGCTGATGGTGACTTCACATCCGTTGAATGGCGAATCTGCCAGTGACCATTCAGTATACTGAACATCTGCAATGGTCAGTGGTTCATCCTTTGTGACATAACTGAACTGAAATGCCAGTGTATCATACGGAAGGAAGCTTGTTTTTGGTGCAGATTGATCTGTACCATCATCTGTGGCTTCAAGGAAGTAATTAACTACGGCACCTTCTACACCAGTTGATGGAATATCACCTGACCATGTCAAGCCATCTCCACTGGTCATATCAACAATCATGTATGCACCGCCATCCACAGAATAATGGATTTTCGCAGAGGCAATATCTGAGTTGTCTTCTATATCAGCTGTAACGGTGACAGCTTCGGCTGTACCCGGTACACAGGGATCTCTCATGGCATCCGTGATGTTTGGAGGACCTGCACCAAATTCTATATCGGAAGGATATAAAGGTTCGATTTTGTATGCAGTTGAGTCATCATAAGAACCGAAATGGTGATAGACCCACCCTTCCAGAGAACTGATGAAACTGCCTACCGGTGGTCTTCCATAAGTATTCTGCCACACGTTCAGGCTATCTGAATCATCATCAACGTTCACAGAACCAGTACCATCATCAATGGACCATTCACCGTATGGAAGGTCATTTTGAATGACAGTTGCTTCTTCAACACGAACACTCACGTTACCCCACTGTTCAGCTTCTGTGGGCCAGCGTAAATCGCCGGTATTTACAAGAGGAACCTCTGGTAACTCGATACCAAAATCCAGAATGTTTACCGGCTGAGTGATGAATAGCTCCGTCATGTTTGCAGGACCAGTTGTGTATTCATCAATGAATCCAGTTGCTTCAATCAGGTCACCTTCAAAAAGTACAGGGAATGCCGTTGAATCAGGGTCATAGGAGAGAATAGAACTCCATGGTCCACCAGTAGTATCCTGAAAAATGAACTTGATACCATCACCGGCATAGCTCAATCCAGTAGGCATGGTAACAACACCAACAACCGTCACTGTTTCTCCAGCCATGTAGGATGTATCTGATACGGCATCATCACCGGCCATCAGCAAATCACTGTATAATACCTGCTGAATGCGCTGGATACGAGTATTCCCGCTTTCTACAACGTCACGTGCGAGTCTGGGTTGGATTTTTCGATCACTGAAGGAATAATCCATACAACCGACTACACTTGCAAGTGCCTGACCAGATGTTGCTTTATAAAAATAGTCCCAACGATCGTCTAGTCTAACAGAATTCGATCCATCTGTTACAGACCATTCACCGAATCCAAGGTCGGCTTCGTCTACTGTTACATTCTGGACCTCCACGAGACAGCCTTCATAGGCTTCTTCTTCCGTACCACCGGTACCGATTTGACCTGCTGTCACAACAGATGGCTCAATGGGGTTCATTGCCGGTCCATGAACGATGAATTCTATGATGTCCAGAATTTCAGTCATCCCAAAATACTCATCAATGGTACCTGTAAGGGTGACAGAATCTCCCTCTGCAACTGACATCAGGGGATTCCCATCATCATCTACAAATGCAAAACTATCCCAACCGCCGGATTGGTATGCCATGATACCGTTCCATGGTCCAGGAGCATCCTGGATAAACATGTGGCTGTTCCCACTGCCCCAGAATTCAGCTGTGACAATACCTGAAATGGTCACTTCCTGACCATCATAGGGTGAATCACCTGAAGCATCTTCTGTAAACTGAACATCATAAATGGATGATGGTGTGGTAGCACCCAGCTCTGTGATCCATGTTTCAATTAGATCTTTGTCTGATTCTGACAGTGAGCTGGACGGTGGCATTTGTCCACCATACGTACCTGTATTCTCTATTTTATTCCACAAAACAGATGCACTTGGATCACCGCTTGTGACACGCAATGCTGCATATCCCTGGGCCTGTACATCTACAAGATTATTGTAGCTGTTACCCGAGGACAGGTCAAGCCCACCGTTGTTTCCATGACATCCGGTACAGTTACCATTAAAAATGGGCTGAATCTGAGTGTCATAGTCCACTGTCTGGGCGAATACAAAACCCAGGACAGCCATAACTGTTAACATTGTTTTTTTCATTTTGACTCCTTGTTAACCTATTATTTAATGATAAGGAATTTGCCTTCCTTAATCTTATTCGTATTCAAGTCTTCGACAGTAAAAAGATAGAGACCGCTGGCTGCAGCCTGGTCATATTCAGTGATCAGATCCCAGGCATGCTCACCACCACTCATGACAGGGTTTTTCGTGTGGTCAATATTTCTAATATCCCTGCCCTGGTACTTCTCATCATGATGCAAGGTTTTCACCAAATCTCCGGCCAGTGTAAAAATGCGTATTTCTGCCGTGGATGGAAGATTCTGGAACCAGATCATTTGTTCCCTGTTGCCATATCCGTCCCATGCAGCCTGTCCCCTGAATGGGTTGGGGTATACCGTTGGAAACCCTGTCCAGCCAGTAGTGTCCGATGGAGAAACCTGCCCCGGATAAACGTATTTTCTATTGGAAATAATATTGCTTTCAAGACTGGCCAGATTGGATCCTGGATCACCTCTATCAAAGGCTGTCACAGCATAATAATTCAGCCATCCATTCTGTACACCGGAATTTGCGAAACGGTAATGGTAATAATTCCCATCTATAAACAGGCTGTCTGGCTCCCCATCATCATTCATAATTTGGACCACATCAAATCCAGTATTGTACCCTATGCTGTTTCCCTGTTTGTCAAATTCACCAAGGAGGGTAAACTCCTGTTCCGAACCATTGTTTGTCTTCCGTGCCCCATAGACACGGTAGCCCTCAAAATCCATTTCATGACTGATGGGGTCTATAAAAGTCTCGGCATTTTTCTGCCAGAATAATGTAACGGATTGGTCTTCTACTTTTACGGTCATATTCGGGACGGGAGGTGGTTCCGGCAGGATGTACCTGTCCAGAATACCATTCTGATTGATATCTTCATCATCATTTAGAATATTGTCCCTGTTTTTATCCTCACCATCGTAGGCCTTCTGTGCCCAATCCTTGTTGATGTGCAGGTTTTCCCTTCTGGCTGGAGAATTAGCCGTTGGTGCCGCCCAGAGTCCTGCAACTGTAGTAAACACAACATGACATGTGTCACCCGGAGGCAAAGCCCAATGTAATGAATCCGGTGAATTCGGCATGGACCCTAAAGGACCGGCTGACAGCATAAACAACCAGCTGTTTGGCGTCGCGGGATATCCTTCGGGTCCATATGGCGGATTAATACCATTTGGGTTTTTAGGGACTGATGTTTTCATTTTCTCGTATCGCTCATCATCCCTGAGAGGCATGGAGTGAGCTGGATAATCTGAGTTGTTGGAGTTAGTCCAAACCCACTGGTGATAGTACGAGTCGAAATATTCCCTGGGTACTGTACCACCAAGGCAGGCAATACCCAGATAGGATTCCGACCAGCCATCGTCTCCATCAGCATCGTATTGATAACCAATATCCCTAGCAAACCCTGATTCATCCATGGATTCATCAAATCCATCCAGGTTATCATACCATGTAAATCCCCCACCCGGTTCATAAATACTCGTGTAGTTCATGTTTCCAATGGATGCATCGGTCCATATCCCGGCAAACAAATCCTTTATGGTATCATTGGATGAATTCACAATTTCATAATTCAGAATAACGAAAGCATCGGCGAAAGAGAAATTCCATGCATATGATTCGAGGTGTACATCTATCCCAAGTGGAGTATGGTTTGGGATACCAATATCATCATCGGGCGTTGCACCATAGTCTTTGAAATTCATAAGGAAATCCTGATGGGATACAGCATGTGGGGAATAGTACTGTGCCATGGAGTCCTGCGAGGTAGATGAAATGGAGGAGCGAATTCGTACCTCCGGTTTTGAGAAGAATTCAAACCCCTCCTGACCTGATTCAAATACACCATCGACGATGGCAGTAGATACCCTTTTTTCACCATTTACAATGCCACCAATCCACAACCCGGCAAAGGAAAAATGCTCAATATTCTCCCTGAGGATCTGGGAATGCTGCTTGTAGGCACAGGAAGGATGAATCCGTCCATTAATTTTGTTCCAGCCGTTACCAAGCACACCAAAATTTGTTACCGTTAATCCAATCTGCCCGACGGATGTGTACAGGTGATAAACATCATTATTATTCATTACACGGGGAGAAACATCCCTGCGTGGTTGTGCAGTCAATACCCCCAATAGAAGACAGACAATTAGCCCGTGAAACAATGATATATATCGATAGCTGTTTTTCATTAATCTGAAAAAAAATCCAATGGGTTTTGATACATCAGATTTTATGGAAAAGAGGTTACCAAATTACATCTAACAGGTGTTGAATCCAACGAAATGCATTGTCTAATGGAATCCAAACAAAGCAGGTTTTCTACTTCATTAAAACGATTTTTTTCACCAGGGATTGGTACTCGCTTGACAATTGAATCAGGTAAACACCGGATGCCATATTTTCTGCATTCCAAGTGATGGTTTTATTACCTTGAGTCCGATTGAGTATAAATGATTCCACTTCTGTACCATCTATGGAATAAATTTTTATTGAGTGAGACCCAATTCTACTAATCTCAAAAGGTATCTGAATTCGCGCGTTGAATGGGTTGGGATAGGGTTCCCCGAGAGTGAAGGATACTGGAATGACTTCTGGTGCGGTGACTGAAAGGGAATCATCCCAGGCATAACCAGGTGTCCCATAATCACCGTCTCCATATGGCAATGTGGACTCATACCAGTTATCGGCATTATTGTTATCTGTACCCATATCCATAATGTACATTGAAGTACCATTCCCGAACGGAAATGCATTGGAGTACACTACTTCGTCTACAAGATTCCCCATATCATTGTACAAAACAACTTCATCCTCTGTATTGGAAAGAAGGAATCCTGATGCTGCATAATCCACATCCACACCCCCATTTAGACCGGCATCACTGTTTCTTCCAATCACAACATACTCGCCGGGAGATAGAGTCAGCGATGATTCAATAACATGGTAATCGCTATCCAAATCCCTGATAACCCAATTCTGCAAATTGTATGTAATGGAATCATTATTATATAATTCCACCCATTCTCCAAATGAATCACTGACCTGACTGGGATTGGGTATGATTTCTGAAATAACGATTTTTGAGTCAGAAAGAACGATATCATCGAATTCGACATCCATGAAAACCGGGAGATGATCCGAGGCGTCCACCAAGGCATTTGCCACTGTCATTGAAACGGCAGAATTGGATCCTGCATTAATGGCCTGGTTAAAATGATCTCCATCATTTCCATAGGCTGTATAGGAACCGGTAATGTAATTCAAGTCATTGTCTGAAAGAATACTCTGGGAAACAAAAAGCCAGTCAAAACGGTCATCCATGCCGCCATAACTTCCACCTCTAGGTGATTGGGTATGGACATCGGCATAGGCTGAATTATTGTGCCAGTACCCAATTCTATTAATGGGATCAAAGGATTGACCATCGTTGTCATCCTGGGATTCGGTGAGGACTTGAAACGCTCCTTCCCCGCTATTATAGATATTGAAATCACCTGAGACAATAAACGGGGTGTCGGGGTTCAGCGTGTTCAGATAATTGCGAAGGGCTGTGGCTTCTGATGTTCGTTCATTTTCATCGGCGCTGTCTGTCCCTGCCTTCAAATGGCACCCATAGACATTGAATTCCACACCGGATGCATCGTGGATCAACACAAATTCCATCACATCTCGCCGTCCCCATGTGTTGGTTGTATTTATCCTTGTGGTGGATACAAATGAGTACAGATCAGTTTTATAATAAAGCGCAATATCAATATTGGATTCATTTTGATCAATGAAATCTGCACTTGAATATAGGTTGGCTGTTTCATGGTTTAATACATCTGACAGGAAATCCGAGAACCCGGCCTGATCATTTAATTCCTGCACCACAATAATATCAGGATTGCTTTCACCAATCACGATGCGAAGTGCCGTTTCCTTGCTTGTATTATTCCCGCTGTAATTCAATACATTGTAGGTCATGATGCGCTGTGTGGACGCCATACAAACTGAGAGTATGGCAAAAATCATTATAGTATTTTTCATGAAGTGTTTCTAATGGCTATGTCTTGAACGGGGAAATATAGGGAATATTATCCTGCAGGCTGGTTGATGAAGATCAATCTATATATATTTCTACATTCCCGTAGTGAATCTGTCGATGATTCAACAATTCAACTGAATGATATTGTGATAGCCGATCCCATTCCGCATCTTCCAACAGGTCAAGTTTTCTTAACAGGTGCACAGTGGCCATTGACAATGGACGTGTATTTCCATCCAGGACTTTTAGTGCCACTCCAAAGGATGAACCACCCCTGGTGCGAATTCCAACACCACGAATGGCTTCCCCGCCAATTTTGGTAACGGCACGTCCACGCATTTCCTGATTGAAATCTGTATCAAACCGTTTTACTCCTGCCAAAAGATATGGATGTGCTGTCATGGTAGAGTAAATGCGATCCATAAGTGCATCATCGCGGTTCGCTAAATCTCGAAACAGGTTTGCAATCGTCAAAAGGCTAAAGAAAGGTGTTGGGGCACTGCAGCCATCCACGGCATATGGAATTTCCTCCAGGTGCGTGTAATTGGATATCAAATTGAATATGGCTTCCTGGACAGGATGATCCCTTTTAGTATATCCTCTGGAAGTTACACCCAGTTTTTTAGCCAGCGACAGCATTCCGGCGTGCTTTCCGCTGCAATTATTGTGAAATGGAGTTGGTGTATTTTCCTCCCGAATCAGGTGAAAACGGCTTTCTCGATGATAGGGCGGGTGAAAACCACACTCTAAGTGATGTTCATCCAATCCCAGTTTCTGGATCATTGATATGGCTGTTTTTACGTGAACATCCTCACCATTGTGGGACGCGCACATTAGGGCCAGTTCTTCGGGAGAAAACCCGGCCGCATCTACCGCCCCATGTGTCACTGCCGTTGCAGCCTGAAAGGGTTTCAATGCAGATCGGATGCAGGTCAGGTAGTGCGGGTCTCCGGATATGTATACCGGCTCTCCATTACTATCCACAACCACGGCGTAAATTACATGTATACTCTCGGTTAAATTATTCCGCGTAACCCTGCATTGAATCGGCATCAATAGCTCAATATTTAGCGAACTACGCTGGAAGCAAATTCAAATTGATATCCTGCCTCTTTCAACCTGGGAATTTCGGCTTGGAGAACATTCAGCGTGGCTTCTTTTGCATGTCCGATTCCAACGGCCACTCCCCATCGATCGGATTTCTCCACCAGTTCATCCAATTGCTCTCGAATGAGTGCAGGATCAAATTCATTATCCAGGAACACATTTCGTCTACGTGTTTTTACACCAAGGTCCGTCATGGTTTGTTCTCCAAGAGAACTGGCTGTTGTTCGGCTATCCACAAAAAATTTTCCAAGTTCTTTCAATGTTAACCCCAGAACACGCATGATACGTCCATCTTCCGTGGCTTTGGACCCCTGATGGTTGTTCATCCCTATGGCTTCCGGGATATCCTCATAAGCCAGACGAATTCTATTCTCCACTTCAGCACTGGTCATGGACGTTCTCAGAATATAATCGTCTTCACCGGCAGGATCGGAATGGGATTCCATAGGCATATGGATAATGACTTCCTTTCCTGATTCAACTGCTTTTTTTGCAAAGGGTCCGCTGTTCCGATGCCCTGGTATTATTGCGCAGGTTATGGGAACATCCAGATCAAGAAATCCATCGGATATTTCATCGTTTCGGTAACCAAAATCATCAATGATAAAAACGATGGTCCCCTTTGTCATCTCCCGGGTTGTCTCTGCAGAGATTTCCCCAGACACATCTTCAAACGATTCTTCAATGACAGGAGTAGGTGTATCTTTTTGTAAAAGCAAAAATGCCAGCACAATGACAGCGCCGGCCAGAACAATATTCAAAATGATAGAAAGCCGATTCTTCATGACGGAAGACGAATAGAGACATCAATTACATGGGGCATACCAAGATTCTGGGACCCAACCTGGAATCCATAATTTACCGTATATATACCCATTTGAATCCCCACACCACCGGAAGTTGAAAACACCGATGTTGATGCTTTTGACCCCAGTCGAAACACCAATTGGTTCCAGTGAAGCTCGCTTCCTGCATTCATGATCAGACCGTCGACATGGGAGTTGGATTCCATGGAAATCAATAGTCGTGGCGATAATGGCATGGAGCGGAAAACTGCTGATCCACCTGCTGTTACTCTAACAGGGTAAGATGGTTCTGTTTGTCCCCATCCGCTCATGGTGCCAAGATTGAGGATAGCCAGTCCAAGTTCAGTATCATTGGACAGAGAATAAACAACGCCAGCATCGAAGGCCAATCCTCTGGTCGAAGCTGTATACAGTGACATGGATGTGAATTTTCCTCCAACCCCAACCGTTAGTTTCGAAGATATTTTTCGCGCATATTGCCATTCAATGGCGGCACTGTAACTTGAAAACAATGCCTGTGGATCATCCGTGGGAGTTTCATTTCGGTACTCTAGATCGTCGATTCCAACATAACGACCTTTCACAACCAGTTCGCCACCAAATCGTTGTCTAGAGTACAAAACGGTCATGTGTTTCGAGTCTGCAAGCCAGTTACCATAACTGGCATGGATAGAGGGGAAAGGTGAAAATCTCAAACCGGCAGGGTTCACGCTGGAAATGGTAGCCGATACAGGATGATCTCCACGGGATAGCAATTCAGCGGTGTATGGAATGCCCAGAAATCCCGCGCCTACGGCATAGGTCATGGACATGATTAGATGAATAATGAGTATGATTCGCATATTAAAAAAGATAGGCAAAAGAGAAAATATGGTTCAAACCTGATGCGGCATCGATAGCAACACTGTAATCAATAGATGCATCATCCGGATTACGGAATCTGTATTTCATACCTGTCCCGAAGGATATGCGGTTGTTTCCGAATCCTGCCCTCAGGAAATAATGATCTTGATACGGGTATTCAATTCCTGCTCTGTACAGTGGCGCAATGTATTCAACGCCATCAAGGACCACACCAAAGTCAGATACAAATTTTAGAGAACGTATTGGCGATGCCATACCCAACCGAACCATGACTGGAAATTTATCTACATTGTCACTGCTTCCTTTTTCCAGGATTTGACTCGTATCCCAGTGATATCCGGAATTCAAATCCTGAATCACCAATCCTATGGATCTTTCCCTGGGAAGTTTGAAATGGAATCCGATGTCGAACCCGCTGCCATTCCCTCGGATTTTCTCCTCATTTACAGGCAAATAATGATACAGGACTTTGATATTGATCCCAAAGGAAAACCATGGTTTAATCTGTTGGGCAAACCCGATAAAGGCAGCCAACTCACTGGTGGACAGTGTTTCGGTATGCTGCCCAGACTGGGACCGCCCATCAATTCCTGTGGTGGCAGCCTGGATTACCGCCAGACTGATACCGGCGGTTGGTGGCAGCTTCATGGCAAATCCTGTAGCAGACAATCTTCTGTCCAGAGGTAAAATATGGTGATTTACGGAAAATCGCGGTGTTGTGACAAATGCAGCCCCTGCTGGATTGTGATAGGCGGCAAACCCATCATCGATGGCTGCTGTAAAAGCCGAACCCATGGCGATGGATCGGGCAGTGGTTCCCATCCGTAGGAAAGACCCTGTATACCCAGCGTAATCCGTTGCAAATAGCCCACCAGTTAAAATTGTTGCTAATAGAAAAGATTTCTTCATTGAATCACAATGAGTTTTAACCACTCGGTTTTTGTGTCATAATCCAGCCTGATGAAATAGGTCCCATTGTCCACGAGACGTCCTTTTTTATCCCGTCCGTTCCATTTAAGGGCACCGCCATCTGTTCGCCTGTCATATTCTTCGTAATACACTCGCTCCATGGCAAAATTGTAGATGGTCATTTTGATAACGAATGACACGTTTACATCCGTGTGGAAACGCACGTATCCATCTCCGTCAAGTGTGTTGTGGGAACTGGGGGCAAAGGGATTAGGATAGGCATAGACCTCATCTTCATCGTATTCTGCCCGGAATATCTTCCACGCACTTCCATCGAGATCCAATGATCGAGCCAGACCATCACGTGTCCCGATCCATATGGATGGGTTGATATAATAACTCCGCGTATCCACGACCGCGGCATAGACCTGATCACTGATGATTTCATCAGACTGAAGTGGAGTGGCATCCTTTGCCGGTTCAAAAAGTGCCCAGGTAAAGCCGTCTTCCGACTTCCACACCCCATTGTCAGTTGAAGCCAGGACCACGGAATCCAGTGCCGAAATATTGTACACACGCTCACCAATAAGTGCCCGATTCCATGTCAATCCATCATTGTCTGTCCAGGCGAGTCCCCTGTCCTCTGTCGGATCATCAGCATTGAGACAGGCAGCCCAGATCTTTCGAGTGCCATTCCATTCCTGCTTTGCGAGTCCAACCACAAAATTCCCTGTTACATTGTTCACCGGATAATAATAGTGCTCCCAGTCAATGCATCCTTCAGGGCCAAGAATACCACGATTGATTCCGTTGGCCGTTCCTACCCACACTGTATCCCCATAGGCCAAAACAGAGAATCCTTTGTGATTGTGATTTCCCAGAGATGGGTCCCTCGGGTTCAGATAGAAATCCTTCAACACATCATCACCGTCTGTATTGGTTACGTACACCGAATCTGCACAGGTAATGAGATCTTCTGTATTGTCCAGTGGTAGTGGAATCCTATCCCAGACATCTTCAGAGATATCGTAACGTCGGATACCTCCCGCCCAGGAAGCTATCCAGATATAATTCCCTGAGATAACTGCATCGTAGGTTACATTTTGATGGTCTGTTGTAACGGGTAAAGCACGAAAATATTTATCACCAAATGGAGCGATACTATCGCTGGAATTGTCCACGGGTTGTGGATGAATATCCCAGGTGATGAGAGAATCAGTGGCATCGGATGCCATGAATATACCTGCTCCAACCGATACATCATCATCGCTGGTAGCAGCCGCAAACACCACGCGATCCCCCTGGGTGGAAATGGCGGAAATCCCGTATTGAAGAATGACATGATTGGTGCCGTCAAACAGGGTATCCAGAGTTTCTATAGTGAGGGAGTCAATGACACGGCTGATACCTCGGCCGGTTCCGAGCCAGACCGTTGAATCTCCCTGAAGTTTTATTTCTGATACGATGTTGCTCAACAGCCCGTCGGACATGGATCGGTAGGATTGTGGTTTATCCAGGTAGAAATCTGTGGTCACATGTGACTGAGCCATCAGGAATGGTAATGCCAAAAAGAATACTAATCGTCTCATTCTACCACAATCCTGTGAACCACCGTGTCACTGTATTCGAATTGAAAATCCTGTGCTTCAAATATCCAGTCATAAACACCCGTATTGGCTGATGATCCCAGTGGTACCTGAAAGGAGAATTCACCATCATTTGCAGTGGCATCACCGCTTGTAATATTGGGTTCATACAGGATAACTGATCCACCGTCATCATACATGTAAATATAGTTTCCCCCATTCATAAAAGAATCTAACTGGGTGTGATAGGATCGAAACCCTACCCATTTTATATCATCAAGTCCATTGGCATCGGAAACGGTGCAGGTAATGCTGTATAGATTGTATCCGCTTCCAGTTGGACGTGTAATGGTATCCGGTCCAACTACAGTCAGAATATGTGGCTTCAGATTTCCCAGATGAAATGAATCCACTTTCGATTCAGTTACCGTACCAAATAATGCATTGAATGAAACATATACTTTTCCACTGTCAGAAGCAGATACAGGCAGGGATAACTCAGAAGATGAAATATTCATGATTTTCCGCATCCAAAGATTGTCATCCTGGATTATATCCCCGTGTGAACCATCATCATAGAGGGCAATAGAGTCGGGAGATCCTGAAGGGTTTGTTCCTCTCCACTCAATCCAGACAGAAGAAAGTGGAGTTCCACCAAAATGCGAAGCTACTTCCATGGAAAAAGCCAGCTGGTTCATATCCTGAAGATAGATGAACTGCGTTTCGTCAATAGCCAGTCCTTCCTCCTGGACGGAATCGCCTCCGGGACATCCCCAGAAGAAGAGGGCAATTACCAGCATGATTATCCAGCGCATGGCGGAAAAATAGGCAGTGTTCTGTCGCCAATCAATCAATGGTTTTCCCCCAGATGTAATGCACCAGTAACGTCCCAACCTGATCCAGGCTTTCAGGGGAGCAGTAGTCGGGAATATCATCATGTGTATGCCAGTAGTTGGACTGTTTGTTGGGGTAATCAAAATCAATAATATCCACTGCAGGGATACCAGCAATTTCCCAGAGCGGTATATGATCATCGTAAATGGCCCGATCAATCCTGGACTCAAACGCCTGCAATCCCAGCTTATCTGCCAGTTGCCATAATTCTTTCACCAACTCTGGTGCGATCTGGTATGAATTCCGCTCTATGGGGACGGAAAGCTGGGCATCCCCTACCATGTCCACAATAATGGCTTCATCCGGTGGAGAGATGGGCAGGTTTCTGGCAAAAAACTGTGATCCTTTTGCGTAGGATTCGTTAACACCTGCAATTCCCAGATCCTCACCATCGAAAAAGACCAGTGTCACATTTACCGGCGGTTTCTCCTCATGGAATATCCTTCCCAGTTCCATCAACACTGCTACACCGCTGGCTCCATCGTTGGCTCCAATGATGGGTTTATCCCGGTCGCTGGTGATACGATCCCAGTCGGCCCAGGGACGAGTATCCCAATGGGCACCTATCAGTAAATGGTGGGTAGATGGGCCACGGTATTGAGCAATGATATTGGTGAGATCATAGGTCTGGAAATCTCGTTGCTCTGTGTAGGTAAATGGTTGAGTGAAAACCGTATCAGCGAGCTCGCTCATGGTTTCCATGATGAAATTCATACAGTCAATGTATCCATCAGAACCAGGGTTTCTGGGACCAAAAGAGCATTGTGTTTCCAGGTTATCAAAAGCCCTATACCCGTCAAATTCAGGTGGATTGTTCTGGCATCCAATGAATCCAACGGTTGATATGATGATGAGTAGACGCTTCATTATCCAGTAATGGCTATATTCACATCAAATCCAAAATCACGATCGATTTTCCGTCCTGTATGGGCATTGTCTGATTCCCTGTATTCATAAACAATACCTCCACTGACTCGAGTTGTAAAGGAGTAGCTGATACGCAACCCTGCTTTCCAGCTGCTGTTCTTTTCAGGTTTAGAGTATTTTGGGGCATCCAGTGTTTTCCCTTTTACCGCACTTGCCTGGCTGTCAAAATTAAAGGTGAAGTTCATGGTATTGTCTATGTGAAAATCCTCCATGAGTGGGAGAGGGATAGTCAACCCTCCCCTGTGGGAATAATTCGCCCCTGCTGTAAATGAGGATTCAGTCCTGTGGGTTAAACCTGTGTTGTTTTGGTCCAGCGATGTGGATGTATTGTACCTCATGTTTAGGGATATACCCTTTTTAAATGAGAATGTTAATCCAGCAAGTGGAGCGAAATTGGTGTTGATCTTACTGGATCGCTGGTACTTTTCGTTGTCCTCTATAAAAGGATCAACATACCAGAAGGAGGGCATATCGAATTGTGATGTATCGGCAAACTGCCATGCCCGTGATTCTTTCCCTGAGTATGCATGATCAAAACTGATGGACCGTACATAGTTTTTAATAAATGGCAGCTTTTCAAGACCATTGATCTTGATGGACCAGCTGGAGAATGGCAGTCCTTTGGACAGGTTTTTACCATAACCCAGGTAGTCACGGTTGAAGCTCCATTGTTCCACACCGCTTCCACTTCGACCCTGTGAAAGCATTTGTCCGAACGAAAAACTTAAGGAGAGATTGTTGATAGGCCTGATCCCTGAACGTATGGAAAAATCCTGGGCATTTTCCCAGTTCCCGGTATTCGTTTCAATTCCTTCAGCATGAGCCAATCCATGCTCCGGTATCCAACCAAATTTGTATCCAATCGGTACATCGCCCTGAACGCCATTCCCTGTCCTTGACAGGGTCTGAGTATAAGTCAGGTTTATGGGATCCACTTTTTTAAGAGTGCTGTGAATAATCTGAAGTACCTTGCTATCCTTCTTTTTTGTAGCCTGCGATTCTGCAGGTTTTACCTGTTCCGTGTTGGCACGTCTCCTGCGACGACCGCTGGAAGCAGGTTTGCTCTTTGATGTGGGCTTGTAGAAGGTCTCCATCACAGAGATGAGATTCAGGTTCAGATTTGAGTTGAATCTCAATTGCGTTCCAATATTGGCTCCGTCAATGTTGCTTCCCAGTGGTTTATTCCATCGATAATTGGCTGAATGGGAGAATCTTGGCTGGAGCCAGCTGAATAGTTCCGGATTGAATTGGGTGCTAAGGTTTTCGGTCAGGTTGGTAAGAATTCCTGTATCAAACTCCTTTATATCCCATGAGTATCCCCTTTCACTCCACACATGATCCAGGTCTGTTGCCTGTGTCTGTTTGTAATTGGATGATAGGGATTCTGTGAATTTATGATCCAGACCCATGGACCTGTTCAGTCCCAGATCATAGGAATGGGGTGTGGGTTCAGCATTCCGGGGTTTCTTGGAGGAGATTTTCTCATTCAAATTCGCATTTGCATTGAAAGACGATGGTGTATAGTAAAGATTGAATTCTTCAAATTTATCGCCAACCATGGGGATGAAAGATAACCAGGACAAAGGAGTGAAATAGTTATCCCTGCCAAAATTCAGATTGTAAGACCCTTTCCATGTATAACTCTGGTCTGTCTTGTATTCCAGGATTTCGTTTGAAGATGTTTTCCGAGATGCGCTAAAATCGCCCTTCAGGTTATCAAGAGTATATTTGATCCACTTATTGTCGGACTTCCCTGTTTTGGAAATACTGGTGGATAGGGAAATGTTTTCAGACAGTGTTTTAATGGAATCAGGAACGGATTCTGGCGCAATGTAAATATCAGATCCGGGAATGTACTTCGGACGGCTGGTGGAGTTTGCATAGGATGTGGTCAATGGAATTCTAACCCCCAGGGATTTGGGGAGGAACTTCGACAGGTTGAGGCTGGTGTTCACCCTGAAGTCCTCTTTTGTGTTATTTGATCCCAGTCTTTCCTGAAGAACGTGGAAATCAGCATCCCTGCGACTGTACATCACCGTGGCACTCCCAAGATCAGACAGGTTCATCTTGGATTGTACGCGCATGGCCACACCTTTGTCCTTTTTCACGCCGCTGAGCCTTAATTCATCCAGCCAGACTTCGCCAAAAATAGGTTCATTGGCTCGATTTCGCACACCAACTGTAAAATACTTGCTCCGCTGGATAGCCGGTTCCCCTACAATAGTGATTTTCTTTCCAGTGAGTTCACCGTTTTCATCTGTAAACAGGTAATGCTTCACATTGGATGAATCCAGGAAGATATCCGTGCTTCTGATTTTGTCTACATTGGTTGAATCCTGGATTTTCAGGGATGTGAGCCAGTTCAGATCAATATTGACGGAGTTTCGGTTTTTATCCTCATCCCATCCATCATAGACAGGTTGAATGAGCTCATAATAGTTCTCCCCTAGTCCAAACTGGATGAACATATCCACATCCGTTTCATCCGATGTTATCCAGTCACTGTCTCCATATACATACATCTTCATTCGATCGTAAGTCAGATAAGATTTTGCGCGATCACCTGAAAGATTTAACAATGTTTTCTGTGCGGCCCCTTTTTGCTCAGCCGGTAATCCATTGAACTGCAAGACAAGGGACTGCTCCTTGGACTCCAGTTGATTGATGGGGTCATATTCCCCTTTTACGCCTTTTGGTGGCTTGTAGTGGGCATTGTCTTCCGTATTCACTACTGTCACTGCGAATACACTGTCCGCACTTGCGGTATGGATTACCGTATCATACCCTGTCTCTCCATTAAATACTTCTTCCTCCCATACAAATTTCTCATTGTACCGATTCGATTCCAGTTCCGTGATACCCAGTTCTACCCATTCATTTCCAACCATCTCAACTTTTGCAATACGCAACCAGGCTGTTTCGTCGGGATTGTTAAAATCCACACCGGACCAGACGAGCCTCAGGTTGTGAACATCACCCCAGGTCACATTGTTCAATGCTCTGAAATGTGTTAACGGAATCCGATACAATTTCCACCCGGTGGGATTTCCATTCTTCACCGTGATACCGGCAAGATAGGTCGTGTCTGAAAGGTCTACATTGGCTGTGAAGTAATCATTTTCCTTGTCAAGGAATCCGGATCGGTCTAAATCCTCCGTATCTGGATAACGTCCACCCTCCTGAATTTGAGATCCTGTCCCATTACCTTCCGTTCCATTTATCTTTTCGTAGTTAGAACTACCGGATGTGTATTGCCAGTTATCTCCATTAGGATCGTTCACTTCTGCATCGGGATTGATGGGCCCTGCATTCCCAGTGGCGTTATATATGGCAAGGTATTCCTCAAAGGTTGTGTCCACAAGACAGCCACCCCATCCATCTTCAAATTCATCAAAGCATCCATCCAACCCTGTATCTTCATCCTCTTCCAATAATCCATTTCCCTTCGGAAGTCCGTCTGCCTTGTCCTCTGTATTCAGCTTTCCATTCCCATCCTGATCTTCACTGATTTTTCCAATATCAACGGTGAGATTACCTTTGTTTCCTTTTACCCAGATTTCAAAGAATTTGCTTTTGGTTTGGTCATAATCACCAGAATAAAAGGCGGTGGTGATTCCAGACCAGAGGGAGTCAGAAGGCAGGCCAACCTGATGCGGCTGTTGCTTCATGTTCAGTGTAAGAATGTCAGTGGTTTCGTTCCCTGCCTGAATGGATGTGGATTGATTGGGCCAGATATCCTTTGTTAAAATCTGCTGGTAGGGATTATACCACCACATATTGGCGCGGTATAAATGCCGAAATGTTTTTTCTCTATCAAATCGTACGGGTGAAGATGATTTTTTCCAATACCGTCTCAGTATGGATGGGTTTGTGGTTCGTTTTGATCCTTCAAAATCATCAATAAAGGCAACACCTTCAGGGTCACCGGTGGCTGTATTGTTTATGGGGTTGGGATTGGGCAAGACCTGCGCGATTTCTCCTTCTACCGAGAAGGCACTAGTTTTTTCTGCTTCTATGATGGGCAATCTGTCCAGCCAGCGAGTCAACCCATCCATGTTGTACTGGTATCGACCGTTCACGTCCCAGATGAAGTTTCGAGTTGGCTCGTACCCAACCTCTACTTTTTCATCTATAACAGATTGATTGAAATATAATGCAGTGGCACCAAGGAATGAATTTTCATTGATGTCCATCTGTGCACGGGTTCCAACGATGACTTTCTTGTCAAAGGAAACCAGCTCATGCTTGTCATATAATATGTTGATATTGGCATTTGGATCTTTGGAGGCTTCGGACTGGAGAATGATGGTTCCTGTAAAATAATCGATTTGGTAATCCACTCCACGAGTCTGCTTTGCTCCATTGATAGTAATTTCTTCGCTTCCTTCCACCAGCATGAATCCCAGTGAAATGGTGGAGCTCTGGTTGGAATAATCCACCTCAATATTGAAATTATTGTCTTTGTTGACGTCTGTGGCTGTTGTGGATGTGTACATCAAGCCCTTGCCAAGTTTTCCGCCAAGACTTTCATCGGTATTTCCTCCATCAAGGGAATCTCCACTGGCGAAGGGATAAAAATAGGGGAAGAATAATTCGCCACTACTAAGGCTGATGATATTAGGATTATCAATATCTACTATCTCGTCAGGAGTCTGATTTCCATTCTTATCTTTTGTATCCAGCCCAAAAAGACTGATGTACGTGGTCCCTGAACCATTTCGGTCTGATGGTGGATTGTCCAGTTGACTTACAATACGAAGAGCAAATCCTTCCTGGTTGATATTGGATGTACCAAGGTAATACACATTTTTCAGCATGAGATCCCATGTAGAAGACGTGGGAGAAGAATTCTGTGGCTTGATGAGTTTCAACACGAGAGTAGAATCTGTTTCTGAACCAATAGTTACAACACGTTCATTGGATGCTCCATCTCTGTAAACCAGGTTGAAACGACAGGCAATTACTTCGCTGGTTGCACGTTGGTTCAGTCGTAAATAACCATAATCCTCAGAAATATAGTAATCGATATCCCGTTCCATGCGGACGAAAAACCGTTCTGCCTTTTCAACTGACGTATCTGCAAATGCATCGGTATAGGCCACACCTTCTTTTGCATAGGCGACATTTTCTCCACTGCTCTTATATAATTCGAAGTCCGTAATCTTCACATCTCCAACGAAATGCAATCCATTTGCGCTTAATGGGTAAAATGGCTCTATCTCAAACGCCTGTCCAGTATAATCATCAAGTTTATTGGATGTAATGCCATACCTAAACCACTCATGGATGAGAAAATGCTGATCCTTCACATACTGATTATCCTTGATGACAGTGGTTTTCTCCTGATTATCACCTTTGTATTCCTGCTGTTCCTTTTTGGTCTGTTCGATTGATGCAATGGTGGTGATATCTACGGGTCCCAGCTTTGATATGGCTTTCAGCCCAAACAATCCTTTGTTGGAACCTGAGAAGGTCACAAACTGTGTGGCTGGCAGGGACAAGGAAATATTCCCCGCTTCAATTTTCTGTACGATATCGTCTTCATGTCCATCGTAGGTAATGCGAATATTGTTTTCCCAGTCAAAATCCCGTTCAGAGTCCTGGTCCATTTTTACGGTGATCCGGTCACCAATTTTTCCTTCGATATTCAGGTTTTGCTTCTGGTCAAATTCAAGGTGTGTGTTCTGCTGTTCCTTGATGCTGGCTGCCACAAGCTGCTGATCCTGGAACACCATTTTACCGGAAATATTTACATTACCTCTCACCCGCAGGGATGCACGTCCAAGACCACCCAGGTCAAGACCCACCACTTCGATAGATTGACTTCGACCTTCTTTTTTCTCCTCCTGAGTATCAAACTTGGCATTGATATGTTTTATGAACTCTTTTTGCCTGTTAATGGTCATCATGGTATTGAAATAGGAATCCATTGAGGAGACAAATGGCATTTTCACCACCTGCCCATTCACATATTCTGTGAGGACAATCATGGACCAGTCCCGATCGATATAGATTTCCACTTCACGTTCTCCATAGGATGCGGTATACCATCCCCTGGGGGTTAGCATGGTATCAGGGAGCATCCCCATAGACAGGGGCATCCCCGGGTAGCCGGATACAGTAAATGGGTTAGTGAGTGGTGTTTGTTCAGGATTGTCCTGTGGTAATGCGATGGATGTTGAGAGGATAAGTAGGACATACGTCACCTGCAATCTCAGGGTTGAGATTTTTTGAAGCAGGTTGATATGGTGTAACAGGTGGATAAAACCGCCGGAATTAAAAATGATATCTATTGATCGATATAGTGCTCCTTACTTGAATATGGTTTCCAGCTTGTTTTTCAAGGCCATTGTGGCTCTCGCACGATGGCTGATGAGGTTTTTCTCTTCTGATGTCATTTGAGAAAATGTTTTTCCTGATTCAGGGACATAAAAAACCGGGTCGTAACCAAAACCGCCCTCTCCGTCTGGGTGTTTTGCAATACGCCCTTGTATGGACCCTTCCGCCCATAGTTCCCGATTTGTATCTACAAATGTCATGACGGTGCGAAACCGTGCTGATCGATCATGTTCCTCCACCCCATCCATCTCGTGAAGCAATTTATTCACGTTATCGGAATACGTGACATTTTCTCCTGCGTATCGAGCGGCATACACACCTGGGGCTCCGTCAAGTGCATCCACTTCAAGTCCTGTATCGTCAGCAACCGACGGCAAACCAGTCAACCGATGTACTTCCCGGGACTTGAGGAAGCTGTTCTCAAGAAGGGTTTCACCTGTCTCGGGGATGTCCCCGATCTCCGGGAAATCATCCAGTGTTTTTATCTCAATATTCAACCCGGACAGGACAGCCAGCAATTCTTTTGCCTTATCCTGATTATGGGTAGCGAGTACAACGGTTGTTTTTTTCATGATCTTGTGGAAAAATAATGCCGGTGAACATAGCCTGATTCCCGTCGTGAGACAAGGAAATTTCGATAGGTCGAATTCTATATCACACACTGTCTTTGATATCTACTCATATTTACCTATCCAGTTGTTTGAAATACAGACTCGGTGCCCTAATTTCACGCCGCTCAATGTTGGCTCGATAGCTCAGTTGGTAGAGCAGAGGCCTGAAAAGCCTTGTGTCGCTGGTTCGATTCCGGCTCGAGCCACATTCAAAACCCCGACGTAAAGTCGGGTTTTTGCGTTATTGGAGTAATGGGATTATAAAATATATCTATACAATTCATATCCGGTTCGATTTTTATCCATTGTAGTTCTAAAAGAACGTAGATGGGCCGGCTCGAGCCACTGAGATAGACCCCAGTTCCTACTGGGGTTTTTTATTACCACGAAATCTCGAATAGAATTATTGTATATGGTTCGATTTTCATCAGTCGTAATCACAATGAAATCAGGATGTAGACGGATTTATCCATCGTAGTCCCGGTTTATCGGGATGTAGATTGACCGGCTTGAGCTACTGTGAAAAGCACTGGTGAAAACCGGGGTTATTGTGTTTTGAAAGTACTGTTATATCCTAAATAATTATTGGGTCTCATTCATTCTTCCCTTTTTCAATTGACGTTTTGAGATTGCTTCATTCTACTCGCAATGACTAGGGGAGTGGATCTCATATAAACCCATAACTATCAGAAAATATCACAATATATATGACTGAACGGTATACAGACGAGAAACGGGACTAATCTTTTATGTAAAGAATGAGTATAATGCATTAATTAGAATAGTATGATCGGTTTATCCTATATGTGTTAACTTGTATCTTGAATAACACTTAATACAGAACTGAGATACATGAAAATATTTACCAGTTATACAGGGGCGATTTTAACAATCGCTTTTCTTGTTTCCTGCAATACTGACTTACCTTTAGAAAATGAAGATGACAGTTTTTACGACCAGTTACAGGCAATAGGTGAATTAGAACTGATACAGAATGAGCAAATGCATGCTATTTTAGGTCAATTAGTCGTCACAAATTTAGAGCATCTGAATACACCAATGGATTCACTAGAAGACGATTCGTACTTAAGCGGAATAGATGTTATTCCCTACTATTTTCCACGAGCAGCAACTCATATCTTCACATTAGATACTTCAGGGTATTTTTCTTTGAAACTCGTTAATCCAACTACCGACCAGGTACTGGTAGAATTAACACCGGAGAATAATGAGGTTCAGCTGGAAATAGATAAAGGGTTTTATGAACTGCATCTCACCTCACAGCTACAATTTCAAAATGACTCACTGGCAAGCCAGCCTGTATTTATTAACTCACGTTATGATGAAGATGTTATTAACAGGGATGGCATTCAAACTTCCGGAGATCCGGACGATTACAATTGGTTGGTCTCTACAAATTATTGTTTTGGTTGTGATTTGAGTTATTTCGATTTCTCTGGCTGGAACCTAACCGGTGTAACTATTATGTATTCGAATTTAGCTCATGCGAATTTGAGTAACGCAGATTTGACTGGGGCTAATATAGAGTTTACAATTTTTGAATTTGCGGATTTAAGCAATGCAAACTTTAGTATCGCAATAATGGGATATAATTTTTTTGGGTTTGCGAATTTAGCAAATGCTAATTTTTTGGCTACTTATTTATACCTGGCAGATATGACTGGTGTATATGCACCTGATGCATCGTTTATTGGTTCCAGTTTACGACATGCAGAACTAAATAGCGCAAATCTGAATGGGTCAATTTTTGGAGGTGCAAATTTATATTTAGCAGATTTTAGTTATTCTGATTTGACAAATGCAGATTTCTCAAATGCGCAAGCTCATGGTACCATTTTCTGTTACGCAGATACAACTGGATGGACAACAACAGATTTGCAGACAGATTCAACCACCCAATGTGGACCATAATGATGATTAGAGCATTGATTGTGATCAAGAAAACCATATAAGCATATTTTCTTTTGAACCAAAAAACGAAAACAGAATAGATCATGAAAAGAGTTAAAATTATCTTGTGCCGTATAGGATTAGCCTTAATCACGTTCTCTTTTTTCTCATGCTCAGAATCAACAAACAACATGAATCAGGATGAGAAAAATGAAATGATTCGAGTAGGCGCATTGCTTGACCTGTCCGGGGATGACATAGCCATCGAAACCGCTCTTGAAATACGTTCAGAAATGATCAACAATATGCTGGATGAGCTCTATTCTAATGCTGAAGTTGTTTTGCTAACAAGGGATACGGATGATAGTCCAGTCACAGCCCTGCAACAGTTACAGGATCTAAAGGAAGATAGTGTTGTGATGGTGATCGGACCAATCACCAGCGCGGAGTTGGAACATGTGACCGATTATGCCAATGAAAATGAAATCGTTCTTATTAGCCCAAGTTCCACGGCTCCTTCATTAGCCATTCCCAATGACTATGTCCTTAGATTCTGTCCAAATGATGTGTTACAGAGTAAAGCGATCAGTACACTCATGTGGGAAGATGGAAAGAAGTATCTAATAACAGTTTACAGGGATGATAATTATGGAAATGAGCTGGAGCACTACATTTCAGTGGAGTTTATTAATCATGGTGGTCAGGTCGCGAATAGCCTGTCGTATAACATAAGTACAATCGATTTATCTATGTTAATCAACAACCTATCTAATGAAGTAGAAAATGCGAAAGCTAATTATAATACTGATGAAATTGGAATTGTATTAATTGGGTTTGAGGAATCAGCAGATATTCTTGCTTCAGCACTGGGCGACACAACCCTGACCACCATCCATTGGTATGGATCAGATGGAAATAGTCTTGATAATGGCATTCTGGAAGACCCAACCACATTACAGGTGGCAGAAGACATTCATTTTACTGCATCAACATTTGGACGGGAAGAGGATACAGATGTTGATGATATTATCATTAATGAGATAATAAGACGGACAGGCAATGACCAGGTATCCATGTCTGCTATCTATGCGTATGATGCTCTGTACACTTTCTTCCTTGCTTATACCAGGGTTCATGAAAATGATGGATCTAAAATCCTAAGAGAATTTCCATTGATGACACAGGCATTTTATGGGGCTTCCGGCTGGGTCGAGTTGGATGAAAACGGTGATCGGATATATGGCGATTATGATTTCTGGTCCATTGAAGAAAGTCATTGGGTTAAAACAGCACGTTTTGAAATTAATCGAGGAGATGAACAGGGCAGTATTATTCGAATACCATGATCAGGTCACTTACTTCCATCTTATATCATCCTTCCCCAGAATTGCAAACTCGACCATTGAGAAAGCCCTCGTTGAAATACTGAGGTTTTTGTTCTCATGAACGTATCCTGTATCTTGGACTTTCTTCTATTTAAGCGTAATTTATTTTTTCCAAATCCCGTTATGGCACACCACTCCTAGAAATTGAGGCTATCATGCACATGAGAAAATCCATCGCTTTCCTTTGCCTGTTTCCACTTTTCCTCTTCGGTCAACAGTGGACCATCCTGGAAACCTACACGATCCCCGGAAAAGCATCGGGCCTTGCATTCGATGGGACCAACCTCTACAGCGGCATTTATGGGAGTGACGGTGAAAATGTCTATCAGATAAATCCCAACGATGGCACCTATTCATTGCAGTTCTCTGATCCAGACCTTGGTGATTCCTTCGGCATGACCTATGGAGATGGAAGCGTGTGGATCACAGATCATCACACAGGGATTTCCGATCCCGCCATAGCCTATGAGTACAGCCTTTCAGGAAATGTGCTGTCCCAGTTCGATTTACCTGATCACTACATGTCCGGTATTGCCTACGATGCGGGAAACTTCTGGGTAGCAACCTATTACCTGTCAGGTGGATCAGAAACCATCTATAAGGTGGATTCCACAGGTACCGTTCTTACATCCTTTGGAGCTCCTGATGCACAACCATGGGATCTTTGTCTTGAGAATGACAATATGTGGGTGGCGGATTACAATGCAAATATGTTATACAAGATTGATCCTTCTGATGGAACCATCCTTGAAAATCATCCCTGCGAAAATATCAAACCAGCCGGTGTGGTTTATGATGGACAATACCTCTGGTACGTGGATGGCGCCCTTTCCTCACCAAGCACCCTGTATAAAGTGGATCTGGGTGGGACAGGCACGCCTGCTATTGAATTGAGTTTTGATCAATACAACTTTGGAAATGTCGTTGTAGGTGAATCCGGGAATGTCAATCTTGTGATCACGAATACTGGTAACGGTGATCTCACACTCACAGGATTCAATTTCAGTTTTGGACTTTTTTCCTCACCATTTACGGTACCGCAAACCATACCGCCATCGGGATCAGTTTCTGCAACCATTTCATTCACACCCATAGACATTGGTTACATATTTGGATCCCTTTCCATCCAGAGCAACGATCCTATCCATCCTGAGATGGAAATTGAACTTGAAGGATATGGTTTGTCTCCGGATCCGGATTTGGTACTTGAATACATTTCTACGGATTTTAACAATGTAAGAATTGGAGCTCATACATCCACGGAAATAGTTCTCAGCAACCAGGGAGATGCAAACCTCATTGTAACAGCTGAAACGAATCATTTTGCTTTCTACCTGGATGAAGGAAACAGTTTTCCCCTGACACTTTCAACAAGAGATACTGTGAGCCTTCGGTACTGGTTTTCTCCACCTGCCCCAGGGGATTATGAAAGCATGCTCACAATACAGTCCAATGATCCAGATGAGCCAGGTCTAGTGGTACCTGTCCCAGGGAACGGAATTCAGTTCGATCAATCCATTGGAACAGAGTTCTGGCATTTCACCAGCAACAGTGAAAACGAAAAGATCATTGCAGCCAAACAATTTGCGGATTTAACCGGTGATGGTGTTAATGAAATTCTGGTGGCTGACAATGAATATAACGTCCACTGCATCAATGGAAACAGCTCCGGTTCTGCGGATATTCTCTGGACATTCAGCAGTGAACTCGGGGATTACTGGACAGGCTCTATCTATCAAGAGCGTGGACTGAAAATCACAAATGACCTGAACTCAGATGGTGTCTCTGATGTGGTGGTTGGCACCGCATGGGGAAGTCGTTCCATTTTTGCTCTGGATGGGACTGACGGAAGCATCCTCTGGTATTTTGATACCCATACCATTGGGGATGGTGGCTGGGTGTATGAAGTGGATGGAAAATATGATTTTAATGCTGATGGGGTTCCGGATATCCTTGCATGCGCCGGTGACGATGGCGGAGGCACCGGACCCAAACGGGTCTGGTTGTTTGACGGAACCAATGGCAATATTATTTGGGATCATCCCTTTGGAGTCGCCATGGTATCGGTCATGGGTATTCAGGATGCAACTGGAGATGGCATCCCGGAAGTGGTGTGCGGAGAATCTGCAAACACCGGTACGGCTCAGATCCATCTGCTTAATGGTGCCAATGGCAACATTATTTATTCCTGGGATTCAGGGTCATCAGCTGTATATGCACTCATGACAATTCCCGATGGTAATGGCGATGGTTTTGAAGATTTTTGTTACGGTGACTACCAGGGAGATATGGTGGCTCACTCTACAGCCGGCGCTACCCTTTGGTCAACAACACTTGGTTCCGGGATTCTCACCCATTTTGATACGCATATCATGAATAATTCAAACTATATACTGCCATCCGTTATTGGTAATTACACCTTCCCCCTTGTAGATACTGAGGATGGTACATTTGATTGGTCTATATCTCCCGGTGGATATACACTGGATGCAACATCCATTGCCAGCATTAACGGGGATGAAATAAAGGATATTCTGGTTGGTGTTTACGACAATTCTTCCGGTAATCATAGAGTACTGGCGGTTTCCGGTTCGGATGGACAAATTGAATATGATCATTTTGCCGGTAGTCCAGTTGAACAGGTATTGGCCATAGATGATCTTGACGGGAACGGGAGTTCAGAAATTGTATATGGACTTCGAAATGGTGAACTGGTCTGCATGTCAGGTGGAACCGAAGGAACTCAACCAAACATGGCCCCCGTTATCACTAATGTCGTTCATGATCCACAGGAACCCACCACAGATGATCCTGTCCACGTATCCGCTACCATTACCGATGATGTTGCAGTGGTATCAGCCACCTGTTACTGGGGGCTTGGGGATGTCACTACCATGTTTCCGATACCCATGGTTCCATCAGGGGCACAAAATCGCTTTACCACATTGACACCTATTCCGGAAGATTCGCTGGGTTGGGGCATACAGTACTATGTCGAAGCATTTGATGGATTGGATACAACCACATCCCCTATCTATACTTATGCCTCCACGGATACAGGTACGGTTGTTGTTAATCCAGAGGTATCGCAATTACCTCAAACATTCAACCTCTACCAGAATTATCCCAATCCCTTTAACCCTAAGGCACAGATTAGATATGACTTACCCAAAGAGTCATTTGTATCGTTGATTGTTTATGATTTATTGGGTAGAACCGTGGCTGTTCTGGTCAATGATACACAAACCGCCGGATATAGATCAATTCAGTGGAATGGTACTGACACTATTGGAAATCAAGTGAGCGCGGGCATTTATCTATATAGGATTAAAGCAGACGGATTTACGGAAACCAAAAAGATGTTTTTACTGAAATAGTCCCGGGCTAAAAATCACAATCAGGGTTGGTGTCCAGTCCCTAACCCCTGGCTCTTATTTCAGGTACATCATTTTGACCGCATTTGATTTCCCATTCACGGATATCTGCGCAAAATAAATCCCCGTTGAAATTGTCTCACCTGAAGTGCTTTTTCCATTCCAGGAAATCGAATGAAATCCTGGATGTTTAATCCCAGGGATTTCTGAATACACAACTCTTCCATTTATATCGTATACAGTGAAAATAGGTGAAGCCTGTGCATGCAATGAGTAGCTTAAGGTTACAAGTGGATTGAATGGGTTTGGAAAAACGCCGGTTATTTTAAACGCATCTGGTATGACGATGTTTTCCTGGTCATTTGCTACAACCGGACCTGCTTCAATCAGTTGATATCGAAATGGACCGCCAACAGTGATATAGTCTCGCTGTACCAGTCCAACACCTGGTGCAAACCAGTCATAGTACCCATAGTCTTCCGCAATGTAGTAATAAAACCGATAGCAGGGATAAATGTCATCCTCAGGTGTTGTTACCGTATCGTTAATAGCTTCAAGTGTCATGGTGGCAGTGGGATTTGATTCATGAGGTATCACCCAGGAGCTACCAATCGGTGTACCAAAATCATAAAGGATAGTGTTAACCGTATCCTGAAATACAAAAATCCTGTTCCAATATTTAGTGAGCGTGTCCGTTCCCCAATCCGGATACCATGAATCTACATCAACTTGGATAGTGTCATTATTGACCTGGAGTCCAGACATGGATATGGATACCGTATCCCACTGCGACGCAATAACCCATTCATGATCGTTGATAACAGGAAAATGGGTTACAATCTCTGCCGGAGATTCAATGGCTCCCATATCCGGTGCATCATCTGAATAATCACCGTCCAAATAGTAGAAGAGGGTATCTCCATCCAGCACAAACATTTCAGTTCCCGCATCCCTGCAGGGTGAATTCAGGTGAAGTGAATAATCCGTAGCAAGTGTATCTAAAAATAAAGGGTCATCATCAATGTTTCCCTCTAACCATACCACGGACCCATTATTACTTGTTGTAATTCCGTTTTCACCGCCTGTGATATCCGAATGGGAGACGGTAATTGAACTTGAATCATCAAAGGTGGCGAAATACACTTCTCCACCACCATTCTCCCATAGTATTGAATTCACAACCAGAGGAAAAGACGTATTGACATATATGGATCCTCCATAATGAGCAGCATCATTGTTTGTGATGGTTACATGTGTAAAAACTGGACGACAATTGTTTTTGAAACCAACGCCAGCCCCGGCATGATCCGATGTATTGTTATGAATGAGGGTGCGTGACATCTGAACATCTGATTCATCCCTGGCATAAAGAGCACCCCCTACATCAGCACAATGGTTGTTTGTGAATACACAATCTTCGATGATGATATCAGAATTAGCACGCACATAGATGGCGGCTCCCACATCATTGGAAACATTGTTGTCAAATGTAACCCTGTTAATAATAGACTGTGAATTGCTGCCAAAAAAACCACCTCCACCACCATTCTCCACAGTATTGTTCTTAATCATGCAATCACGGAACGTTGGGGATGCATTTTCACAATAAATGCCGGCGCCATAATCTGATGAGGTACCATTCCCATCCGGGTCAGCAATATGACCTACGCCGTTTTGTATGGTAAGCCCACGTACTTCGCCTGATTCCCCCTCATCGAATACCATGACACTGCCACTGTCATTCCCATCCACAATTGTGCTGTACATGTATGCAGGGTTATCGTTCAGAAGTATGTAGGATGTGAGCAATATATTTTTGCCACCAAAATTCAGGTTTTCATAATAAATGCCGGGTGAAACAAGAATGGTGTCCCCATGGATCGAATTATTAATGGCTACCTGGATAGTAGCAAAATCATCAGGAACTTGAATAATCCCTGGTGTCTGTACTGGCGGTTCTCCCAGTGTACCATCATTTCTCAGGCAATGTGCTTTAATAACATTATTTTCTGACCAGGTAACAAATTGACAATTATTACCGGTTCCCATGTTTAGATCGGATTTATCAGTACCATTTACTGTTAATTGAATAATGGTTTCATCCCATGAAAAAGCACCATCTTCATCCAATCGCGACGCATAGATATCCTTTGTTCCACCTCCTGATTCTTTGATATAACTGGCGAGCATATCATTCTCTGCCTGTCCAATATGTGTATCGAAGAACACATTTGACCCCAGGGATTCTATGGGAATGCCATTCGATTGCCAGGTAACCGTTCCATCAGGAAGGATCCGTTGTCCGTACAAACCACGGTTAACCTGATTTCCGTCCGTTTGACCCCACACCACATACACCCCGCCTGAAGGGTCGTGTCCGGTCATGATGGGGTTGGTCCTGAAATGACTTGACTGATCGGACAATTCCAGAGGATTATTCCACAACCAGTCCCCATTTCCATCGCTACCATTGACAAAGGCAGAATGTGCATTCCCGGCCAGTTCTGTCCATGATGAGTACCAACCACCGGAACCATCTGTTTCAAGATCCTGTGTCCAGTTTCCCATGGGGAAAGAAACCGCCGGACCCATGGATACAGGTGCCACGATGAATGAACCGGTATTGTTAATTTTTCCAACCTGAACCTCACTATCAGTCAATGGAAAGACACCCGTTTGCCTTATCCATTGAATGAGATAGTTGCCATCATCTGCTGCCTTGGGTTCGGGATTCAACAGGGACGCGTTTTCTTCAGATACGTCAATCCCGGAATTCCCCCAAAGCAAATTTCCTTCAGAATCAATGCACTGCATGAATATTGTCGAGTAATCCTCCACCCAGGTAACGATGGTATGATTGGTTGATCTATCCACTACCATTCGTGGAGAAATATTGACAGTCCCGGTTGATGAAAGAGGTAATCCAGTTTCCCCCCAAAGATGATTCCCGTTTGGATCAAGTTTATAGGCATAGATCTCCCAGGTACCTGTTCGCATATCCACCGTTGTGATGATGGCATTACCTTCTGAGTCAACATCCAGATTCAGATGATGCACGGCTATCCAGGAATCCACCGGTTGATTGCTTACCAGGATTCCTCCACCCTGGAATACTGGATTTCCCTGTGGATCAAACCGCTGGAGATAAATATTGAAATCACCGGCAGTGAGCCAGGACACCACCAGACCTCCATCATCAAGGGTGGCGATTTCCGGCATGATGCCTGTTCCGATGGTTATGGGATTTGACGGGTTATGGGACCATTGGGAATACAAAAGTCCAAAAACGAAAATGAGGAAGGTTTTTTTCATGCGAATCTCCATAGCCAATCCTGTTATTCTTGTTTAACAGAATTCAGATCAAAATCAGGAGGTAGTTTACGCATACCCGGGATGGATTACATGGACTCACCATCCCGGTAGGGATTGGCTGGTTACATCATGCAAAATAACCAGCCATAAGATCGAATACAGTTGTTTAGACTAAGTAAAGATGATGGATGCACCTGCAGATTTTTCGTAGAACTCCCCAACAGTGAGGACTTCTTCCACTGAATCCACCAGGTCATCTTTAGTGAGTTTGAACATATCCATGGCGAGTTTGCAGGCATAAATGTGTCCACCAGCGTCTGTAATCATTTCCAGGAATTCACCCACTTCAGGAATGTCCAGTTTTTCCATTTCATTTTTCATCATCCAGGTTGCCATGTTGGATACACCTGGAATGGCTCCCATCAAAGTAGGGAATGGTGCGGTAATAGGCATTTTCATCATGGGCATAGCCAGGTTCAGGGATGGATTACCCACAGTGGCTACTTTCAGGTTATCTACCATTTTTTTCATAATGGCATTCAATCCGAAAAAGGTAAAGAAAATGGATGCTTCCATGCCTTCCATGCGGGCACCATTTGCCATAATGAGAGCAGGGTATACTTCATCCAGTCCCCCATGAGCACAGATGATGGATACTTTTTTGATTGGTTCAGGTTTTTGATCTGTCATGTTCATCTCCTGGATTTATACACATCCCTGGGGTTTTTTCAAACCGGCAATTCGTGCGGCTTTTTTTGCAGGTCCCCCGGGAAACAATTGATACAGTTCTTTTGTTGGCACAACACCGGACTTGTTCAGTTTCCTGATGGATGGTGCGGTACCGTTGGATTCAAATTCACTGCGGAAGTACTGTACCACTTCCATGTGACGTGGTGTAAGTTCATCGATGCCTTCTTCTTTTGCTAATTCAGCGGCGATGGATTCGGTCCATGCTGTATGGTCCGCCATAAAATTATCGTCATCGAATTCAACGGATACTCCGGCAATTTCTCTGCTTGCCATGATTTACTCCTTTATTTGTTCTTTTGATTGTTCTGAAGCGTGGGCGATATTTTTGATAAACGCCATGAGGAAACCAATTCCCCGCTTCACTTCAGGAGAATTCATCTCCTTCATTGCTTTGAAGACGGATACTTCATCCACGCCTTCCAAATCAATATGCCGATATACCTGAACAGCATTATTAATTGCTTTCAGCATATCCGGCTGGGTTAAGTCTTTTACTGTCTCCAGAATAGTCACCACATTTTCTGCCAGGAGACGGACATCTTCCACAGAAAAGTGATCTACCACATTGTCCAGCACACGCGTCAATTCAGTAAAGAATTCAAAGTACCCTTTTCGATCAAACTCATCCATCTTGTACAGGGCATCTTTAAAGACCTGTTGTCCAATGGGACCGGCATCCTGGATAAAATCAACTGTGCTTTCCAGTTTCTCCATCATTCCAATGATGTTATTGGTGTTTCGCATGAGTTTTTTAACAAGGTAGATGAAATCTCCGGTCTGTACAAATGGAGCCACATCTTCCAGCTCGACAACAGCGGTTTGGAACACATCCTTTGCAATGATGGAAATATCATCTTTCAGTTCCTGAATCTCCTGTCGTTGTCTCCGCTGCACATCCAGCTCAGCTGATATGGCATCCAGTTTGGCCTGAATGTCCGTCAATTGAGCGGCTATCATGTCAGTGGCCATGTTACGCCCTCTTTCCTGCCATGAGCATTTCCGATTCGATAGGGAGTTCTGCTCCTTTGAGCAACAGGTTCCAGTACATCCAGCGGAACATCATTTTCCCATAATGGTTCATTTTGGTTTCTTCCAGCAGGGAAAATGGACCCACACCCGGTAACGGGAATTTCCCCGGTAACGGTTCGGTGTCATAATTGAAATCAATGAGGATTCCCTTACCAAAACCCGACTCGATGTAGCAGTTCGCATGTCCGTCAAACTTTGCTTTTAGTGGGCGACCATCGATGGCACTGAGGAAATTTTCAAACAGGATATCCGCTTGAAAATGAGCCACAGAACCTGCTTTGGAACTTGGGAGATTGGTGGCGTCACCAATGACAAAGACATTGTCCCATTTATCGGACACAAGCGTGTGCTTGTCCGTCGGTATAAAATTCAACTCGTCTCCCATACCTGATCGTTCAATGACATCATCACCCATATTGGTGGGAATGGTGACGAGCAGGTCATATTCCACTTCTGATTCTTCCCAGGAAACAATTTTGTTGTTCTCATGATCCACACGGGCAATGTTGAAATCAGGTGTGAGTTTGATATTTTTTTTGTCAAGGAAATCGCCAAAGACCTGTGATGCTTTCGGTTTGGTAAACGCGCCAGGAAGTGGTGTGACGAATTCGATATCCACCTTGTCTCGTATTCCCTGCTCCGTAAACCACCAGTCGGCCAGAAAAACGAACTCCAGGGGAGCTACCGGACATTTTATTGGCATTTCCGCAATATTCAAGACCATCTTTCCACCTTCCCAGTATTTCAGGAATTTTGCCAGGGCGGTGGCACCTTCGATGGTATAGAAATCAAATATATTCTTGTGCCATTGATCTTCTTTCATTCCTTCAATTTCACCGGGATTAATCTTTGATCCTGTTGCAATGATGAGATAATCGTAGGATAATACCGTACCGTTTTCAAGTTTGACTCGGTTCTCATCCGGTTCAATTAAGTCGATATTCGACTGTATTGCTTCAATGCCAGTTGGGAAGAAATCACGCTTTGGCTTAATGACATCACCGCGTGAATAAATCCCGAACGGTATAAAAAGAAAACCTGGTTGGTAGTAATGCGTTTCATATTGATCAACTATTGTAATGTACCATTCATCCTTATCAAGGACTAGTTCAAGTTTATTCAGCATCATAGTTCCGGCAGTCCCCGCTCCCAGAATGACTAGTTTCTTCATTGTCCGTTCTCCGATATTTGGTTTGAATTTTCAATCATTTTAAAAATGGATTTAACATCAACACATTGTCCAGGTAGCTGGTAGACATTGCAGGTCCGACAATCCTCGTTTTCACATTCTGGCCCCTTGTTTTCAACTTGCCAGCAAGGGACATGAGATATGGTATAAGCACCGCAATTTTCTCTGTCTTCATTTGTGCATGGTCTTATCAACCAGCAGGGCACCTGGGCGAACATGGCTTTGATTCCTGCGATATTTAAACCATAGTCATCCAGGTATTTGCGAATGCAATGAATTCGGTGAATATCCGCCTGCGAGTATAGTCGTCTGTTTGTCTTTGTCTTGTGTGGTAGGATTAATCCCAGATCGACATATTGACGAAGTGTATATACAGATGTATTTGTGAGTTCAGCTGCAACCCGCAAGGGGTAAACAGGTGTTGTATTGTCCAGTTTTTTCGCTTCACTCATTAATGCAGTTTTCTTTTACTGTGTTCACAATCTTTATAATTCTGCAATGACCATTACAGAATTTCTGCAATTGCAGGCGCAGAAATTATGAGGTGAAATTTGCCTTGTCAAGATAATAAGATAATATTATCCTATTTATTTTCCCATCAGGTCTAGCCTGCTTGAATAATACATTTGCATTCCTCTGGGATTAAGGTTGTGGTCTGGATGCCAGTGATTGGCTGACAGTCGTCTTTGCCAGCCTGAAGGGACCTTTTCATCTCGTTACTCTGCATCGCGGTGTAGGGACAAAGTTGTTTTTTAGAAACGTTTAAAAGGTAGAAAAATGTAGATGTCTCACATAGTAATAAATGACAATACAGGGGTATAGAAAAGTGACTTATTTATAGCGGAAACTTGTGCATAGAATGTATTGATCGCTAGTATTTGGAAATACAGCCGAGTTCAATGAGTTCGGGGACTAACTAGCTCCAACTAATAATTAGCAACGATTTAAATTCAACATAGCACAATAACACTTTCACACCTGAACACCATAAAAAATCAGCCCCAACATGTCTGCCAGGGCTTTGCCCCAAGGATTTACAACGCTCGCTCCATGACCGCATTCATACGCTTAACAAAATCAGCAGGATTCTCAAGTTTCACACCTTCAATCAATAACGCCTGCTCTAACAGTAAGAAACATGTGTCATCAAATGCTTTTGTTTTCCGCATGTCTGTCAGTTTTTTCACAATAGGGTGCTTTGGGTTGATCTCCAGGATGGGTTTAATATCTTCAGTTGGAGCCTGACCCATGGCCTTCAGCATTTCCTGCACCTGGGCCGTTGGATCATTTGAATCCGCCACGATACATGACGGAGAATCGCTGAGACGAGTCGATGCCACCACATCCTTTACTTTGTCCCCCAGCACTTTCTTGATTTTCTTGATGACCGGCTTGAGATCATCCTCATCCTTTTTATCCTCATCAGATTTTAATTCCTCTGCTGCATCACTGCGATTAACAGATTTCAAATCCCATTCTTTGTACTTTGGAATGGATGTCATGATAATATCATCAATTTCATCATCCAGGATGAGCACATCCATGTCCTTGTTTTTGTACAGTTCCAATAGTGGTGAATACCGAAGGGCCTCTTCATTTTCACCGGTGATAAAATAGATATGCTTCTGGTCTTCTTTCATGCCATCTACATAGTCTGCAAATGACGTATAGCCATCGGATTTAACGGATTTAAACCGCATCAGGTCAAGGAGGGCTTCCTTGTTTTCGTGATCCTGGTAAACGCCTTCCTTAATGGGTCTGCCAAATTCCTTCCAGAACTCAAGATAGTTTTTACTGTCCTTGGTCATGTCCTTCAATTCTGAAATAATTTTCTTCACCGAATTATTTTTGATCTTGGCAAGGATACGGTTCTGTTGGAGAATTTCCCTGCTCACATTCAGTGGTAGATCTTCAGAATCTATAACACCTTTCACAAACCTGAGCCAGGTAGGGAGTAGTTCCTTGTCGTCATCTGTAATAAAAACACGTTTTACATACAGTTTGACACCGGGTTTGTATTCGGCATAGTACAAATCCATTGGGGCTTTTTTCGGGATAAAAAACAGTGTGGTATAATCCAGCGTTCCTTCAGCCTGCGTGTGAACATAGTGAAGTGGATCATCAAAATCATTCGAAATGGATTTGTAGAATTCACTGTATTCTTTCTTCTTCACTTCACTTTTTGGCCTTTTCCAGAATGCCGAAGCCGCATTGATCTGATCTGTTTTTGGCGTTTTTCCTTTTTCCTTACCGTCCTTATCGTATTCCGTATCCATGTAATGGAGGAAAATGGGAAATGCGATATGGTTGGAATATTTCTTGATGGTTTCCTGAATCTGCCAGCGATTGGCAAATTCATTCCCATTTTCATTTAAATGAAGGATGACGGTAGTTCCCTGCTCACCCCTAACATCTTTCGAAATCTCGTAGTCACCCTTACCGTCGCTCACCCATCGATATGCCTCTTCTTCACCTGCTTTTCTGGTCACCACTTCCACCTTGTCCGCCACCATAAAAGACGAATAGAAGCCCACGCCAAACTGTCCAATGAGATTCGAGTCCTTTTTATCATCCCCTGTTAGATTACTCAGGAAGGATTTCGTCCCTGATCGCGCAATAGTTCCCAGGTTTTCAACCAGGTCTTCTTCATTCATTCCAATGCCATTGTCTGAAATCTCAATACGTTTTTCATCTCCCTCAGCAAATGAAATATTGATTTTCGGATCGAATTTCATGGATTTAAAAGCATCATCTGTAATGGTGAGATATTTCAATTTATCCAGAGCATCGGATGAATTGGACACAACCTCTCGCAGGAAAATTTCTTTGTGAGAATATAAACTGTGAATAATAAGATGCAGTAATTGTGTGACTTCAGTTTGAAACTGATGTTTCGACATACCTACGTCTCCTCTTTTTGATTTTTGAATTAAAAAATGGGGTGAATTTTAAAAAAATAGATGGGCTGTGAAAAGAATGGTTACTGAAACAGTTAACCCTAAACAGATTTCAGGGGTCAGAATCGATTCACAGTTATTTTTCCAGTTTTTCTAATTGTTCTCTGAGCCCATCAGCGACGGCGTTTGCAAGGTCCAATAGATTTTCATCCTGCAATAGATACATCTCATCTTCAGGATGGGATAAAAATGCTCCCTCTACCAAAATCACCGGCATGAATGTCTGTCGCGTCATGAAATAGGATCGATGAATGAATCCCTCTGGATACAAATCCAGGTCCTTTAAATATGGGTATATTGATTTGGCAAAATCCTTGCTCTGAAGAGGCGTAAAAAATGTGCTGGTTCCTTTGATATCCTCTGGATGCCGACCAATTCCTGTAGAATTATTGTGCATCCAAAGGAATAACTGGGCGTTTTCTTCTACAGCAATATCCATTCGTTCCTGCAGACCCATAGTCTTGTCATCGGGTCGCGTCATAACGATGGTAGCGCCTTCTTTCTCAAGGATGTCCTTAAGAAAATATGAATACACAAGATTGGCATCTTTTTCCATGAGTCCTGTAGCACCCAGTGCTCCCTTTTGGTCACCCCCATGACCTGCGTCTATGGCAATTCGAAGTCCATCAAATGGTTTTTCCTTCCTGACTACTGGTGGTTTCCTTATGGCCAACTGGAATCGGGACCCAATGTATTTTCCATAAAATCCCCAGGATTGATCCAATTTCAATATGAAATCAAACTGCAGCTCACCATCCTGGATTTGCCTCCAGTCAAAATAATCCAATACATCATGATTTTCTGGATATTCGGACCACTCATTTTGAAAATGCGTCCTGAAAAAAGTTAATCGGATTCGGTTTGGATCAAGATGATGGGTGATATCAAATGGGACATTCCCTGTGATGTTGAAATTGATGTAGACCCAGTTTGTATCTTCGTCTGATGTGATACCATACATGGAGGCCTTATCCAATGTTTCACCTGCAGGAAGGAAACTCACATCCCGTTTACGTACGTAGCCTGAATGACCGGAACCGGCTTCAACCTTGCACCAGGTACCGAGATCTGCCTTCAACTCCAATTCAATCCCCGGTTGTAGGTCCATAAAGATTTCACCTCCAAATCCATAATAGACCAACGTATGTTCACTCGTCGTTTTTGCAATGCGGGGTTGATGATCAGGGATTACCGTAATGCGACCCTGGGAGTTTCGTTTCTTCGTTCTACCTTTTTCACCCTTTAATCGGAATTCAACCGGCTTGCTCGTTACCTTGTCCGTACTTTTCACTCTGTATACACCCGAATAACGGCCCACTCCTGTTTCTTTCATGGGTAAAGGCTCTGGTGTTAGTCCAGAAATATGAAACGATGCCCGACCTCCGGGAGAACCACGAAAACTCACGTGGATTTCATTCTCCCCATAGTATGCCTGGTTCACAGAAGGAGTCATAAGTGTATCCAGAATCCTGGTTGGGATTTTATCCGGTGTAACAAGGGATGCTGGACGAAATACTCGAATCAGTGTCTCTTCGATACCTGATGAGGACTCTACAAAAAATGGTATCGTGTTCCAACCCTCTTCCAGCGTGATCTTGTCCGCCACGGCTCCACTGGGCCATACTTGCACATCCCTCCCTTGCACTGTTACCCTGGCACTTGTGTCCCGAACCCAGGCACCAAACCGGAAAGAGGCAGCATTCATGGTGGAGGAATCATCCGGATGAACCACAAAAAGCATTTGCGAGGAATCTCGTTGAGAAATCATGGTATTAAAAATTGATTCTATTGAATAGGATTGACCTGAAATCCACGTTGCAGTAACTATAATCGTAAGGAATATGTGCTTCATTTAATATGCATTTCTATTGGTGAAAGTGATGACTAATTTCGCCAGGTTCTTCACTTGAGAATAGTCTTTTTCCAATGATTGTTTAACCAAAACTGAGCATGGCTGAAATACCAAACACAATTTCCCATAAAACTGACCCCATTGGGCCAGGAATGAACGACCGCATCCAAAAACTGCGAAAGTTGAGTGTGGATACAGTTCCATCTATATCGATTGAACGTGCATTGATCGAAACCGAGTTCTACAGGGAAAACTCAGGAAAATATTCCATCCCAGTCATGCGGGCACTCACATTTGCAGAAATCTGTGCAAAACAAACTATCTACATTGGTGACGATGAATTGATTGTAGGTGAACGCGGTCCAAAACCAAAAGCTGTCCCCACTTTTCCTGAGTTAACATGCCATTCGGTTGAAGATTTACATGTATTAAACAATCGTGATCAACAGCAGTATATTGTGGCAGATGCGGATATTGATCGTTATGCCCGGTATGTGATACCGTACTGGAAGGGACGCACACAGAGGGAGCGCATTTTCAACCATGTTCCTGCTGAATGGAAAGCCGCCTACGAAGCCGGGCTCTTTACAGAATTTATGGAGCAAAGAGCACCCGGTCACACAGCCCTGGACGGCAAAATTTATCAAAAGGGGTTGAATGGATTCATTGCAGATATCCGAAGGGAAAAGTCGATACTGGATTACCTTAATGATCCTGAGGCCACTGATAAACATGAGCAGTTGCATGCCATGGAGATTGCTTGCAATGCCATGATCACTTTTGCAAATCGACACGCGGATTTGGCCGAGGAACTATCCCAAAATGAGGTGAATCCACAACGAAAATCCGAGCTGGATACCATCGCAAAAATTTGCCGGAAAGTCCCAGCAGAAGCACCGGGCACTTTCTGGGAAGCCATACAGTCATACTGGTTTATCCATATAGGGACCATCCTGGAACTCAACGGCTGGGATGCCATGAATCCTGGGCATTTTGACCAGCATTTAACCCCATTTTGTGCTGCGGAAATTGAATCAGGAACTCTTACCCGCGAGCAGGCCAAGGAATTGCTTTCCTGTTTCTGGATCAAGGTAAACAATCATCCAGCCCCTCCAAAAGTTGGTATTACTGCAAAGGAAAGTGGGACCTACAATGATTTTACCAATATCAACATTGGTGGATTGACTGGTGATGGACAAAATGGTGTGAGTGACCTTTCCTACATATTCCTTGAAATAATCGAGGAACTCCATATTTTGCAGCCGGGAAATTCCGTGCACATTTCTGAAAAAACTCCTGATGAGTTTCTCCATGCTGCCATCAGGGTCATTCGAAAGGGGCATGGATACCCATCCGTGTTTAATTCGGATATTTACACAAAGGAATTATTACGGCAGGGAAAATCCACACAGGATGCTCTGGAAGGGGGATGCAGCGGCTGTATTGAAGTTGGGGCTTTTGGCAAGGAAGCCTTTTTGCTCACCGGTTACCTAAACGTCCCTAAAATTCTTGAAATTACCCTAAATAATGGCATCGATCCCCTTACAGGTAAACTGGCAGGAATTGAAACAGGAGATCCCAGATCTTTCTCCTCATACGATGAATTATATTCGGCTTTTCTTCAGCAATTGACATTCGTGATCGACCAGAAAATTCGTGTCAGTAATTATATTGACAACATGTTTGCCAAGTATGCCCCAGCCCCATTCCTATCTGTTTTAATAGACGATTGTATCAAGAAGGGAAAGGATTACTATGATGGTGGACCAAGATACAATACCAATTATATCCAGTGCACCGGTCTGGGAACGGTTACAGACAGCCTTTCCACATTGAAAAAACATATTTTTGATGAAAAATCCTTTACCATGGACTCATTACTTCGCGCACTGTCATCCAATTTTGAGAATGAAGAGGCCATGCGGCAGCGCATCTTGAATCGCACACCATTTTTTGGTAATGATGATGACATCGCCGATGATATTGCAGTGAGAGTTTACAATGACCTCCTCAAATGCATTGATGGCAAGCCAAATACTAAAGGTGGCAAGTTCCATCTGAACATGCTTTCCACAACCTGTCATGTGTATTTTGGACTCGTAACGGGTGCAACTCCTAACGGTCGTCTTGCAGGGAAATCCATTTCTGATGGAACCTCCCCTTCGCACGGAGCAGATACGAATGGTCCTTCAGCCGTTATTAAATCCCTGGCAAAACTGGATCAGGTCAAGTCTGGTGGCACCCTGTTAAACCAGCGGTTTTTACCCGGACTGTTGAAGCGCGAAGATGATGTTGACAAGATGGGACATTTAATCCGTACATACTTTGGAATGGGTGGTCATCATATCCAATTTAACATCGTGGACAATGCCACTCTCCTGGCTGCCCAGGAATCACCTGAAGACTACAAAGATCTGCTCGTACGTATGGCCGGGTACAGCGATTATTTCAATGATATGAATGCGGATCTCCAACAGGAAATCATTGACAGAACACAGAATGAAACATTCTGAATTTGGATGAACTCAGGATTGATATTTGATGTAAAGCGTTACGCCATCCATGATGGACCAGGCATACGTCTTACATTGTTTTTTAAAGGATGCTCTCTTGGCTGTGAATGGTGCCATAACCCCGAAAGTAAGTCCCCCCGGGTGCAAAAGCTTTACACTGCAAAAAAATGTATCGGTGCTGTTGAATGTGTTGAAATCTGTCCAAATGATGCACTAACACTTACACCCAATGGAATTGAAACGGATCCAAATGCCTGTGAATTGTGTGGCAAATGCGCAGACGTCTGTCCAACAAAAGCCATTGAAATGTCGGGGACAGTCTATTCTACAGATCAGATTGTTGATTTAATTGAAAAAGAAAGAGTCTTTTTTGATCAATCCAATGGTGGGGTAACATTTTCAGGTGGAGAACCGTTGACACATGCAGAATTTCTCATCCCGGTTTTAAAAAAATGTGGCGATAAGGATATCCATAGAGTCGTGGATACATCAGGTCATGTTCCAGCCAATACCATTCTGGAAGTCGCCAAACACACGGATTTATTTCTTTACGATTTAAAACACATGGATCCCGTAAAGCATAAACAATCAACTGGAGCAGAAAATAGTAAAATACTACGAAACCTTGAGTTATTAGCAGAATCCGGAGCCACAATTGTCATTCGTGTACCCGTCATTCCGGGGTTCAATATGGATGAAGACAATATGCACAAAACAGCATTATTCATCAGTGAACTCGCAGGAGAACCAAAATCGGTAAATCTTCTCCCCTACCATAATATTGTACAACCAAAATATGATAAACTCGGATTATTGAATCCTGCAGGGAAAAAATTTAGGGAACCCACTCAAGAAGAACTATCCCATATTGTGGATATTTATCAATCCTATAACCTAACCGTATCGGTTGGTGGTTAATCCTTCAAAATTGCCTCAAGGATATGAGGATCATCCGGTAACAATCCTGACTTCACCAGTCTTGGTGTTAGCCTTTTCAAATCAGGATCACGTTGAAAGACATCCCGAAAAATGGGCAATGCCATTTCCAGTTTGTCTACCCCGGCAAGCGTAATAGCTGTCCAGTAGGGCAACTCTGCATTCTCAGGATATAACTCCGCTGCTTTTGCATATTCTTCAAGAGCCTTGTCTATTTCATTGTGCTCAAGATGAAGGTCACCCTTGTTGGCATGTTCATAGGCTCGATGCACCCGAATAAGACGCTTCATTTCTTTCAGTGGCTCAGGATGATCCGCAATTTGAATATCCAGAATCTTATCCTTCCAGGGGATTCCTGTAGGTGTCCCACTCACAATGAGCATGGCAACGGATTGTTTTCCTCGAATGTCACCGCCTTCATGTTCAGCAGCTTCCAGTGCCGCCATCATTCGATCTGCAAGATCACCCTCTGTAGTTTCATATGCTTTTGCCATGGCTGGCCACACTGTTTCTTTGTCCATTAGATTTGCCTGGACTGAAAAACCATCGCCAATAAAGTGACCCGCAGCCTCAATGCAATTTTCACCGGTATGTGTTGCAACATTACCACTGGCATCCACCATCGCCACCTGACGAACTGCTCTTCCTTCATCCTCTTTCACAAGTTTATCCAAAGCCTCCCCGGCCGAATACCCTTCCCGCATTAAGTTTAATCCTTCAGGGCCATAATCCACTTTCACAAACGATTGCGTGGCCACAGCTCCCACACCCGCTTCAGCCCATGGGACGATAGTTCCTACTGAGAACCAGTGACTCTGTACAGCTACACCAAATTGTCCCGTTTCTTTGTCCAGGGCAACAATGGAGTATGTATTCACAGGACGGTATGGATATGTTTGGGAGAACAAACTGGAGACAAGGAACAGGATAAATAGATTCCGCATTGGATCCTCCATGGTCAGGGTTAAAGTACTGTTGGTGCGATTCAGTTACATCGCAAGTGAAATCATGTTCTATTTAACAAAAATCGCTGGAGACAGTATGCTTTCATTCCAGGCTGCATCCAGAGCGGAAACAGCGATATACCCCTGTTTATTTTCCGGAAAGGAAATCTCCCAAATTGAAGTCGTATCAGGCGTCACGTACCATAGGTTAGCAGGATTTTTGGTATCCAGGTTATTGGTACCAAAAAAGTAAATATTATATCGAGTTACATCCTGACTTTCAGATGGATTCCACTGTAGAACAATGGTTGATTCTCCACGCTCGATACGTGTGATCTCAACGGATTTTGGACGACCAGAATCTTTCCATGGAAAAGGAGGTATATTGGATGGATACTGATACCGGTCCTGCGCAAGGGATTCCCAGTGATCTCCCAGGCTACCACTGGCAAAAAAACACATCCCATTGAACCCTGAGCGTCGAAGTTCATCAATTTGTCCCTCCGTTTCGGACCAGACAAATGGTTCTTCACCTCTATTGTACTTATAGCTTCCAATACCCGGAAAGACATAACGTTCTACAGCACCTAAAGATCGATATTCTTCAGATAACTCCATGAATCCGTAGTTCTCATGGGAGCGCTCCCAATAAATCATTGGTAAGATAAAATCCATTTTCCCAAGGTCCGTCCATCTTCTTGCATCTTGCTTCACAGCATGAAAAGCATTCCAGTTGTTTCGATGATAACTGCCGATTACAGCGGCAGACATTTTCACCGTAGAATCCTGAATCACCAAGGCATTATACATGTCCACAACAAAGCGAGTCAGCTGGTCCCGTTGCCATGCATTCCACCCAATTCCATCAGGATTACCTTCTACCGATTCAAATAGTGCCACGCTGATGGAATCATGGGAATACTGGTTTTCATCCGTTCCTTCAGGGTATCGGATATAATCAAAGTGAATTCCATCCACATCGTATCGGGAAACAATATCAGACACAAGACCAATCAGGTAGTCATGTACCTGTGGGATTCCTGGTGAAAATGATACATAATGATCTGACAGGGGCATGGGTGTACCACTTGAGTCGCAAACAACCCATTCAGGGTAAAGAAGGATTGGTGGGATTGGCCGTACCGTATCGGATGGTAATTCGGTTCCTCGCCAAATGGGAAAGGTATTCACCCATGCATGGAGTTCCATGCCATAATAATGTGCTTTTTCAATGGCGAATTCCAATGGGTCCCAATCAGGATTTTTTCCAAGTTCACCTGTAAGTAAATGACCCCAGGGCTCAATATCAGATTGATAGTAGGCATCCCCATTTCCACGGACCTGGAAAAACACTGCGTTGAAATTTGCTTTTGCTGCATTTTCAATGGTGGCAGTGATAAACTGCTTCATAGAATCTGCGTCAAAAGTCGACGACACACGTGTGTACTCGAAACGCGTGAGCCAGATGCCTCGCAGCTCGTGCTTTGGTGGTAATGGAATACCAGCTTCCTCTATTTTTTCAACTCTCACTGCTACTTTTGGGATACAGGATAACAGTAAAAATCCAAGAAGTAAAATACTGAGTACATTTAGTTTCATGAATTCGATTCCTGTTGGAGTTTGATCAGTCCTTCGAGATAGCTTCTTTTTCCCAAACCAGAAACCTGTGCTTTGCATACTGGGACAAGAACTGACACTTTTCTGAAATCTTCACGGCTGTGAATATCGCTGAGATGAACCTCAACGGTTGGGATGTTTACTGATTCAATAGCATCGCGTAATGCATAGGAATAATGGGTTAGTGCTCCCGGATTGATAATGATGCCGTTTGCCCAATCCCTGGCACCGTGAAGGGTATCAATGATCTCGCCTTCGTGGTTGGATTGAAAGAATCGCAGCACACATGTTTCTGCTTCAGGTTGTGATTGAAGCCAGTACTCCAACTCCGCCAGTGTCTCGGTTCCATATTGCTCTGGGTTTCGTTCCCCCAGCAGGTTCAAGTTTGGTCCATGGACAATAAGAATATTCATGCAGGAATTGTGGCGTGAACAGCCTCTGTGATTTCCTGGTCAGTGACATCATCAGCAATGACAGCATTCCCCAGGGATTCAAGCAGCACAAAGTGAAGTACACCGGCCCTTACTTTTTTATCCCGCCGGATGATCGCCAGTAACTCGCTGATTTCCGGACAGGAAAATTCCGGTAAAGGTAATTGTTTAATTGTTTTTTCTAGTTGTTCCCAATCTGTGGGTGACAGGAGTCCCCGTTCATGAGAGATATATCCCGCACATAACATACCATACGCAACTGCTTCACCATGTCGCAATTTTTCAAATCCAAGCAGGGTTTCAAAAGCATGTCCTACTGTGTGTCCAAAATTGAGAATTCGCCTCAAACCAGATTCATGTTCATCGGATGAGACAATTCTGGACTTAATTTCACAGGACAAGGCTATAATATCCTCAATTAATGCATCATTTTCCTGATCGATGAATGATGCAATATTTTCACTGACCATTCCGAAGAAATCCCTGTCCCCAATGGCACCGTATTTCAATACCTCTGCCAGACCGGATATCAATTCTCTTTTTGGAAGGGTCTGAAGTGTCACAGTATCCACTGCAACAAGTTTGGGCTGGTGGATTGCCCCTACGAGGTTTTTACCTTCTGGAAGGTTGACACCGGTTTTTCCACCAATAGCAGAATCAACCATGGATAGAAGGGTAGTTGGGATTTGTATATAGTCGGTTCCCCGCATAAATGTGGCTGCAATAAAACCTGCCACATCTCCAACGACGCCACCCCCAAGTGCAAGGATTGTGGTACTTCGATCGCAGGACATGTGGATCATATGCTGGTATAACTCCTTCACCTGCTCCAGAGATTTTGCTGATTCTCCTGCAGGGATGGTCAGGGAACGAACGTTGTATCCATGATGAGTGAGGTTGGCTTCCAGGTCCCGGCCAAATTGCTCATACAGGGATGGTTGAGTTACCATCAGCCAGGTTTGACCGTGATTCCACTCATCCAGAAAAGCATACAGAGATGACAGGAGGCCAGGTTGTACAATGATTTGATAGGAACGGTGTCCTAGTTCGACAGGAATACTATGCATTCTTATTGTAAAAACTGCTTAATCTGCTTAACCACTTCTTCGGGACTTATTCCATCCGTCTCAATGGTTTTATGACAGGATGTTTCATAATATACTTTTCGTTCGTCATAGATTTTCTTCAATGTGGCCAGCTTATCCCTGCTCTTTTGCAGGATGGGACGTTTTTGAACATTTTTAATTCGGCTATCCAGTGTTTCCGGTTCAGCTTTTAGATAAATGGTAAATCCTTCTGTGGTTAAAATAAATCGATTGTCATCACTTAGGACGACTCCCCCACCTGTAGCAATGACCTGGTTTTGCTTTTTGATCAAACGATTGAGGGTTTGTTTTTCAAGGGTTCTGAATTCAGCTTCGGACATGACTTCAAATATATGTGATACAATCAACCCTGCTTCCCGTTCAATCTCACGGTCCATATCCCGAAATCGCAATCCAGTCTCTCTTGCAAGTTTCCTGCCTACTGTGCTTTTCCAGGCCCCCATCATACCAATGAGAAATATGTTCTTCGGTTTATCGATGATTCACCAATGCTTTCCTAGTACCTGGCACTTATTTCCATGTGTGATTTTACTTCCGTCAAAGAATCACCACCAAATTTTTCAAGCACTGCATCTGCAAGTATGATACCCGTCATATGTTCACCGATTATGGAGGCTGCAGGTACAGCGCATGAATCCGTTCTTTCTTTAAATGCCGGTTTCATTTCCCTCGTATGGATGTCTACTGACCGCAGCGGTTTTGCCAGCGTTGGGATCGGTTTCATTACAACACGCATGGTTATGGGTTGTGCATTGCTCATTCCACCTTCAATACCGCCGGCATGATTGGTAGGACGGATTATTCGCTCTCCATCAACGATAATTTCATCATGTACATCACTGCCAAATTGCTCTGCCTGCTGGAACCCTGAACCAAATTCAATCCCCTTGAATGCATTGACGGACATCAATGCTGCAGAAAGACGGGATTGCAGCTTTCCATCATCAACGGTGTACGTGCCCAGTCCATAGGGTAATCCTTTGGCGATAACTTCAAAAACACCACCGAGAGAGTCACCCTGTTTTCTGGCATCATCAATACCAAGGATCATTTCTTTTTCAGTTGTGGAATCCAAGCATCGTACTGGTGAAGCATCTGCTTTTTCTGTGAGTTTATCCAATGATTCTTCCCATGACAATGTAGATGTATCCTTTGCCTTACCGATCTGGATCACTCTACTGAAAATGGATATCCCTACCTCTTTAAGGAAGAGTTTACATATGGCACCGATGGCCACACGCATTGCTGTTTCCCGGGCAGACGACCTTTCGATAACATTTCGAATATCGTCAAATCCATATTTCATCACACCAGCCAGGTCAGCGTGACCAGGTCTGGGCAGAGTTATGTTTTCTGCGGGATGGTTCACCTGGTCAACAGACATTTTATCTGTCCAGTTCTCCCAATCCATGTTCCGAAGGATTAAACCAACAGGGGATCCAAGTGTTTTACCATAACGAACACCGGTAAAAATCTCAGCCCTGTCTGTTTCAATTTTCATGCGACCGCCGCGACCGTGACCTTTTTGACGTCTGGATAACTCTCTTGCAATATATTCTTCCGACACCTCCAGACCTGCCGGTATCCCTTCCAGGATTCCCAGGAGTCCCTTTCCGTGCGACTCCCCCGCTGTCATGTATCTGATTTTTTTCAATTGCATATCGCTTCCATTACTGCAATAACAGGGATGATATCAATCGACTTCTTGGAATGTCTTTTCCCGGATCCTGGTTAAACCAGATGCGAAAAGATTCCAATCCCTGCTCTATTAACATATCAAGACCCGTAATAATCTTAGCGTCATTTCTATCTGCGTCCTTGATCAACTGGGTTCTTAAGGGATGGTAAACAAAATCAATAACATAATGGTTGCTGTTAATCAATGATTCAGGAATGGGTGAGTTAGCTTCATCATTCCCCATACCGACGGATGTACAATTGATCCACACAGTAGGTCGATTAATATCAATTTCCTCAATGGATGCAGAAAGCAATTCCATATTTTTCCTGAATGGCTCCATCTCTGAGATGAGTTGTTCTGCCCTGGACGCTGTTCGATTAACCACAATGATTTTTTCAATGACAGTGTGCAGGAGAGCGTAGACAACACTTTTAGCTGTACCGCCTGCCCCAAGTACCACAAATTGGTGATGTCGAATGGGGACATGTCTCAGCTTCAGGACATGAAGAAAACCAATTGAATCAGTGTTGTGACCAATGAGTTTACCATCCTCATTGGTAATACAATTAACGGCCCCAATATTTTTTGCATCAGATGATAATTCATCAAGGAATGGTAACACTTTTTCCTTGTAAGGAATAGTGACATTTAACCCTTGAAAATCTCCATGTCTCATACTCTTTAAAATTGAGGGGATTTTCCTTTCCTTGATTTCAAGTTTATCATAATTGCCTTCAATTTTCATCTGCCTGAATATTTCATTATGAAGTTTTGGGCTTAAACTGTGTTGAACCGGGTTTCCTACGACGGCAAAGTTTTTCATGTTTTTAATCCATCTAATTGGCTGAAGAATTCCGGAAAGGAAATCTGAACACATTCTGAGTTATCCAATGTTACAGGTCCTTCGGAAATTAATCCAGCAATTGAAAATGCCATGGCAATTCGATGATCTCCAAATGATTTTATCGATGATCCCTGAAGTTTCACAGGACCATCTATTACAAAGCCATCATCTAACTCTTCTACTCTAGCCCCCATCAGTTTTAGATTGGATACAATGCCATGAATTCTATCGGACTCCTTGTATCGTAATTCTCTTGCATTTCTGACAGTTGTTCTCCCTTCTGCCTGGGTTGCAAGGATAGCCAACAGGGGCAGTTCATCTATGATTGATGGAATGGAATCCTTAATGGTCATCCCTTTCAAATTGGATGATCTGATCCGACAATGGGCTATGGGTTCACCCATTTCTTCTTTTTCATCCATCCACTTTATATCACCGCCCATGGATTCCAATGCGTCATAGAAACCGACTCTGGTTTTATTTTTTAGTATGTTCATTAAAACAATTTCAGACCCATGGACAATGGCAGCAGCAGTGGCAAAAAAAGCAGCTGTTGACGGATCACCAGGGACAGTTATCTGAAATGGTGGAAGAGGATTGGTCACGGGATTGATCCCAATGGATCCTCTTGATTTGTTTATCCCAACCCCAAGAGAACTGAGCAATCGTTCAGTATGATCACGGGTGGGAATCGGTTCATGGATGACGGTTGAAAATCGTGCATATATTGCAGCAAAGATAATGGCGGATTTTACCTGTGCGCTATGCACTGGCATGAGGTACTGAAATCCACGAACAGATCCCGGATAAACCCGGACAGGTAATTTTCCATCCCTGGATTGAATACGTGCTCCCATAAACTGCAGTGGTTGAACGATACGGTTCATGGGTCTCGAAGACAGGGATGAATCCCCTGTGAGTGTAGCATGGATTCCTCTTCCTGAAAGCAATCCTGTCAGCAGGCGAGCTGTGGTACCAGAATTTCCGCAGTAAAGGTCCTTTTCTGGTGCTTGAAACTCACTTCCCGTCACCTGTACTATAGTTTCTGCCTCAGTAAACGTGACTCCGCATAATTCAAGGCAATTACGTGTGGATGTCACATCCGCGCCGGTAGATAGGTTGTTTATTTCACTAATTCCGTTTGTTAATGCACCGACCATCAGGGCCCGATGCGATATGGATTTGTCCCCTGGAAAATGTATTTCACCCCTGATGGGCATGACCATTCCGTTTTAACTCATCGGCAATGAGAAATGCAAGCTCAATAGCCTGGTTGGCATTCAGTCTTGGATCACAATGTGTGTGGTAGCGATCGGAGAGATCAGATTCAGAAATATCATCGAGTCCACCGGTACATTCCGTTACGTTCTGACCCGTCATTTCCAGGTGAATCCCTCCTGCTTTTGATCCCTCTGATCGATGAATCAAGATATTTTTCTTCACTTCCTCCAGGATGTGATCAAATGGTCTGGTTTTAATACCATCCACACTTTTTATGGTATTTCCATGCATGGGATCACAGGACCAGATCACCGTTCGTCCCTCTGAGCGAACAGCCCGGATAAGATTCGGTAAATAATCTTCAATCTCCTTATGCCCAAACCTTGTGATGAGAGTGATACGCCCTGCCTCATCCCTGGGATTGAGAGTATCCAGTAATCGAATCAGTTCATCCGATTCTATGGAAGGCCCACATTTCACACCGATTGGATTTTGTATTCCACGACAGAATTCCACATGCGCACTTTCTTCAAAGCGAGTACGGTCACCAATCCAGAGAAAATGGGCAGATGTATCATAGGTATCTCCACTGGTGGAATCTACTCGCGTCAAAGCCTCTTCATAGGGCAGGAGCAATGCCTCATGACTTGTGAAAAACTGGACCTGACGCAATTGGGGTGTATTTTGAGACGTAATGCCGAGTGATTCCATGAAATTCAGACTTTGCTGGATCTGATCCGCCAAATGACGATACCGTTTTCCCTGAATACCACTTTTCACAAAACCCATGTTCCAGGACTGGACATGCCTCAAATCTGCATAACCTCCATCAGCAAATGCCCGAAGAAGGTTTAATGTGGATGCTGATTGTGAATAAGCCTTAAGCATACGATCAGGATCCGGTATTCTATCATCCTGATCAAATTGAATATCGTTGATAATATCCCCGCGGTAGCTGGGCAACTCAGTGCCGCCGATATTCTCTGTGGGTCGTGATCGAGGTTTGGCAAATTGTCCCGCCATACGTCCAAGTTTTACAACAGGAAGATTGGCTCCGGCAGTCAGAATAACTGCCATTTGTAAAATGACCCGAAATGTATCGCGAATATTGTCTGCATGAAATTCGGTGAAACTCTCGGCACAGTCACCACCCTGAAGAAGAAAGCCATTCCCTTCAGCTACCTTCCCCAGAGATCGTTTCAGGGAGCGGACCTCACCTGCAAAGACAAGTGGAGGAAAATTCTCCAGTGTTTGTTCCACTTCATTCAAGTGTTTTTTATCCGGATAATCCGGTAACTGATGCACCTGTTTCTGACGCCAGCTATTTGGATGCCAGGTGGACAAAATCCGTCTCCTTTAGCCGGTTATCCAGTGTTTCTGTGGCAGTTTTCAACTTAACGATCATTTCATTAGTGTAAGGGTTGTAACATTGTAAATCCGTGTAAAGCTCCCAGCTGTCATTGCAGGTTTGATCAACCAGATCCAGCAGGTCACGAAATCCCTGGGTATCAATGGATGTTTTTTTGATTCCGAACTCTTTTAGCATTCGACCAAGGAAATGCGTGACACCCTGAGTCTGAGCTGCAAGGCGATCGTGTTCATCCGGTTCCATTTCTATCACATCAATTCCCTGATCCGAGAAAAATGTCTTCCAGAAATTAAATTGATTGTATCTATCCCGTGTATTGTTAATCATCATTTTCAGTCGTTTATTGGACATGAATGAATCGGGACCAAACATGGGGTGCGTGGCAATAATCCCTGTATTCGCTGGTAAATATTTTTCCATCATGCCAACAGGATATATTTTTACTGAGCAAACATCTATGATTGTTGTATGGCTTTTTAATTGGGGAGCAATGTCCTGGATCACGTCTTCAAATGAATGAATAGGTACCGCAATGAACAGGGTTTGTTCACTCAATACCTCGCTCAATGTACAGTATTCAACACCGGGAAAGGAAGGGGATGAAACAGGGTCATAAACTTTGATATGAAATCCTTTTTGGAGTATGTTGGACAGGACCTTCCCAAATCGTCCAAACCCTATCAATCCTACGCTATTCATGATCCTTTCCCTTCTTCACACCTAGAAATAACGTAAGGTTGTGCTTCAGGTCGTGGATACTTTCCTGCAATACTTCCAGGCCATACAGATCGGCACAGGCCTTGTTGGCAATGACAGCTGCAGTAGAGGGCAGTTTCCCTTCGGCAAGACGACGTGCTGCCTCTGCGGTATCATCTGCCTCAATAAGCGGTCGTGTCCAGAAATGTTCACTTAAATAATCCTTACATTGTCTTAATGCCTGTTGGTGCGAATGAATCTCCGTGATATCACCAATATGTGTGCCTGATATCCCAAGCAGATTCTGGATGACGGGAATATGGAACATTTCCACGATTTCACAGACGTGATGTGCCAGTGCTTCAACACTTTCTATGACCACACCACCCTGTGCATTTTCCATAGCAAAAATCCCATAACCCACATCTCCGTTTTCCACTGATTCCAACACATTTTCTGATGAGATCAGGTAGATAATCTGATGTGGTTCTACCCCATGGTTCTTTGCGAAAAGTTTCGCAGCTTCCTCTGAAAAGCTGCCCTTCGCGCCTTGAATTCCTATTTTTTCCATCTCATTTCCCTTACCAAATATTTTGTGTAAAAAAAAAGCCCCGTTTCTGGGGCTCTACTTGAAAATAAACTTTACCAATTCTCAGGTATTGCCCCGGGTCTTTGCAAAGTAATAAAAGTAGAATGTGTTCAGCATTATCGTAAAGTTAGAGGCATATCTCTGCGGATTCAAAAACTAAATGCAGGGATGATACTCTATTGAACATCCCTGGATGCCCTGAAAATCTCTTTGAAAATTTTTCGGATATGTGTGCGGGTGAGTGGATTGTTGGTCAGTGTTGCAAGACGATCAATAATTTCCTGTTCTCTATCCGGATCTTTAACAACCATTTTGACTTCCTGTTTTAAATGTCCAACCTCAACGGCAATATCCATCCGTTTTACCAATAAGGAAAGAAGCTGTTCATCTATGGAATCAATTTCATCGCGGTGCTGTCTTATCCTCGAAATGATCCTCTCTGATTCAGTCATTCTTCCTCCTTTCCTAATAATGAGTCTGTAAAATCCTTTAAACTCCTGAATACGGGTGCTCCCGTGTCACACAATCGTGAATGGCTTGTGTGACCTCTGGAAATTAATATACAATCAGCCCCCATGGATTTTGCCACATCATAATCATGAATCGTGTCTCCTATGAAACAAACTTCATGCGGTCCAACATGCAGCGAATCAATCCATTTTCGACCCGCTTCCTCTTTACCATAAGCATAATGATTATCCTGACCTATTACTCGAATAAAGCGATCATGAATGCCATGGTGATCCACCAGCGTATCTACCATGTGTTGGGTTGCAGCAGTAAGCAGGGATTGGGTAATCCCCGCTCTGTGAATCCTATCCATTGTTTTATGTGCATCATCATGGAGGGATGGCTCCAGCTGTCTTCGCGTATATTCCTCAATGAATTCTGTCCCAACGACTTCAAATGGATTTTTAGAAAAATCAAAACCCAGCAATCGGTAATAATCAATGACAGGAAACGTAAATATTTCAAGGTAACGATCCACTGAAAGTGATGACAATCCGTATTTTTTTAATACGGTGTTAATAGCATCCACACCAAGCCAGACATCGTCAAGCAATGTGCCGTTCCAATCCCAAATGATGTGTTTTATGTCCATAAAAGGGTGTAAACATGGGGTAGATTTAAAAAAAAAGCGATAGATTTCTGGTTATGCAAAAACCTAATAACGTTCCAGAAAAACTTGTGAACTTGTTTGAATTTGATCTCCCGGGGTCGGACGCTCACCAATTTATGCTGGCAAAACCGGTTGATTCCGTACCTTTGGGTATAGAAAGTGATAAGAAGATTCCGTCAGCTGTGTTGATTCTTTTATACCCCACTCAGGATGAGATTCGATTTATTCTTACAAAACGAACCATGGAGGTTGAGCATCACAAAGGACAAATTTCCCTTCCGGGTGGTGTCAAGGAAAGCAATGAAACGCTGACAGAAACAGCGCTAAGGGAAACCTGGGAGGAATTAGGAATCAATCCTGATGACATTCACGTTTTCGGTTCACTTTCACCACTCCATGTGAAAATCAGCGGGTTTGAAATTCAGCCGTTTGTGGGATGGATGAATGAGGAACCAAGTATAGTTCCGCATGCAGGTGAAGTTGAGGATGTGTTTTCCATCTCACTTGGGGATCTTTTGAATGATGAATCCAGGAATGAAGATATCTGGACTATAAGAGGATACAAGGTGCATGTACCATTTTTTATGTTTAACAATACGCCTGTGTGGGGCGCCACAGCCATGATCCTTTCGGAATTTCGTGAGCTTATTAAGCAAGGAACATGAATCGAATAGGCATAGACCTTGGGGGAACTAAGATTGAAGGTATCCTGATTCAGTCCAATGGAGATGTCATTCATCGAGAACGCATTAGAACCGAAAGTCAACAGGGATACGAATCTATCGTTCAAAAAATTGTTACACTTATCGAGTCTATCAAAGAAAAATCCAACGATGATGTAACCGTGGGTGTTTGTACGCCCGGTTCCATTTCTTCTGTAACAGGACTTTTACGAAATTCCAATACAGTCTGTTTAAATGGTAAACCTGTTAAAACAGACCTTGAGTCATCTCTTGGAACAACTGTTCATATGGATAATGATGCAAACTGCTTCACTTTGGCTGAATCCATCCAGGGAGCAGGTAAAGGATTCAATACCGTTTTTGGTGTTATCATGGGCACAGGTGTTGGAGGCGGTATTGTCAGGATGAGAAACCTGGTTCAGGGAGCTTCCAAAATTGCCGGTGAGTGGGGTCATCACAAGATACGAACTGATGGCCCTACCTGTTATTGTGGTCACCCAGGATGTGTCGAAACAGCAATTTCCGGTCCCGCTCTGGAGCGAGAATGGAAGTCACGAACAGGAATGGATATAAACCTGGAAGACATTTTGACTCACACAGTTCACCCCGCATTTGACACATGGAAACAGGATTTCCTTACCTCTTTTGGACGTGCTCTGTCGAATGTTGTGAACATACTTGATCCAGATGTCATTGTTCTTGGAGGTGGTGTATCCAATATCCCGTTTTTGTATACAGACGGTCAGGATACTGTTCATCGATTTATTTTCAGTGATCATCCTTCAACACCGATTCTACACAATAAACTGGGGGATTCAGCCGGTGTCTATGGTGCAGCCTACCTTGGAGAATGGTTATGAAAGCCGGTCAGTGGTTAAATTCGCTTACAGGCCTTGATCACGCCATCCTTGGAGGTTTTTTCATCATCGCGTGTACATTAACTTGGTTCACGCTTCAATGGGTCAGGCAAATGTACAAGCGACTTCACGATGAAAATCCCTATGCACATGTTTTTCGCATAACCCCCTTTCCATTTTTGGGCCTGGCCATTCTTTATACAGCTATACTTTATTTGCTATTTGGAAACCTAATTACAGGCCTGTTTAATTAACATCATGGTGACTAAACAATGAAATACAATACTTACTTCATCGCATCTCTTCTCCTTTTCCCCGCATTATATCCACAGGAAATCAATCCTGACGACTACAGAAACAGGGTCATCAATGCTGTACGCTTATCTTCACCTATTCACATCGACGGGTTATTGGAAGAATCCCTGTACCAAACACAGAAGTACACAAATTTCATTCAATCAGACCCTGATAATGGTAAACCGGCATCTGAAAGGACCGAATTCTGGGTAGGGTACGATGACAAGGCAATCTACGTAGGTGCACGGTGTTGGGATTCCCAACCTGACTCAATAGTTGGTCGGATGGGTCGAAGGGATAATTTGGGAAATTCTGATGAATTTCAGATTGCCATCGATGCCTACAATGATAACCGCTCAGCATTCTTCTTTGTCATTAATCCTGTCGGCACGGTTGCTGATGGTACCATTTCCAATGACAGCTGGTTCGATGATACATGGGATGGGATTTGGGATGGCAAAACGAAAGTGGACCAGTATGGATGGACAGCGGAAATGCGTATTCCATTCTCGCAAATTCGATTTCCAAAGCAGGATGTGTATACATGGGGATTTGAAGTGGGTCGAGAAATCCAGAGAAGAAGTGAACACAGTCTATATTCCTATTTCGCACGGGATGAATCTGGATTTGTATCCAAATTCGCCACACTAAAAGGCATTGAAAATATTCAACCTCCTCGTAGACTGGAATTCATTCCTTATGCAACCGCAGGTACGCGATTGGTAACCAGTGAATCTGGAAATCCATTTTATTACGTGCTGGATTCCTTTGGTCGCACTGGAGGAGACATTAAAATTGGATTGGGCAGCAGCTTCACTATTGATGCGACTGTCAATCCGGATTTTGGACAGGTGGAATCGGATCCTGCCACTTTGAACCTGTCGGATTTTGAGACCATTTATGGGGAGAAACGTCCATTTTTTGTGGAAGGTTCTTCTATTTTTTCATTTGGATCAGGTGGCCCCAGCAGTCGTTGGGGATTTAATTTTTCCGAACCGGATTTTTTCTACAGCAGACGTGTTGGAAGACCCCCTCATGGATGGGTTGATTCCGGCGGTTGGATCAAATCACCTGCAAATACGTCCATTTTAAGCGCTGCTAAATTGAGTGGTAAAGTAGGTAACGATTTATCAGTGGGTGCTTTTTCCGCCATCACACAGCGAGAATTTGCCACTGTGGATGAGGACAGCATCCGTTTTGAATATGAAGTGGAACCAGCCACGCTATTCAATGTGGCGAGATCCCTGAAGGAATTCGATGATGGTCGGCATGGTATTGGGTTTATCTACACAAGGGTGGACAGGAATTTTGACGCCAATTATTTAACCGATATCCTGGCGGACTATTCAACAGCTTACGGTATTGATGCCTGGACATTTATCGGGAAAGAGAGAGACTGGGCCGTTTCCGGCTGGATAGGACGATCAGAGGTTCATGGATCCAAATCGTTTATGAGAGACCTCCAATACTACCCTCAGCATTATTTTCAGAAACCAGATGCCCCACACGTTGAAGTGGATACAAGTCTCACCAAATTAACCGGTAATGCAGCACGGTTTTTCCTTAATAAGGAAAATGGAAATGTGACTCTGAACGCCTCACTTGGGTATCTTGAGCCATCCTTCAATTCAAATGATCTAGGATTAACTTTTCGAACGGATCGATTAAATAAAACAATCGTATTTGGTTACAACTGGCGCGATCCTGGAAAAATTTTCCGTAACGCTAATCTCCACGCTGCATCTTCTTCAAATCATAATTTCGATGGTGAAAAAATCAATGATATGTATTTCTTCTTCGGTGGTGGGCAATTCTTGAACTACTGGCGACTCCATTTTTTCAGTGGATGGGGTCCCAACACATTAAGCGATACTCACTTGCGGGGCGGACCCCTTGTAATATCTCCTGATGGATATTTCTTTGATATAAACTTCGGATCCGATTATAGAAAAAATGTATCATATGGCGGAGGTTATAACATGGGTGACAGCCCGGTTGGTATGCATTCGGAAGAAATAGAATTCTGGACACACATGAAAATTGGGACCCGTTTTTCCATAACGGTTGAGCCAGAATATTCATGGGGAGTGAACCCTGCACAATACGTGATGGAAATAGATGATTCCACAAAAGTCGATATGTATGGGAAAAGGTATATAGTGGCCCAACTGGATAATAAACGTCTTTCCGCAAGTGTGAGGATGGACCTCACACTGAACCCGAAATTGTCCATCCAGACCTACATACAACCATATATCACCAATGGTTATTATTCAGATTACAAGGAATTCGAAAAGCCACGTACATTCGACTTTATTCACTATGATGACACAGGTGAACGAATCCTGTATGATGACAATACAGGTGAATACTATATCGGGAATGAAGGCAATCACGAGGTGGATACTCAGTACAGGTATTCATCATTCATCGCCAACACGGTTCTCCGTTGGGAATTTCGTCCGGGATCCACACTGTACTTTGTTTGGACACGTAATTCAAACGAGTACCTCACATCAGGAAATCTTGGACTTGAGGATGGCTGGTCTGATCTTTCATCCCTGACACCAGAAAACCTGTTTGCATTGAAATTTTCCTACTGGTTCGACATGTAAATAGACATTCTTTTCATTGTTCGAACCGATTGGAATTTTCGAAAAATAGATAGACAACCATCCAATTGATTGCTGGTCGTAGAGCAGTCTTTTTTAACTGCACAGGACTTAGCATGAAAAAATTAGTACTCATTTCGCTGGTTATATTTCACTTTCTTCCTGCATCCGTTGTGGAAATGCGTGAAGCTACAGCTACAAGACTCCATGAAGACCAGATACGAATAGATGGTGTCTTATCAGAGTCAGTTTGGTCTCAATACATGGTGTTTCCCGGTTTTATCCAACGAGACCCCAATGAAGGTGAACCTGCCACAGAAAAAACCGGTTTTTCCATCATGTATGATGACGATTTTCTATATGTGGGTATCATGGCATATGCCAGCGATGTTGGTTCCATAAGAAATATTCTTAGTAGAAGAGATGATGTCACCCCCAGTGACTGGCTTTTTGTTTCCATCGATAGTTACAATGACAATCGAACCGCATTTGAATTTGGATTGAACCCGTCTGGCGTAAAACGGGATCTACGAAGATTTGATGATGAAAACGAGGACAATAACTGGGATGCTATCTGGGAAGGAAAGGCATCCATCAATCATGACAGTTGGTCAGCCGAGTTTAAAATACCTCTGAGAGAATTACGATTTGACGAGAGGAATGAGCAAATCTGGGGATTGCAGATAAACAGATATATTGCTGAAACCAATGAAGACAATTACTGGACCTACTGGTCCAAGGATGAATCTGGATGGGTACGTCATTACGGTGATTTAAACGGTTTAAACAATATTCCCAAACAGGATCGATTGCAAATCTCTCCCTATGTAACAGGGTCCTATGACCATGATGAGGATTATGTTAACCCGGTCCATCCAGAAAAGTATAACTTGCTATCAAATGCCGGTGCGGATATCAAATATGGTGTCACAAATAATTTGACACTGGATTTATCCATTAACCCTGATTTCGGACAGGTTGAGGCTGATCCGGCAGAATTAAATATAAGCGGATTTGAATCCTATTTCTCAGAGAGAAGACCCTTCTTCATGGAAGGTGGAAATATCTTCAATTTCAACCTGGGATTAGGAGATGGAAATGAAGGATCCAATACATTGTTCTATACACGTCGTATCGGGAGATCACCTCACGATTATTTTAGCGGTGATGACTCCTCTTACTACGCCACAAATCCTACTGCAACCAACATTCTTGCTGCAGCAAAATTAAGTGGTAAAACTTCCAGTGGCGTATCCATTGGTGTGCTTGAAGCAGTCACTGCAAAGGAACAGGCTTCTATACAATACACGGATGGGTCTGAGGATGAATACACTGTTGAACCCCTGACAAATTATACTGTAACACGGCTCCAAAAGGATTATCGGTCCGGGAAAACAACTATCGGTGGTATTTTTACCAGCACACATAGAAACATCGAAGATGATCACTTGAACTGGCTTCATAAAAGTGCCTATTCAAGTGGGATAGATTTCAGTCACCTTTTCATGGACGATGAATACATGATTCTCGGTACGTTTTCCGGCACCAGCGTTGAAGGCGATACAACTGCGATTCAGAATACACAATTGTCCTCCAGACACTATTTTCAGAGACCTGATGCAAAACACTTAAGCTATGATCCTACACGGACGCGACTGTCAGGTTATTCTCACATGTTTGCCATCTTTCGGAATCGAGGTGATTTGCGATGGGGAATTGGAGAATGGACTTATTCACCAGGGTTCGAAGCCAATGATCTGGGTTTCCACAGAGATGTGGATAGCAAAGTGCGTTTTATCTGGGCCAGTTTACGTGAAAATGACCCGGGTAAAATAATCCGAAGGTATAATATAAATCATAATATCTGGCATGGTGAAACATTTGGTGGTGAACGCCTATCCCTGGGAGGAAACATCAATGTTAATGCCACGCTCATGAACTACCTGCGATTGGGAGCAGGAGTAAATGTTGAAGGTGAAACCTATCATCGAACTGTCCTATGGGGAGGACCTAAAGTCAAGAATGACCCCCGGGTCAATCTGTGGGTGTTTGCTGGAAATGATAATCGTAAGAAAATCAATGTTGCATTCAATGGCTGGGCAGGATACAACACATCCGGTACATACTGGACAGGTGTATTCTCTGATCTTGAGTGGCAGGTAACAGATTACCTGTCCATGGTTATTGCAGGGAATATTGAACAGATGCATGATACTTGGGTATCCTGGTACGGTTATGAACCAACAAAGAATCAGGAAACTGGCGATTATGATTATATCCTGGCCACACTGGACCAGAATACCGTTACCACAACCCTTAGGATCGACTATACCATATCGCCTGATTTGACACTTCAATTTTTTGGATCCCCATTTGTTACCGCAGGTCGGTATTATTCCTTTAAGAACCTCATTGACCGTGAAACCAGTGATTTCGACGATCGAGTTGACAGTTTCTCGGAAGATCAGATGGTCTATGATGAGGATAATGAGGTCTGGGAAATTGATAGTGATAATAATGGTATTACGAACTATTATATTGGTAACAATGACTTCAATTACAAGGCATTTAATTCCAATCTGGTCCTTCGGTGGGAATATACTCCGGGTTCAATCCTGTATTTTGTCTGGTCTAGAGGGATGTCTGATTATATCACAAATGGGGATTTTTCTGCATTTCGCGATATGCAGAACGTCATGGACATTCCAGCCAATGACATATTCCTTATCAAATTCAACTACCTGTTTAACCTGTAGGTGTATTCAGGCTTTTTAAGTCAGGCAGGAGCGTAAACAGACGCTCCTTGATTTCTGTTTTAAGTTCCAGGATTTCTTCATGGGAGTCATATAACGGGGGATGGTAACGTCCCCTGTTTGCCATCCTGTTTAGTGTAATTCGCACACCATCCATTGATCCATATTGTCTAAGAGCATCCTCCCTGAGCATATAGAATAGAAACCGCTTTGCTCTATCTGGAAACGCATGGGCGTGGTTTTCTAAAATCTCATAACTCCTGTTTATAAATGAATCCATGTTTTCGTCTGAGAATTGTGACCAGGTTTCTGATAGGATATGATCATAAGCAATATCCAGAATCACGCCTGCATAACGTCGTCGATAAGGGCTGAATAATGTGCGCAAATATTGATGATCGGGATGCGAATCTGTTGTGGCATCCACCAATCGATGGTGCTGAATGCCTGCTGTGATTCCCGGTGGGAAGTCTCCGTTAATAGGTCCTTTTACAAAGTCACCCAGAAAGCTGCCAACCATGAGGCTTTCAGACGATTTTGTCAGGAGAAGATGGGCCAGGAAATTCAGTCTTTTTTCTTCCCTTTTCGGATGGCCTTGAGACCTTTCCATGCCACACGAGGAATTTTTTCCAGGTCATTGAATTCGCCTGCACCTTTTAGCCATTCACCTCCATCAATAGTGACCACTTCGCCGTTGATATAGCCTGCTTCATCACTCATCATGTATGCTACCAGATTTGCCAGCTCCCGATGCTCACCAAACCGCTTCAATGGAATTCTGTGTTTCATGGTTTTTTCAATTCCCAGACCAGGCGGAACCAGTCGACTCCAGGCTCCCTCTGTTGGAAATGGTCCCGGAGCGATGGCATTGGACCTGATGCCATATTTTGCCCATTCAACTGCCAGTGATCGCGTCAGGGCGAGCACACCGGCTTTAGCTGCGGCTGATGGAACTACATACCCGCTCCCTGTCCATGCATAAGTGGTAACAATATTCAAAATAGTACCACCATTGTTCTGGCGAAAATGTTTCCCGACAGCCTGTGTCATATTAAACGTGCCATTTAGTACAATATCCACAATTACCTTAAATCCTCCTGGCGTAAGATCTTCAGTTGGTGAGATAAAATTTCCAGCAGCATTATTAACAAGCCCATTGATGATTGGAAATGAATCCGTCGCTTCCTCAATCAGAATATCTATGTCACCCGGTCTGCGTATGTCGCATTTTATCGGTAGCACACTGTTACCTGTTTTTCCCTGTATATCCTCGCTGGTTTCTTCAAGAACTTCCAACCTCCGACTGGTAATAACTATGTTGGCCCCCAATTCTGATAATCGTGTCGCCATGGATTTGCCAAGACCGGTGCCACCACCGGTAATAATGATTGTTTTACCTTTAAATAAGTTTTCCTGAAACATCTTTGTCCTGCTGTTACATCTTTGGTGTCAATAACGTTAGATTCTTATGGATTAAGTTACCCAATTTCATTTCCAATAAAATACACTTGGATACAGGACTAAATACACCAATTACATTTGATACGAAAGCATTACTCCCTTCGCAAGTTGAGATAAATGCTTCCCTGTATAACACCACCCAAAACGTTTACGATGATTCAAGTTTTCAGGAGTCAATTCAACAGGCGACTGAGGCACTAATCACCCACGCTGCCCCTGTTGCGCTAATGAAACCCATAGATGTTGTTGCATTTTCAAAAGTGTTTTCAGGTAAAGGACAAAACGCCGAGAACCTGCCATTGAGCAATATTTTTCCGAATGCAGAGCAGTTGAACCTGTTTGGTGGAACGCTGGGACCAGACCTTCCAGATATGATCACATCCTCCTTTGACTCCGGTGACTACATCTCTGCATACACATTAAATACGCTGGCTTCCCTTGCAACAGACAAGATTACATCGTTACTGGAAAAAGAATTATCTGAAAACCGTAAAAAAACTCTCGCTTACAGTCCAGGGTATTGCGGTTGGAATATCAGTGGACAATTTGCTCTATTTAATGCTCTTCAACCTGACGTCATTGGTCTCACATTAAATGAAGAGGGCATGATGCAGCCAACCAAATCTGTTTCCGGTGTTCTGGTTACAGGTGATGATGACATCCACCTGTTTAAACCAGGGTATGATTTTTGTGAATATTGCAGGGATCACAATTGTATCCCCCGTATGAGAGGGTTGAATTCAAGATGACATTGCCAAAATTACTTCATTCCGGAAATATCCTTGTTAGCGATGGCGCAATGGGTACGGCGCTTTTTCAACGTGGCTTTTCATCGGAAACATGCCCTGAAAAATTAAACAGTGACCATCCAGAGATTATTCAGGAAATCGCTATGGAATACATTCATGCAGGGAGTGATATAATCCATACCAACACATTCGGCTGTTCACCACTAAAACTGTCTGAATATAACCTTGATATTATCGCGTATGAACTCAATCGACAGGCAGCGAAGATTTTAAGCGAAATAGACAATGATGTACTGGTCTCCGGTTCTATTGGACCTACTGGAAAAATGCTATTTCCTCTGGGAGATGCTGACCCTGTTGATGTTCAGCAAGGATTTGAGATTCAGGCAAAAGGATTGATTGATGGTGGTGTGGATATGTTCACCATCGAAACATTTACTGATATTCAGGAAATCACGATGGCCATAAACGCATGCCGATCCCTGGATAAAACCGTACCCATTGCTGCATCCATGGTGTTCAATCATACTCCAAATGGAAATATGACCATGATGGGGGTTTCTATCTATGAAGCGATTATGACTCTACAGGATCTGGGCATTGATCTCATTGGGTCCAATTGTGGAAATGGAATTATTGAAATGGTTGACATTGCAACCACATTCACTTCCACTTCGACACTCCCTGTACTCATACAGGCGAATGCGGGAGCACCCGTAGTGGACGGTACACAAGTTACCTACCCTGAGACTCCGGATTTCTTCAGCGTAAATATGGAGGCATTGCTGAATACGGGTGTGTCCATGGTTGGCGGGTGTTGTGGTACCACTCCTCAGCATATTTCTACTATTCGAAAGCATGTAGATGCATTCAATGGCAAAAATGGCAATTAGGATGATTCATTCATCGTTCAAAGGCTTGTCATGCATTGAGGCATCCGGTAAATTCATTCAAATCATCCATGGGTAAACTTTCAACCAACTTCGGAGCGCCAAGTGGCACCACCTAATAAACCAAAATTATTTGTCCTTGATACCAATGTTATTCTCCATGATTCTTCCTGCTTGAATCAATTTGAGGAAAACAATATTGTTGTCCCCATTACCGTGTTGGAAGAGCTTGATAATTTCAAGCGGGGGAATGAAATGGTTAACTTCCATGCTCGAGAATTTCTCCGCCAGATGGATGCGGTAACTGGGGATATTCTTTCTGATGAAGGTGTTCCTCTGGGCGATGGTCGAGGATCATTGCGCGTGGAAGTCCATGGAGAAATTGAAGAGGAGATTAGCAACGTTTTCCAGAAGGATACACCTGATCATCGGATTTTATCCTGTGCATTATACCTGTCCCAACAGTATGACAGTGAAGACGTAGTTATTCTTGTTTCCAAGGATACGAATCTCCGGATGAAAGCAAAATCCGTCGGAATCCTTGCCCAAGATTATACCACAGACAAAGTAGAGAGCATGGAAAAAATCTACCGTGGGATTCGCCTAATGGAGGGGGTTCCAGACAATGTGATTGATTCATTGCACACAGAGCCTTACCAGGTTGAAGCGGATACGGTAGATATCATTGAAGATCCCAATCCTCATGAAAACTTTATCCTGAAAAGTGGACAAAAATCTGTCCTGGCAACTTATGACCCATTTGACAGGTATTATGTCCGCACAGACAAATCACCAGCCTATGGAATTACACCACGAAATGCAGAACAATCCTTTGCGTTGAAGGCATTGACAAACCCAAGAATCCCTCTTGTTACCATTTCCGGGAAGGCCGGCACGGGAAAAACACTCCTGGCGCTGGCAGGAGCACTTGAAAGCAGATCAGACTACCGGCAGATATATCTGGCAAGGCCCATTGTACCATTGAGTAATAGGGATATTGGATTCCTGCCCGGTGACATCAAATCCAAAATCGATCCTTATATGCAACCGTTATTCGATAACCTGAATGTTATCAAGCATCAGTTCCGCGAAAACGATGATAGATTTCAAAAGATCAATGAAATGGTGGAATCTGAAAAATTGATCATAACTCCGTTGGCATATATTCGTGGGCGTAGCTTCCAAAAAGCTTACTTTATCGTTGATGAAGCACAAAACCTGACACCGCATGAAATCAAGACCATCATCACACGTGCTGGAGAAGGAACAAAAATCATATTTACCGGGGACATTGAACAAATTGATCAACCCTATCTGGACAGCCTGTCAAATGGACTTTCATACCTCATCCATCGAATGATGGGACAGGATGTGTATGCTCACATCACACTGCAAAAAGGCGAACGATCCCCATTGGCTGAATTAGCCAGCAACCTATTATAAGAGACTATTAAAATGAGTGAATCAATGACACAGGAAGAAACCATGGATAAACCAGACGTAATGGAGATTCCACTCACGAACCAGGTTCGTCAACGGTTTAATACATTTGCGCGATGGATCAATATTTTCGGCATACTGACCATAATCTGGGGTGTTATAAACCTCATTTCAATGATCACCTACAAGGGCAACATGCTCATGTTATTCCCCATACTGGGGTTTACCCTCTTTTTTATCTACCTGGGGACCAGATTGACATCCGCATCAGCCCATGTCAGACAGAGTGTAGAATTAAACCATGGTGAATATCTCCTGACAGGAATGGACCAGTTACGACTCTATTTTACCTTAAGTGTAGGGTTCTTTATTATGCTCTTCATATTTGTTATTACAATTGTGTTCATCATCGCTGCATTTGGTACTGCATTGGAAAATTTCCCTGTATAGTCCGAGATTGAAATAGCCAGATGTCATTCCTGAGACGCATCATCCAGGTAAGGCCGGGTGAAGGGAAACCCGTCTTTCTTGTCCTTGCCCTTTCCTTTTCTGTTATTTCTGCCACTATCACAGGGAAAACAGCGAGGGATACGTTTTTTCTTAATCAATTTGATGTATCCCTGCTCCCGCTAATGTTTGTGGCAACTGCCATTGCTGTCGGTCTGTTTGTCCCATTGTATTCAAGACTCCTGAAAGCCCGGGGACCCTTTTTCACCATCGCCATCACAGGCAGTATTGCTGCAGTAACATTGATGGCCATTCAACTGTTTCTTACCCATTGGTTAATTCCTGTTCTTTACGTGTGGATGGAAGTGGTTGCGACCATTCTCTCATTTCAGATATGGGGTTTTGCCGGAGAACTTTTCTCAAGTCGTCAGGCAAAAAGACTGTATGGTCTTCTGGCCGCTGGAGGGTCTCTCTCATTTATCATTATTGGATTGTGGCTCCAGCCATTTATATCAGAATATGGTTCTGAATCCATCCTGTACCTCACCATACTTTTTATTCTCATTGCAATAGGGTTAACGCGTTCCATAAAAAAGATTCCTCGCAGGAAAGATATCAAACCTGATGTGGAAAAACTGGCATCAGTCCAAAAGGAATCCCTGTTTACTCCCTATCTGAAATCCGTGGCGTTCATGACTGTTATGATTGGTATTGCAACCACTATCGTTGATTTCCAGTTTAAGTATTTCGCCGGATCTACACTGACTAATGCTGATGCGTTGGCTATATTCTTCGGAAAATTCTATGCTATTACCGGTGCTGCATCCCTGGTGATGCAGATGTTTATTACTGGAAGATTATTGTCCATACTTGGCATTCTGGCTGGTCTGCTCATACTACCATTTTCTCTTATAATTGGTTTTTCATTTTTTCTCTACCAGCCTGCATTAAGTTCAGCATTTATGGGTAGATTTGCTGAACAAACATTTACATTTACCCTGCATCAACCCACCATTCAGTTATTGTGGATACCAGTAAAAAAATGGCGTAAACAGTTCGGTAAGCCCTTTATTGATGGCACATTGAGAACCACCGTGGATGGTCTTACCGGTCTTGCAACTTTCTTTATCATTAAGGCTGCTTCCATTGCGGTGATAACAATCATTGGGATCGTCGCTTCAATTCTCTGGGTGGGATCAGCCTTTTATATTCGTAAAGGGTATATCCAGACATTAAATGAAGCACTTGCAGCCCGGCGATTGAATTTTGATGATCTCCAAATTGGGTCCATCAACCATGCTATGGTAGACACTATTGATTCCAGCCTGAAGACCGGTGATGTGTATGAACAATTGTTCATCCTTGAGCTTATCCAATCCCTGCCACCAAAGCACTGGAAAGAGACACTTGAATCACTTATGGTTACTGGCTCCAATCCCGTGAGAAAAGCCATCCTTCAATACGCCGGGGATCTGTTTGACGATGATGTGATTGTGGAACTGGTAAAAGAACCGTTTCTGGATGCCATTCCTATTTGTGGGAAACGTAAATGTGAGCAAGCCATCTCTGCCCTCACCCAGTTGTTGAATCATGAATCCAGTGAAGTGAGGATTTCAGCCGCCGGATCCCTTATTCGTATAGGAACTGAGTCAAGTGAGCAGGCCTCCTCCATTATCCAGAATGCTATCTCTGATGAGGACCCATATATCATTGCCAGGGGGCTCAATAATGCCATTTTGGATGAGAGTATCCTATCAGATGAACGTTTGATTCAGTTTCTTCAGCACGATACATCCATGATTCGAATAGCCGCCATGAGTCTGGCTACGCAATCACCACAGGACGATTACCTGCCATTTATCATCGAGAATCTGGGATCACCCAAAACGAGTGGTATTGCTCGTAATTCACTGGAAGGGTTCAAGGATGATCTCATTCTGGCATCGATTCAGAAAATGTCAGAAGAACCTAACTTGACTACGACCATGAAAAATGGGATGATTTCCACGTTGTCTAACATTCCATCACCCAGGAGCCAACAACTTCTATTATCATTTTTTAATCCGTCACGGATTGATACTTATGAATCAGCAGCTGATGCGTTGCTAACCATGGCTGAATCCACTCGATTATCCAAACCCACACTGAAACATGTGCAGTCGTCTATCCGATTTCTTGCAAAAAAAGACTATTCGCTTCACCAATTCAGGTACCTTTTAAGGAATTATAACCATACGACTCTCCTGATTGACACTCTGGATGCTGATGCAACATCCATTATGCCGGTCCTTATAAAACTGGGTGCTATGGATAGTCCAGGTGTCCCCATCAATCAGTGTATAAAATCCTTGAAATCAAATGATCCGGCGCAGGTATCCTATGGGTTGGATCTCATGGAAACCATTTTCTCAAGGGAAGAAAGGGAGATCGTTACACCCCTAATCGAACATCGATCACTTCAGGAAAGGGTTCGGACAGGGAAAAAACTGTTTCGATCTATTTCAAAAAATATATATTTCTACATGGAAGATTTCCTTTATAGTGAATCCCAATGGAAATCAGCTATAGCACTTGAATTTCTATTGAATAGCACACACAGTTATAAGGGACCTGTTCGATGGGACAGTGTCCCAGTTTCTCATCTTCATGCTGAGCTACTTCACCGGGTTGATGCAGATAACTATCGATGGATTGGAAATCTGCCGGACAGTTTGCGTAACTTCCCGCCTTCAAAAATCATGTTTACAACGCTTGAGAAAACCATTATGTTGAAATCGGTGCCGCTATTCAAGGATATACCGGCAGAAGTGATTTCAGCCATTGCCCAGATTTCTGAGGAAGTTCAGACAGAAGCAGATTCTGTTCTGTTCAAGGAAGGAGATTCTGGGGATTCCATGTTTGTCATTGTCGAGGGAGATATCCGGATTCACAAAGGTGAAAAAGTCATTGCAACGTTGTCAAAATGGGATTGCCTTGGAGAAATGGCATTACTGGATGAAGAGCCCAGGTCGGCGGATGCTACAGCAGCATCGGATGGGATAATATTACAAATCTCTCAGGACAGTTTTAGTGAGCTGATGCAGCAGCATCCAAATATCATGAAAAGTCTGTTAAAGATTTTAACGGGCAGACTAAGAAACGTTATTTAACTATTTGTTCAGCGCTTTTTTGACGGTTTCGTTTACGGCGCTTTCGGTAGCCTCACCTACCTTTTCCGTGATCTTTCCTGTGGCTTTTTGCAAATCTTTCTGAAGTGCATCCACGCTCACTTCTTTTCCTGTAAACATGAGGTAACCGATATACACTATAAGCAGGGCGGCCAGAACCAGCACCATTTTGAACATTTTCTTTACAAAACCAAAGAGAATCACCAGTGCGATCACCACGGCAATTCCCATATAGATCGGATTCGATTTAAGCAATTCGATTAATTGTTCCATTACTCCCCTTGCAGATACGCTTTTTTTCGTCGATTGGTCACGCCCGTTTTTTCCTCAAACTCATAAATGAAATTCATGACCCGGGGATCATCTGGCATTTCCAGTGTCATGGGCTCTAACCATGCATCAGATTTTAATATGTTTCCTGAATTTTCCACCACCATTTTTATTGCTCCAACATAATACCCATCTTTCCCTGCCTGGCTGATCAAAGTACCATTAATGATAACGGCTGAATCCAGTTTGGTCTGACTGTGGGCACCAATGATCACATCAATATCTAATGGGGAGGTTGCCAGCTCAACGTCAGCGTCGAATCCCTGGTGGCTTAATACAATAACCAGATCCGCCTTTTGCCTGACCTCAGGGATAAGTTCACCCAGGGCCAGTTCCTGTGGTTTCAGGTGAATCTGGTCTTTGACATCATCAGGGTAATACTTCAAAGCTCCTGGACCCATGATTCCAAGGATACCAACGGTGGTCTCACCCACTTCCATGATCTTATAAAATGTTGATCCCGGGATTTTTGGATAGAGCAGGTTGGAGATGACCAGCGTAGAGTTTAGCTCGGAGATGGTTTGTTCGTTGAATCTATCCAAACGTGTCAATTCCTGGTCGCCTGGCAGAATGGCATCATACTTCATGAGTCCGTAAGACTTTGTCACCACATGGTCTTTTTCCGGTAATCGGGCTGTTACGCCCCACATATCACCGGCATCCACTACGATGGTATTGGGATATTTCTTACGGAAATCGTCGATAAACCGGGTACGTTTTTCTATGGATCCCAGTGGATGATCGGGACAGTAACAATTCTCTATCTCCCCATTCGTATTGTTAGTGTGAAGGATGTACAGCGTATCCGATTCCTGGCAGAGTGAAAAACCAGTGAGAACCAGGAAAACCAATTGGGATGAAATCTTCATTTCAGGTATTTTTAATATCATGAAAAATTGGAATTCACTGCAAGTTATTTTATGTCTTCTGGGACTCACATTTCTCGATGCGCAGTCCAAATACCCGGCTGATTCATTGTTGATGGATCCAGACCTTTCAATTGTAAAAAAGAGTATTTTCCTACCTATCGCAGGCTGGCAGAGGATTTCATACAATACAGCATTCTTGAATTGTCAATTCTCACCAAGTTGTTCAAACTTTGGTGCACAGACCATTCGAGAGAAGGGAATCATACCGGGAGTCATTTTGACATCAGACCGCATCATGCGATGCAACCCCGCAGCCTATCACTATCATATAAAATCTGATTTGGAGTTTGATGATAACGGGTACCTGCTGGATCCTGTTCATCCAATACATATTGATCCAGTCAACGGTAACAAATCTCCACTAACGGCAGCTGTTTTGTCTGCAATGATACCGGGTTTGGGACGCATTTACAATGGTAGGATTTACGAAGGGTTTCTCAGTGGATTGTTCACATCCCTTATGGGATACAGGGCACTGGAATCATACCAATATGATTCGTCAGTTCGATCAACCGTGTTGACCCTGACAGCAGTCATACTCTATACTGGAGAAATATACGGGGCATATCGAACCACAAAGTATTATCCATCCAGGATTCATCCCTAAAAATCTAGTGTAACGAATGTTATTCACTGACATCAAAGCTGAAAAGTGAATACAGGAAACCTATGACCATAACACAAAAAGCCCACGAAAAACTGTCCGAGATTCTCGGTCAGGATCAAAACAAGGGCAAAGTATTGCGGCTCTTCACCAATGGATTTGGATGAGGGGGTCCCCGTTTGGATATTGCTCTGGATGAGCAAAAAGAATACGATGATATCCTTGATATCAATGGCTTGACAGTCGTGTACGAAAAGAGCCTGGCCATGTTTGCCAAGAATGCGAAGCTGGATTTTCAATCAGATCCAGTCTGGGGGACAGGATTTATCATTGGAACAGATTACGGCTGTTAGTTTAAGGGGCTCAGTTGTGCCCCTTTTTATTGCACTTATTTCATTTAATTGAATTAATACGAATAATCTTCTTTTTCTGAGTTTTATAATAATCAAAAAATGAAATTAAGCACCTAAAATACGTATATAAACGTATTGACAATTGTTTTTATGGAGTTTAATCTAGCGCCAGGTTTTTGAGAAGCTAGAAAATAACGGGATTATTTTTAGAGATTAATTAATGGAAATGCATGTGAATTCGTGGTTGTTTGGTTCTATAAATTTATTTCTAGGATATCTAAAACATAATCAATGGTGTACTAAGTGAAACCCATTTCTCTTCTTTTTTCTTTTATCACTTTAATGTTGTCCCTCGGTTGTCCAGATAGACATGATGATGATACAAGTCCAAGATCGTATCAATGGACAATAGATACTATCGCATTTCCTGACAGTCCCCAGAATTATTTAAAGCAGTTGTGGGGTAGTAGCAATACAGATGTTTATATAGTTGGACATAATTCAAATCTATCCGGTACAATGTATCATTTTGATGGAAATAGTTGGAACCCTGTATTATTACATAAAGCCATTGGCGGGAATATAGATGGAAGTGTGACGATAGAGGGTATTGATGGATCTTCCTCAACCGATATATGGGCTGTCGGTACTCGTACAAATACAATTAGCTTTGATCCACCTGTGGTAAATAGAGAAGGTGTTATTATTAATTATGATGGTAACGATTGGTTAGAAGTAGAGACACCACCTGGACACCCACTATTAACTATTAGTGGAGATGGAGCGGAGAACTATTGGACTGGGGGATTATATGGCACATTATTTAATTATAATGGTTCACTATGGGTTTCTGATACTGTTCCAGAACCATGGGTATACGATACATCATTAACAATCGTCCCACAATTTCATGATATAGTAGTAAACAGAGCGGGTGAAGCATATGCAATACTATTAGATAGTCAAGGGAACGAATTGCTATTTTATTTTGATGGGAACGATTGGTCATTGTTAGATACTTATTATACAGAAAGCCATTGGGTCCTCTGGTTAAGTCCATCTAATACGTTATACAGCGGTGGTGATTTGGGTGGTGTTAGTGTTTTAAATGATTTTGAATGGGAATCATTTCTAGAGTGTACATGTATTATATGGGATATTTATGGTACATCAGATGAAAATATTTTTGCTGTAGGTACTTTATACGAGGAAGATAGGGGAGTGATTTATCACTTCAATGGTTCTGATTGGTATGAATACTCAGAACTCGGGATATTGCCTGAAAATATTGTTAATGTATGGGCAAATGAAGAAGGTGTATTCGTAGCTGGTTGGTCAAATTTTGATGAGTATCCCCAAAAAACATATATCTATCATGGGTATTAAACAGAAAGAGTAAAACTGTACTCTCTAAATTAAAAGATTATATGTGTTACCTGGCAGCAATTAGTAATTTTTCATTCATCATTCACCATGCCACCGTAGCTCAGATGGTAGAGCAGCTCATTCGTAATGAGCGGGTCGGGGGTTCAAGTCCCTTCGGTGGCTCTTAAAGGAAAGAAATGAGGTCGAGAGACCTCATTTTTTTATTTATTGGATGTATTGTAGTTAACCGCTGCCCCAACAAATTCCCTGAACAATGGATGTGCCTGAGTGACTCGACTTTTCAATTCAGGGTGAAATTGTCCCGCCACAAACCATGGATGATCCGGCAATTCGATAATTTCCACCAGATTCAGGTCTTTGTTAATTCCGGATATCTTTAACCCATGTTTTTCCAACCGGGCTCGATAACGGTTATTTACTTCCCAGCGATGACGATGTCTCTCGGATATTTTCCGTCTATGATAAGCATTATATGCCTTTGTTCCAGGCATAACCTCGCAATCATAGGCCCCCAGTCTCATGGTACCCCCCTTGGCCTTGATGGCACGTTGTGATTCCATAAGATCAATGACAGGAAACTTTGCCTGCTTGTTGAATTCAGTACTGTTGGCTCCCTCTAAACCACACACATGCCGGGCAAAATCAATCACCGCTACCTGAAGTCCAAGACAAATTCCAAGATAGGGAGCCAGGTTTTCCCTGGCATATTTCGCTGAAAGGATCTTTCCTTCGGAACCACGTGACCCAAAACCCGGCAGCAACAGAATGCCATCCACATCCCCGTAGGCATCCTCCGCATCCCTGTCAGATTGAATGCCATCGGTCTGGACCCATTTCAATTTTACTCTGGCGTTGTTCTCCACACCTGCATGGATAAAGGATTCCATAACGCTTTTGTAGGCATCGGGGAGTTCAATATACTTCCCTGCCATGGCGATGGTGACTGTATTCTGTGGATTTTTGTACCGATCAATAAAAGTTTTTAATCGATTCACATCCGGGACATTGTCCAGTTGCAGGCGATCGAGAATACTTTGCTCCACTTTCTGTTTATGAAGAACCAGCGGAACTTCATAAATACTGGGAACATCCTTTGCCTCAACCACATTATGCGGTGCCACATTACAGAACAGGGCAATCTTTTCTCGCACGTCCCTCGAAACAGTCCGCTCAGATCGGCACATGATGATATCCGGCGCCAGACCAATTTCCCGCAGTTTCATCACTGAATGCTGTGTGGGTTTTGTTTTTAGTTCTTCGCTGGCCTTGATATATGGAACGAGGGTTACATGAACAATTAAATGATTGTGGTACCCCACTTCCACCGATAATTGCCGGATAGCCTCCAGAAATGGGAGACTTTCAATATCACCAACCGTACCACCGACTTCACAAATAACCACATCGTACTGCTTGGGAGTATTAACAGCCTTTATTCGTGCCTTGATTTCATCTGTAATATGTGGTATAACCTGAATGGTTGCACCCAGATAATCACCGCGACGCTCCCGCTCCAGAACCGTGTTGTAAATCTGTCCCGTGGTGGCATTGTTGTCCGTGCTCATATTCACATCAATGAACCGCTCGTAATGCCCCAGGTCCAGATCCGTCTCGGATCCATCATCCAGGACAAATACTTCACCATGCTGGTAGGGATTCATGGTCCCTGGATCCACATTCAGATACGGATCCAGTTTAAGGATGGTGACTCGTAATCCTGCGCTTTTTAGCAGGTATCCAATGGATGCAGCTGCGATCCCTTTTCCAAGTCCTGAAATCACGCCCCCAAGGACAAAAATATATTTGATTGGTCGTTTTGGTGCCATACTCTATTGTTGTTTCATGTGGTTATTGACATAGTCAAGATCAGCAGGAACATCCACACCATGGTGGGGATAATCAGTGATGATGGCATGGATATTCATCCCATTGTCCAGTGCACGCCACTGTTCCAGTTTTAGCGCTTTTTCATTTTTGCTTTGCGGGAGTCGAATGACGGACAGCAAGGCTGGTTTTGTATAGGCGTATATCCCTAGATGCTTGTAACAGCCACCAATTTCCGAATCATTCACGATCCGCTGAAAGGATGTGGCAACCTGATTCCCATCCAGGAAAGCTTTCACAATATTTTCATTCCCGTATTCACCGGCAGACAAAATTGTACTGACAGCTGTGGCCATCTGCACATCCGGATCTTCAAATTTTTCGATAAGTTGTTTAATAATATGGGGATCAATGAGTGGTTCATCCCCCTGGATATTCACGATAACATCTGCATTCATCCCAACAACCGCTTCACCAATACGATCGGTTCCGGATGTGTGATGGTCCGAGGTCATGACTACATCACAATCATAGTCCTTCAGTACATCAATAGTTAGCTGGCTGTCTACTGCAATGATGACCTTATCCAGCGTGTCACATTTTCCTGCCTGTTCTGCCACGTGCACAATCATGGGTTTACCCAGGATGGGTGCCAGGATTTTCCGCGGAAACCGTTCCGAATTGAGTCGTGCAGGGATGACGCCAATGTTCATATTATAGGGCAGTGTAAAGGGTTGTTAATATTTGAGGTGACGATCCCCCGTGATGAGCCAGAATCCGGTCACCACTATTGACTTGTACTGGGGATTTTGGTTCAGTCATGCATCAATGAGGTTTGGGAAATTTAGGTTGAACCTCCCAGTCGTTCAACAGAGTATATGGGAAATTTTATTCATCAGCAATTAAGTCTAATAGTCGGATCTTAGTGGGTTCGTCAGCCCATGATGATTCTATACTCATCTGTTGTACGTGATTGATTTCCTCCCGGGTAAATCCAAACTGATTGGAAAGTAATTCATATTCGTCCAATAGTGAGTTACCAAACATCTTTGGATCATCTGTGTTGATTGAAATAGGAATTCCCCTGTTATAAATCTCCCTGACTGGATGATCACTAATAGATGGTACTGCTCCGGTGCGGAGATTAGATATGGGACAAGTCTCTATGGGAATGCGGTGGTTGGTTACATAATCCAGTAACGAAGGATCGGACATTATGGTTGTACCGTGTCCAATACGATCGACCCTCAGGGATTTAATGGCACCCCAGATAGATTCAGGACCAGCAACCTCTCCGGCATGGGCACTGGTTCTAAATCCTGAATCCCTGGCTTTCTCATAGACAGCAGAAAATGGTTCTGGAGGGAATAATTGCTCCGACCCACCAATGGTAATTCCAACAATTCCAAGCTCCTTCAATTCTTTTATGGATTCCACGGTTTCCATTCCACTTTTCGGTCCAAAATCCCTAATTAGATCAACCACCATATTTATGGTGATATCAGGAACCTTTGTAAATCCGAGTCTTATCGATTCAATCAGCCTCTGAATATCCAACCCCTGCGAGTGGAAATCAGAAGGAGAAATGAACATTTCTGCATAGACAATATTCTGTGAAACCAGGTCCTTTGCCACTGCCTCAGCGAAATACTCAAAGTCCGCATATTCTCTGAGAAACTGGTTTTTCCAAATCCACGTATCAATAAAATGTGGAAAATCGGTGTACACAAACTTCTGGCTCAATTTCTCTATGGTGTTTACTTCAGGATCACCGCCATATTTTTTTATGAGGGTCCAGAGAACAGGCAAAGGGATTGATCCCTCAAGATGAATATGCAATTCGATTTTCGGAAGTGATTGTATCCAATCTTTGAGGGGCATCGTAAGAGATTATAAGCTATTCAAATCGAAGTGATTCGATTGGATCCAGCTTGGATGCTCTCCAGGCAGGGTAGCTGCCAAATCCAATGCCGATGAGTGAGCAGACAAGGAGACCAATCAGTGCCCAGTCCAGGGGGATTACAGCTGGAATATTAAACGCCATGGATACCAGGTTTCCACCAAGGATACCAAGTATTACTCCCGCAATACCACCGATCTCACTCAGGAAAATGGCTTCGGCGAGAAACTGGAAGAGAATATCTCTTCGTTTGGCACCAATGGCTTTCCGGATACCTATCTCCTTGATACGTTCCGATACAGATACGAGCATAATATTCATAATCCCTATGCCAGCTACAAGTAATGCAATAGTACTGATGGCTACGGCAAATAACTTCACACCCCTGGTGAAATTTCCGAATGTAGCGATGAGCTCTTCATTTGAGGTGACCTCAAAATCATTTTCCACTCCTGGAGGCACTTTCCGAATCACGCGCAGCAATCCAATAACCTCTTCCCTGGTTTCATCGTACAATTCGGATGTGGGAGATTCGATGGAAAAATCCAGGGAAGTCCATCGGCTTCCATACTTGTTCAAATAGGTCGTAATGGGTATAAGGAGGTAGTTATCCTGGCTCTGACCAAACATTTCCCCCTTTCGTTCTGCCACACCAACCACCGTGTACCCAATTCCATCTATGGTAAATGTTTTTCCCAGTGGATCTTCAAATGGAAAGAGCTGGTCAACCACATCCATACCCAGCACAGCCACACGACGGGAAAAATCCACATCCTGTTCCGTAAGGTTCCGACCATCCCCAAGAAATGTATTGAATAGTCGAAGGGTCCAGGCATCTCCTCCTGCAACATACAGATTTGATTTTCCCGTTTTATCCTTGTACTTGATAGAGCGTCCCCCGGTCCCGGCAGATGCACTTACCAGCAATGGTAATGTTGCCCTGTCTTTCAATTCTTCAAACTGCCGATACGTGAGATTTTTTCGATTCCTGTATTTGTTCCGAGTGTGTCCCCCCATTTGAATGGCAGGGTATTTCTGGATATTGAACGTATTGGAACCAAACACATTCAGTCCGCTGTTTATAGATGATTCCAGTGTCTGTATGGCCGTCATAACCCCAATAACTGAAAACACACCAATGGTGATTCCCAGGAGAGTCAAAATACTTCGAAGCTTATTGTCCCGAATAGCCTGCAATGCCATACGCAGGCTTTCCTTCAGGGTGTTTTTGAAATGACTTCGCTTTCTTTTACTCATAACGAAGTGCCTCAATGGGATCCAACCGAGCTGCCTTGAAGGAGGGTGCGATTCCCGATATCACACCAACAAACAACGCAAGTCCAACGGAAAGGATGGCTAGCCACAGGGGCATATCAGAAGGAAACACATATTTATCAATGAGAAAACTTCCGGTCCAAGCCAGGGATAGCCCCACCAGTCCTCCGATAAGACAAATAAACACAGCTTCAATTAGAAATTGCCCTAGGATAACATTCCGGGTGGCACCTATGGCTTTCCTAACACCAATTTCCCTGGTACGCTCTTTCACAGAAACAAACATGATATTCATGATACCAATACCACCCACAACCAGTGACAGGACGGTAATAAACAACCCGGTTCCCCCAATGGCAAGTTTGATAGCATTGTACTGATCTTCGAAGGCTGCTTGCTGGTTAATGGCAAAATTGTCTTTTTCACCGGGACGTAATCCTCGAAGTCGTCTCATGACACCTGTCAGTTCCTCCTTCGCTTCCTCGATTTGCGTCTCATCTACTTTTACATGAAGCTGTATCCATCCTCGTCTCGAAAAAAGCCTGAAGTATGTCCCGGCAGGAATGATAGCCTGGTTGTCAAGGCTGAACAATCCCATGAATTTCCCCTGCTTCTCAACAACACCAATGACACGAAATTTATAGGGTCCGATTTTTACATACTCACCCACTGGGTCGATATTATCAAAAAGGCTTTCTGCAATATCATTCCCTATGACTACGACCCGTGATCCGGACCTGTCCTCCCCTTCTGTAATGAAACGTCCATTGCTGATATTCGTAGTGGAAGTATGAATGTATTCTGGGGTTGTACCGATTAATGCCATGCCTGTAATACTTTCTTCATCACGGCTCACATCAACCCGTCGCTGCATGGTGGGCGCAATAGCTTCCGTATACCTGGATTGCTGCTTGATCTTGTCCATGTAGTCCAGTTTGATATCAGGACGATTCATGATGTCCCACCAGTTATCGTTACTGAACCACGCATGCTTGGATATGAAAAGAACATCACGTCCGAGAAAGGACATGCTTTTTTCAAATGAGCGATCCAGCCCTGAAATGAGGGTTCCCATCAATGTGACAGACAGGATACCAATGACTATACCCAGCGTAGTGAGCAGGGCCCGTGTTTTATTGGAGAATACAGCAGAAAGGGCGATGAGGATATTCTCTTTTAACAGGTTCAACATGTTTTACAAATTATTTACTGTTTCGAGTGTCTTTATTGATTTTCCCATCCAGAATGGTGATGGTTCGGTCAGCGTGGTCCGCAATGTATCCTTCATGCGTCACAAGGATAATGGTATTCCCAGCGTCATGTAATTCATCAAACAGCTTCATGATTTCTTCACCGCTTTTTGAGTCCAGATTTCCTGTAGGCTCATCCGCCAGAATAATGGATGGATTCGTCACAAGGGCTCTTGCGATAGCCACACGTTGGCGTTGGCCACCTGACAATTCATTAGGTTTATGTTTCACCCGATCAGAAAGACCAACTTTATCCAGGGCGATTTGTGCCTTCTCCATCCGATCATCCCTGGGAATATTTGCATAAATAAGAGGCAATTCAACATTCCTTAATGCCGTGAGTTTTGGCAATAGATTGAATGTTTGGAATACGAAACCGATCTTGCGATTCCGGATAGTGGCCAGTTGATCGTCATCCATGGTGTGAACCGATTCTCCTTCAAACATATACAGACCATCCGAAGGAGAATCAAGGCATCCAATGATATTCATGAGCGTTGATTTTCCTGAACCGGAAGGTCCCATGATGGACATGTATTCATTTCGATGAATATCCACATCCACACCTGCCAGGGCATACACTTTTTCTGATCCTACATTATAAACTCGCGTAATACCTGTGCATGATATAAGGGGATCACTCATCGGTTTTCTTTTCTTTATCCGGTTTTCCGCCGGTTTCAATTTCTGAGTTCTGCTTTAAATCCCTGCTGATGGCACGATATCCCCCTGTCACAATTCTTTCGCCTTCTTCCAGCCCGCCAAGCACTTCATAATGCGTTTCACTGGATATCCCAATGGTTACAGGTCGAATAAGGGCATAATGTACTTCCTTCTTCTGACCCTTGGGTGTTCCTCCAAAAGCGGTATCGGAAACAACAAATACCACTTCCTGCATTTCCGTTTTCTTGGGCTTACTGTCTTGGTCTTCTTCGCTCTGTTCTTTCTTGCTCCTGCCTTTGCCACGTTTTCCATTCTCCAGTTTTTCCTTTTCTGCCCCTTCCATTCGTACTGTAAGAGCCTGGATTGGAATGGAAAGTACATCCTTTCTCACATCCGTGATGATATTGGCAGTGGCACTCATTCCAGGTCGAATTCCTTCCGGTACATCGATAATTCTAATCTTCACTTCAAAATTTGTTACCTGTTCCTGAGTCCCAAACCCTGACGTTTGGGCCACATGTGCAATCTCACTTACAACGCCGTAAAATGTTGTGTCCTGAAAGGCATCAATTTCTATTTCAGTTGTGTCACCTACCATAACAGAAACCACATCATTTTCATTCACATCCACCACCACTTCCATGCGATTCAGATCCGCTATGGTCATGAGCACATCTGCCTGGAACATGGATCCCAGGGCCATTTCTCCCACTTCCTTGTTGATCTGCGTAACGGTGCCTGACTGCGGTGCCATTAACCTGGTCTTGGACAATTCATCTTCTCTAGACTCCAGAGCGGCCAGCGCCTGCTCCAACTGGCTTTCAGCCAGTTCATGTTGAGCCGTTATGGATTCCAGTTCCTGCTCGGATACAAGTCTTTGTGCATAAAGGGATTCGACACGCTCTTTTTGTGCTTTTACCTGCCGGAGACTCGCTCGAGCAGACTTAACTGATGATTTTGTCTGTTCATATGATGCCCGCACCTGCTTCTCATCCAGGGAAATGAGGTGTTCACCTTGGTTAACATGATCTCCCTCTTCCACATTGATTTCCATGATCCATGCTGAAATGGTAGCAGAAATTTTGATCTCAGTTTCAGGTTGAATTTTTCCACTGGCATTCACCTTATGCACAATGGTGGATCGTGTAACATCCTCTGATTCCACTTTCATGGCATTGGTATCGGATTGCATCATAACACCTATGATAATGCCTGCAAGTACAATGAGAATGATTAGTCCAATGATTAATTTTTTCTTTGATTTCTTTTTGGCCACAATTTGCTCCGGTGTTAATACGTGTCAGAGTCAAGGACACCCATGAGCGCTTTCAGAGACGCTTCCTGCGACAGGGCATCATAGGTTGTATTGATGAGGGTCGTTCGAGCCTGGGTTACAGAGAGCTGTGCATCCAGTACTTCTAAAATGGTGGTGGCACCTAGGGCATATCGTTCCTGTGCCAGTTTCAGGTCTTCTTCTGCTGCCACCTGGACTTCTTCCAGGATTGGTATGATCTCTTCATAATTCTTCATGCCATCCAGGATTCTACGCAGCTGAACGATAAGGTCATCCTTAACATTGACTAGATCATTCTCTGCCGTTCGCCAATCCACTTTTGCCTGCTGAGATCGCACGCTGGATTGAAATCCTGTAAACAATGGTACAGATAGAGATAGTTGCCCTGTCATGGTCCAGTTATCCGAGGCATCTGCAATGAGATCTGAAGATGTACCGGCTGATGTATTGTATCCGCCACTTAAAGACAGGGATGGAAGGCGTGACCCAACGGTATTTTTATAGGTATAGCGTTGATTCGAGACCAGTAACTCCTGGAGTTTCAATGAGGGGCTGTTTTTCTCAAGAACTGATACCGCTGATGCAAGATCAGGTGTATTTGGTATAATGGCATCTAGCTCTTCAATGGCAATATCAGACCGTTCATTGAGCATTCCCATGGCATTCAACAATTCTCTTTTTGCATGATCCAGGGATGCGTTCTGGCTGATGACGCTTGTTTTCGCCTGCCCAAGCCTTACCTGTGCTTTTAATACATCTGTTTTTTTAACGGCACCCAGTTCGAACTGGTGATTTACAAGGTCCAACTGCTGTGTGGCAAGTTCCAGATCTTCATTGGCTGATGCAACCAGGTGGTTCGTTTTCAGGAGTGCGAAATAGGCTTGGTGCACTTCGAGAGTCACGTTGATTCTGGACAATCGCTCTGTCTCCTTCGCCATGGCAATGAGATTATTCCCCATGGATAAATTCCGCCAGGTATTGCCACCATCATACAGCGTCAATCCCATATTGATTCCACTGCTCCACGTGGTTGCATTGGTAGTATTCCCAAGGATGGATGTGTTTGCATCCGTGGCACTACCGGAAAAAGATACAGATGGAAGAATACCGCTCAGTGCTGCCTTTTTTCCTGCCACAGCCGAAGTGACATCCAGCTCTGCCGATTCTACCGTGACCTTGTTTTCAATGGCCAAATCCACGCATTCTTCCAGGGAATACTGTTGACCGAAAACAAGTCCGGATAATAAAAGAATTAGTTTTGTTCGTGTCTTCATCAACTAAATGCTGCTCCTATTCCTGCTGTAATAGATAATTGTATGATCCAGTATATGGACAATGCTGTAATAAACCCTCCGGGTTTTTTCTCATAGAGTAACCCGGCTCCAATACCTAACAGGATGATCCTCCATGCACCAAACAGGTCAAACCCATTTAGGAAATGGAATAGGAATGTTCCCGGTTCACCAATGCCCAGCAATCCTAGTCCCGTGTATACTTCCAGAGACCATTTATACAGCATGAGCGGTATTTTTACAATCAACTCAAGAACCACTACCATATAAGTCAATGCTGTCATGTTCAGCAATACACCGAACTTTTGATCGCCCCCAAAAATGAAATTCCCTATGATCATGACAATAAATGCCATAAACACGACGCGGACCGGTACACTGAGGGCTGATGTCAGCCACATCATGATGATCTGCCCGGTACCTGGATTCTCAAATCCTTCATCCACTTTTTGTAGCAATTCCTCCTTTTGCTCCTCAGGTATACGATCATTGGATTCGATCCTGTTGATGGTCTGATCGTATTGATACTCCATGGTCAAGTCTTTCAATGTAACCAGACTTATTACACCAAGGAAAACAAGTATAATAAGTAGGATTGTTCTTGTTTTCGCTGTGTCCTGTTTTTGCAGAGATTGAAAGGCATCTGATGGATCTAAAAATAGATTAATGATGGACGCGAGGATATTCATGGATGACTCCTGAGGTTAAAAAAAAGGATCCGGAAAGAAAAATTCATGTGAAGGATGTTCTTGATAATGACTGTTTTATTACGCGTGAGTTTATCGGGAATTTATTCTTACGTCAATGATTAGAGCCCTTTACGAGCGGTTTGTTAAATAAAGGATGTCAACCAATTAGGGGAAATTCCAACGTTGGAAACCTGAATTACCAAAAGGAATCCTTGATTTTCATCATATAGTCAAACGCTGAGTCATACGAGTTTTCGATTTCACCTTCAAGGATAGCATCCTCTATGGCTGATTTTATCTGTCCAACCTGTTTGCCTTCTGTTAATCCACATTCCTTCATGATCACATCGCCTCTCACCGGAGATTGAAATGCTTTCAATGCATCACGCTCTACTACGTCTTTCATCAAAGCATCAACCCGCTCAAAGTTTCCCATGTATTTTTTTACCTTATCCGGGTTCTTGCTGGTAATGTCCGCACGACACAGTGTCATCAGGTCATCAATGTCTTCCCCTGCAGATACCATGACTCGTCGAACCGCAGAATCAGATATGTCCTTCTTTGCAAGTGCAATGGGACGCAAGTGGAGCAGTGTCAGTTTTTTCAGATAGTCTTTCAATGAATTGGATAATTTCATCCTGGATCCAACCTTATCCAGCATGCGTTCACCAACAGCATCATGCCCATGAAATGTGTAACCTTTATTCTTGTCAATACGCCTTGTAACAGGCTTGGCTATATCATGAACAAGGGCTGCAAACCGAACTTCCATTTTATCTGATAATTGAGCCGCATTATCCACCACCTGGAGTGTATGATAAAAAACATCCTTGTGGTGCCATCCTGTAGCCTGTTCCATTCCGTACATGGCATGGATCTCTGGAAATACAATTTTCATCAACCCTGTTTCCTGTAATATCAGGAGTCCAATGGATGGTTTATCAGTGGCAAGGATTTTCAGGATTTCAGCTGTAATTCTTTCCCATGACACTATTTCAATACGACTGCATTGACGTTTTATAGAGTCAAAGGTGGCAGGATCTATCTCAAATCCGAGTTTTGAAGCAAAATACGCTGCTCGCATCATGCGAAGTGGATCATCAGAAAATGTATCATCAGGGTCAAGGGGCGTCACGAGCCTTTTCTGCCTTAAATCCTGGATGCCATGAAATGGGTCGTGGAGGTCACCGAATGAACTGGGCCGAATATCCATGGCCATGGCGTTTACGGTAAAATCCCTTCGGATCAAGTCACCCTGCACATCTGTATGGTTAACACTGGATGGTTTCCTGGATCCCGATGTATAGGATTCTGTCCTTGCTGATGCCACTTCAACGGGTAAAACCTTATTGGGAATCTGGGCTGTTCCAAATCGCTTGAAGGGAACTATTTTTTTTATCCCCATTTTATTGGCCAGCTTTTCAGCAAAGGCAATACCATCACCCACAACCATCAAATCTATCTCATGAATGCCTTTTCCAATGAGTATATCTCTGACCACGCCGCCAACTACATAAACGTCAAGTTCCTCTTCAGCACCCAGTTGTCCTGCAAGGCGAAGAAGACGGGCCGCGTCAGGATGATCTTTGAATAATTCCTGAATATTTACCATATCATAAATTACAAGCCTGACTTGGGAAGGATGAATATTTTTACCATCAAGGAACCAAACCTTTAAATATCGGTTCACCTTAAATCATGTTTCACTTGAACCATAACAGGAAAGCCATCTATTTTTGCCGCATGCGAAAGCTGTTCATCCACTTCCTCCCCATTGCCCTCATATCCAGTACACTTCTCAATGGTCAATACCATTCTGTTTCTTTTACCATGGATAGCCGCATGCTTCGTGACAGTGATCGACATCTATTATATACGCTAAAGGAAGATGTGGATCGGTTTTATGCCCAGACATTGTGGGATGAAGATTTCACAGACCTGGATCTCGTCCCACAGGTGCAGCTCATTTTTGAAAGCACCAACGCCAAGGGCGGAAGCATGGTGTATCAGTGCCAGGCATTGTTTACACTGGGCGATGATCAGCGATTCTTCGATAAATCTGTCCAATTTCCTTACAACGAAGGAGCCAATCTGTATTTTGATCCGGTCCTGTTTGATCCTTTGCCGGGATTCCTAGCATTTTATGCCTATGTTATGCTGGCTGGAGAGATGGATACCTATGATCCTCTCGGTGGCACATCTGTCTACGAAAAAGCAAGAAACATTGCAATCCGCGGAGCAAATTCGGATTATTCCAAAGGATGGCAGAATCGGTCAGATATCGTGGATGAGATCACCAGTAATTTTGGGTACCGCCGTGCGAAATTCGCGTACTATTATGCAAGAGATCTGGTTTTGGATGGTGATATAGAAGAAGCCATGAAACAGTTTGCGGATTTTTTCAAGGGATTAAAAGAAGCCTTTAATCTTGCCCCCAGGGATCGTTATACGCTACAGTTCCTCAAAGCGCATGCACACGATCTGACACAAATGTTTGTCATGCTTAATCAGGAGGAATACCTAGAAGAATTATTGTCCTATGACCCGGACAATGAAGAGATTTATCTCGAAGGGTTAGAGGCAATTTCCCCGTAGGTTTTTCTGCCTAGCAGGTAGTAGGCTACAACGATACTTCCCCTGAAGAAAACGCCTGGTTTCAGATTTTTTATATTTAATCCCCGCAAAGAGTTGTCACGTCTCTTTTTTATTATGACCTGTGGATGAAACAGGATCCACCCTAGAGCCTTCATGATCCCAATGACATGATTCAGGTCTTTTCTGATCAAAGCATAAAGCATGGCAACCAGATCCAGCATGATGCGAATGGGGAAAAGATAAACCGCAACAAGGGGTGAATAGTTCGCCAGCAGCATGATTAGTGAGTTTCTATGGTTTAGGTAGTACTTCATGACGGATTGTTTAGGAAGGGTGACCGCGTTTTTATGATAGACAATTGCATCAGGTACTACATGGATTTCAAATCCCAATTTCTGGACCCGCCAGCAAAGATCGATTTCTTCCATGTGAGCAAAAAACGTTTCGTCAAATCTACCGGCTGTTTCAAATAATTCTTTCATAATTAGGAAGGCCGTGCCTGAGGACCAAAACACACGTTTCGCCTCGTCATATTGTCCCCTATCCTGCTCCTGTGTATCAAAAATACGTCCCCGGGCAAAAGGATAACAGAGGATATCCATTTCTCCACCGGAACCGCCGGCATAATCAAACAGGTCCCGCTGGAAATAATTCATTATTTTAGGTTGGACAGCACCAACTGTTGGGTTCTTTTGGATATAATTGACAAGCTCAGTGATCCAATTCTTTTCCTGAATAGTATCATTGTTTAAAAAAACGAAATAGTTGCCGGTGGCTTTGCCTGCACCAATATTGCATCCACCTGCATACCCGTGATTTTCTTCATTTTCTATCAGGATGATGTCGGGATGATTCTGTTTGATCCAATCCTGGCTCCCATCAGTGGATGCATTGTCCACTACAATGATCTCCAGGGGGGTATAGTCCAGATTAGAAAGTGAATCCAGACACTCGGACAGGATGTCGATCCCGTTCCAGTGCGGGATAATAATGGAAACTTTTTCGGGAGACTTGCTCACGAAGCTGGTGGCTTACCCGGGATTATTCCCGTCGGATAAATCGTCGAGCATCTCTTTGGCTTTTAAATCCTGTGGATTCTTTGACACCCAGTCTGACAGTAGCATTTTTGCATCTTCAACCCGTCCGACCTCCTGGTAAGAATGAACCAGTGCAGAAAATATCTCAGAATAATTCCGTTGCCAGTCATTCCATTGTCTCTGGGTCAAGCCCGCACGATTCACTCCCTGAGCTTTTACTTCTTTTTCAAGTGCTGTGTAATTGTTGTACAGGTCTTCAAAGATGGTCGTTGCGGAACCTGCATCCTGCATTTGCTGGAGATACGAGTACCCGTAACGGATTTTATCACGAACCGTAATATCCTTCCTCATCAATAGATCACTTAAGATATTGGATAGTTTTTCCGGTGCTCCCACATCATAATACAACTGTCCTACCTGGAAATACAGATCCTTGGAATCCATGTGGATGGTATTGGAGGGAACATTTTCCTCCATTTTATTCATGACGCTTAACACATGTTGTCTATACGGTTCAGCTGCTGCTTCACCTTCTGCTTTTTTTGTGTCCTGATATTTAAAATAATAATGAACAGCAAGCTGCATATAGGCACTTCGATAATTTTGGAGCAGGCGAATAATTTGTGGATTGTAGTACACCTCTTCATTCCCAAGATTGCGGAACATGTAGCCTTCCTGGTAGTCCTGGTTCCACACCAGAGCATCGGGATCGTCTTCCAGATGCACTTTCGACGCAGGGATGAATTCCTCGGACCATGTTCTGTCACCAATATCTATCATCAGGTTCTGGTACATTTTGTCCGGATTGATGGTCTCAACCTTTTTCGAATTAACCTTGAAGGTCAGCCCTTCCATACTCAGGTATTCTTCCAAACCCAATCGGTTACTGGGAGAAACTGTAACGGCAAAATAAACAGGGTTTTTTAACTGGCTGTCAGCGATCATGCGAAGGATCATCATGTCCTGTACCTTTAGGGCACGACCACCAAAGGTGGGACGTAGCGTCCATTCAAGATTGGTCACGCCTTCTTCACCCTGGACGGGGATGCGCACTTTTTGGGCCTTCCACGGTGTAAGCCCTGATGTGAGATCGCGGATCTGGTCATCCGTCATGGTAATGAATCGTTCTCCTCGTGGACGTGAATCCCGAAGCTGTTTGATGTACCATGGTGTGTTCAGCAAACTAAGGTTTGCTACAGTAACATCTTTCCTGACACCCTCCACTTCCTGCAAATACCAGAGTGGGAATGTATCATTGTCACCATTGGTGAAAATAATACCATTTGGCTCAACGGACTGTAGCAGATTGTAGCTGTAATCCCATGCTACATAGTTCCCGCTGCGATCATGCTCATGATAATTGGCATTCAGCATAACACCGGGCACAACAATGATCAAAAATGCTGCTACAGCCATATTCAATCGTGGGGTCAATTGTGGATTTTTAATATACTGTTTTATTTTTTCCATGATGGCAGCAGCCCCCACACCTATCCAGATGGAAAAGGCGAGAAAACTTCCTACATAGGAATAATCCCTTTCCCTTGGTTGTGGGTTATCCTGATTCAGGTACATAATAATAGCAAGCCCCGTAAGGAAGAAAAGTGACAGGAGAGAGAATGCTTCCTTGTCATCCCTGTAAAAATGGAAAATCATGCCAATAAGCCCCAGTATAAATGCCAGGGGCATGCCGAATTGTGTCCAGTCAACCCCATCTTCCCGGGCATTGGCGCCAAAAGCTGTGACACCGGGATCCACGGATGGTCCTCGTCCTGCAAATTGCCAGAGGAAATATCGCCAGTACATTTTCTTTACCTGGTAATTCCAGAAGAAATCCCACTGCTTATCCATATTATAGAACGCATATTTCCGATCCTGTGCGGCAGAATAATCCCTGCCATTTGTGGGCGGACCGGTAATTTCATGCTGGGCCGGTAACCCATCGTATTTTCGAGGGAACTGTCCGATTTCTCCGTATTGTTCGCGTTCCAGGTATGAAATAGCTGCTGTAATGGTTTCGGGGTTATTCTCATCAATGGCCGGCTCCTGGTTGGATCGAACGAAGATCAGCGTATAGCTTGAATACCCAATGAGAATGAGTACCATGGATGTAAAGATCACCGAGAGTAATTGGTGTCTGGTCATAATGGCCCAGACCATGGCTGCAAATACAGCAACCACAACCACACCAAGACCGAAAAGTCCCATGAATTTTGCTATTTTTGGAATCCCCTTGATCATCCCATTGTGAATAATTATGAATGTGACCCCCGTAATGGCCATGGTAATGAGGAATGATTTCCATTCAAAATCCATTTTCCTGAAATAGATGATGAGGGCAATAAATGGCAGGGTGAGGAGGTTTAACAGGTGAACACCCGTTGCAAGACCGATCATGTATGCGATGATGAGGATGTACCGTTCATGTCCCGGCTCGTCTGCCCGCTCGGACCAGTGCAGGATGAGCCACACTACAATGGCTGTGAAGAATGTACTCACGGCATACACTTCTGATTCAACAGCATTGAACCAGTGACTGTCCGTAAAGGCAAATGCCATGGCTCCGATCAATGCGGATCCAAATGCAATCACCGCATCTTCCGTGGTTTTTATGCGCCCTCTCCAATGAGTAATGACCTGAACAATAATGAGGTAAAGAAGCATCACAGCAAAAGCGCTTACGATAGGTGACATAAGGTTGACCCGAAAAGCAATATCCGGACTTACAGGGAGCATGGAAAATATGCGACCAACAATGAGGAATAGTGGGCTTCCAGGAGGATGGGGAACCCCCAGGATATAGGACGTGGCGATAAATTCACCGCAATCCCAGTAAGAGACGGTGGGTGCCATTGTCATAAAGTACACAATAAAAGACACAACCAGGGATATGGCTGCAATAATTTGATTCATTCGGGGATAATTCACGATACGTTTTCCTCAGAGGTTTTGTTCTCTTCCGATTCTTTGACTTTGAAATAAACGGACTTCAGTTCACGGAGGACATCATCCAGGTATTGTTCCTCCTCTTCTTTCAGATTCCCATCCATTCGCTTGAACAGCATGTCCAGCATATCAATATTGGTGGCAGCCTGATCCAGGTTGATCTCTACATCATGAGACAATGGGTTTTCAGTCTGTCCCAACCCCACCCAGACACTGTGGACAATGGATGAAATAAGCTGGTTAAACAGTTGTTCTTCTGTATAGGTACTTTCCAGGGGCATGTTCTGCCTACGAGTTATTTCTATTTGAGTTCCGAAAAGTTGATGCGTATTCTGATGCGAAATAAGCCGGTGAATTTAACGGAGTTTACAGGGCGGTCATACCTCTAAATAGTCTATAGATTCATTACACGAAATCCATTTTATTTCATGATCGCTCTTGATTTTTTTTTTTTTCAAATTGGTAAGTTGTAGCGATTCAACATTCAATAAACTATATTTAGAGGAGTTAATTATGAAATTCCAATTACTAGCTATCATACTGTTTTCACTCATTAATACACCCCACCTTTATGGATCACGATTTTATGGCGTATTAGCAACAAACGGTACTAGCATGGCTGGATTAAATGGTACAGATATGGGAAGCCTGTTTCCAATGGTTACTCAGAGTCAGCACCACGGTTCTGGATGGGGTGTACGGTATTATATCAATGGAATCTATGGCAACGCTGTCCAGGATGGCTACGGACCCCATTGGAACTCTAATGAACCTGCATACTCACCAGATAGTCAAAACACTATTGGGGAGATATTTTCTGAAATTCGATTTGGGGGTTTAAACCAACCAAATGATGATGATCGTACAGATGAAGTAAATTGTGTTATTGGGCATATCCGAAAAGCCTCTTCCGGTTGTGGAGCCACAGGTGAGGGTGATGCAACAGAATTACCTAATCCACATCCATTTGTACAAGTTTTCGAGAATGCCAAGACTTACTCATTTGCCCATAACGGCACAATTCCTGAGGATGAGAAAATGCTATTACGCCTATGGATCACAGATGCGTGGATGTATGAGAACGATTTTTCATTTCAAACCTATGGTGACGTTGCTGGATGTGGCGGAGATTGGTGGACTGAAGAAGGTTGGGCAAATGTCATTGATTCGGAAGTCTATTTTTACTGGATATTAAAACATATCATGGAAGATCCTGCCATGGATGTTACCCGTAGTATTCAAAAGGCATTAAATCATCCAACATTTCGAAGTTGGGATTTGCACAAAAACTTTGTATTAACAGATGGTAAAGCCATCTGGGCATTCCGTAGTGCGGCATCCAATGACGAAACAGGTGATGATTTGGCACATACTGTATACTGGACCCTAAACACAAGCAATGGAAAAAACTATGCTGCTGTTGCATCTCAACAAAGCGGTAATGGTTGGCATTTGCTTAACAATAATGCAATGGTGTATTTACCTGCAAATGGAAAACCGGTGGTGATAGAAGGTTTTGACTACCTTGATGGTATTGAAATGAAAGAAATCCATGCCGGGACCAACTGGATAGGTTTCCCTGTTCTGGATAACAATGTTTCTACGCCTCTGGTGGATGCCATGGCCTACCTAACGAATATTGACGACAATTTAATTGATGCTGCCAGTATTTCAGTGCAGAATGAAGACCATGAATTCTCCCATTGGTTGCCAGAGGATCCCTGGTACAGCGATCCAATTGAAAATGTTTCAAGTACCGCTGGATACAAAGTAACGATAGACGATCCCATCTATTCTGATTTTGCGTTCCCCGTATCTGGTAACCGGGTAGCGGAGGAAGTACTAATATCCCTTCATGCAGGGTTAAACTGGGTGACCTATACACCCATCAATACACAATCACCATCCACTGCCCTACCAGATCGAGTCAAAGATCATCTCAACTCCATTCGAGGCGAAAACTGGTTTATGGTCTATCGTGATGGGGAGTTCACGATCAGTGAATATTGTGAAGTGGATGAAGATCCCAATCGGGAATGCTATAAAGTTGTTTACGGTAATATGTATATCATTGATGTATCAGAACCGGTTGACTTCAAATGGAATATATCGGAAACCAATGATGATCCCTATATTCCCAGGGAAACCATGGTATTCGATCCGGTAATTAAAGCGGATTATTTACCAGTGGTTATTGAAACAGTGGATTCCTCTGAACCTGTGACTGAAATTGGGGCATTCAAGGATGGTATTTGTGTTGGTGCCGAAGTGGTAACCGGTTATCCAGTTAACATGAAGCTATATTCATCAACCACCGATGGTGTCACGTATCAGGTCGCAACTGAACAATCTGGATCAGCCAAAGGAATTGGAGGACATGAAATGAATCGGTACCCCATAAATGTTCAAACTCAAACCGTTGAAAAAGGTGCTGCATTCATTACCTTGACCGCTGAATCAAATGGGAAAAACAATACCCTACCAACAGAATTATCGTTGGTTCATGCATATCCCAATCCATTCAACCCTTCTGTAAATATTCAATTCAAACTGGATGACGTTTCAGATGTACAGGTGCATATCTATGACCTTACAGGAACACGTATTAATACACTTGTCTCAGGAATCCTGCAAGCCGGATTACATACATTTACCTGGATTGGATTCCATGAAGACGGTACCAGTGTTTCCAGCGGAATGTATATCTACCAGATAAAAACCAATGGTACTGTCATCAACAATAAAATAGTCATGGTGAAATAGAATTACCAGCCGGGTATCTCGTGATGCCCGGCTCATTTTTTATGAATATTAAATACACTCTGATCACCTCTATGTTACTTGGATCCCTGATCCATGCCACTATTATTGAAGTTGGAGGAATTGACAGCAGCTACACGAGTGTTCAGGCAGCCATAGATGATGCAATTATAGGTGACACCATACTGGTTTATCCCGGCATCTGGGAAGAAAACATTAATTTTAATGGCAAGGATGTTTATCTTACATCAAATTATCTTTTCGATACCAACCCTCAAACCATCCGCAACACCATTATTGACGGTCACCAATCCGGGTCCTGTGTTTCCTTTGTCTCCGGGGAATCCCGAACTGCTGTGCTAAATGGGTTTTCGTTGATCAACGGTTCCGGTACATTATTTGGACTTGTTACATACTTTGGTGGAGGATTAAACATCTCATATTCGAGCCCAACAATTATTAATTGCGTCATAAAAGATAACCATACCAATGGGATGTCTGCTTCTGGTGCCGGTGCTTATGTAAGGGTGAATTCAAACCCATTTTTTTCCAATGTGACCATCAAGAATAATCATAGTGATTACCATGCTGGTGGGTTAGGCATATTTGAATCGCTGATTGAGTTTGATACTCTTAATCCCTGCAACATATATAATAATGTTGCTGGTGAATATCCTGAAATCTGGCACAATGATTGGGATTCGGTTCATATTCCCATCTACCTGGATACTTTCACCGTTGCCCAGCCTGACAGTTATTTTGTACGGGGATTTTTCTCAGATTTTCATATTAATCATGGAATGATACAACCCGTAAATCACGACCTCTATGTATCCCCAGACGGAGATGACACGAATTCCGGGTTAACGGCAGCTTCACCACTGAAGACCATTTCCCGCGCATTAACCATTATTGATGCAAATGCAGATAACCCTCATACCATTTACCTGTTACCGGGTGTGTACTCCATTACCACCAACAATGAAAAGTTTCCTCTAAACCTGAGAAGTTTTGTTTCACTGGAAGGATCGGGAATAGATACAACCATTATTTCTTTGGAAGGAGTAAAATGGGCTGGATTTGATGCCAATCAGAATGAGCATGATTATTCCATCAGCAGGATGACGGTTAAAAACCTGGCAATAGATCCAAATTTCGTGCAGCAAGTAGGTATGATGTTAAATCATAACAATAACGTAAGTATAAACCATATAAAATTTATTAATATGTCGCCTCGAAGTATTTCCTGTAACAAAGCATCACTGGTACCCATCATTCCTGAGTCAAATATTATAATTGAGAATTGTGAATTTATTCAATCTGTAAATATCAAATCTCTCTTATTAATGCACCACAAGTCTATTACCGTTAGAAATAGTGTTTTTCAGTACAATACTCCATGGTATCCATCAGATTGGTATGCCAATGGAGGCGCAATACAAATCAGCACGGCAGATACTGCAATACATTCAACGTATAGAAGAATTGAGAATTGCCTGTTCACAAATAATTTTTGTGATAATGACTTTTCTCTTTCCGGAGCTGCATCAATCGGTATTACAGAATCTGATATTGTTGATTTAGTAAACTGTACCTTCAGTAACAATGTATCCACGGGATATGCAAACATTGGTATCGATGGTTGGGGAACGGAAGTTCGAATGGTGAACAATATCAGTTATAACAATGAGCCTTATGAAATCTACCTGGACGGACGAACAAGTTCTGCTGAAAACCCCATTAAGCTCATTTTATCCCATAATATTATTGAGAGTGGTGAATGGGGCATTGGCAGAACAGGCAATTGGGATATCCAATGGATTGATGGGAATATGGAGTCTGATCCCCAATTTTTTGACCCTGATAATGATGATTATAGTCTATCTGAACTATCACCTGCCATTGATGCTGGCACGGCTCTTTTCATCTGGGAAGATGATACGGTGGTTTACTTAACTTCAGATAAATATACAGGTTCGGCTCCTGATTTGGGTGCGTTTGAATATGGTGCTGTGTCAATATTGGATCACCAGGATCATTCTTTACCGTCCAATCTCTCCATACAAACCATATATCCGAATCCCTCCAATGCAGGATCGACCTTACAAATATCAGTACCAGAAAGTAAGTATCTTGAAATCACTGTCATTAATCTTCAAGGACAGGTTGTGAAAGAAATATTCAGTGGTTTTATTAGCGCAGGGCGACACTCAATTTCAATGAGTCATGGAGAATTAGCTTCAGGAATGTATTTTATTAAACTAAAACAAGGACGCCATAACGATATAAAAACTATTACATTATTGAAATAAACCCCTGTCTACATATTTCGTTTTAAAATATAAATGATTGAACTGGATAATGTATTGCTCCTTAAACTGGATATCCATGTTACTCCTCCATTCAGTATAGCAAGTAAACTATTCCCATCATCTTTCACTTTTGTTTCACTCAACAGCGAGACATAAAATGAATCAAAAGGCATCCATTTCATCTTTCGAACAACGAACCCGGTTTTTTGTGTCAGGATATCCATGGATTGAGGTGAGAAATGTGTCAGGTGTCGAGGCACATCCCATGCGGCCCAGTCTTTCCCATAATGAGTAGCATCCGGGCTTGTGTGATTGGGTAGTGCGATTAATGCAATACCACCCGGTGCCAGCAATTCATGGATTCGTTTCATATACCGTATGGGTTCATGTACATGCTCAAGGACATGCCACATGGTGATGACATCAAAGGTTGAGTTTTTCCATGCGAACAATTCTTCTATTTTCCTCACCGGTTTTCCAAGAAGGTCCGATGCCTTTTCCCGTGCCATTTTCCCCGGCTCCAACCCGGTGACATCCCATCCGTTTTTCAGGCATTTTTCCAGAAACTCTCCTGACCCGCACCCAATATCCAGAATGGATCCCTTCAATAAACCTGATTCTGTCTGGATTAAATCCAGCTTGCTGTTAAGTGCAAAGAAGCGAACCGTTTTATACAGAGTTTCGATGATTCCAGAACTCTTGCCAGAATGAGCAATATATTCATCGCTTTCATAGTATCGACCAATGGATGTCTGATCCGGTTCCGGAGATGTGAAACAGGCGGAGCATTGAGGACATTCCAAGATGCTGAACTTTTCATCTGATACAAGGAAATCCCTGCATTCATGCTTCAACTTTAATTCGGTTGAACCACACAACTTACACTGATCAATTTTCTTCATATTTTTCTACAATGCTTTACTTTCGCAATCTAACCATTGGCACCTAGCCCCTATTCTCCAGTCCCTAACTTATATTCACCATCTTTAACTTGTCCTGATATTCTTTCAGGAATTTCTCCCGCAGAATGTGATGTTCAGGTTTTCGCAAGTGGGGATCTTGTTCTGCAATGTCAAATGCAGCCTGCCTGGCTTCACGTATAATGGGACCGTCCAGCACCAGGTCAGCAATTTTGTATTTCAGGAACCCACTCTGCCTGATACCGAAAAATTCTCCCGGTCCCCTGATGGCCAAATCTTCATCAGCAATCTTGAATCCATCAGTGGTTTTTTCCATGATGGATAAGCGACGTACAGCTGTGTCAGTATGGTTCCGTTTTACCAGTACGCAGTACCCCTTTTCTGATCCCCTGCCAACACGACCCCGAAGCTGATGAAGCTGCGTCAGCCCAAATCGGTCGGCATGTTCGATAATCATCACCGTAGCGTTGGGGACATCAATCCCAACTTCAATTACAGTTGTGGCCACCAGAATATGAATTTCATTGGATGAAAAAGCATCCATGACAGCATCTTTTTCCTCTTTTTTCATGCGCCCATGAATGAGTCCAACTTTTGCATTCTTGAAAACAGATTCAGCCAGTTTTTCTCGTGCTTCAGTGGCGGCCTCCAAGTCGGATTTCTCAGATTCCTCTACCAGAGGATAAACGATCATGCACTGACGTCCGGCTTTGATTTCTTCCAGAGCGAATTCATAGACTTTTTTCAACCTGGGTGGATCCACAACTTTGGTTACGACTGGCATGCGGTTTTTCGGTAATTCATCAACCACCGAAACATCCATGTCCCCATGGTAACTCATGGCAAGTGTGCGTGGAATGGGTGTGGCGGTCATAGCAAGGAGATGGGGTTGAAGTCCTTTTTCTGTTAGCTCACCACGCTGCATCACACCAAATCGATGCTGCTCATCAATAATGACGAATCCAAGGTCCTTGAACCCTACATCTTTTTGGATGAGAGCATGTGTTCCAACAATGATCTGGATTCGTCCATCGGAAAGTGCTTCCAGAATAGTTTTCCTCTCCTTTGCAGCCGTATTCCCCACAAGAATAGCACAGGTGATCTTCGCTTTCTCCGCAAGTTTCCTGAAAGATTCAAAATGCTGGTGTGCCAGGATCTCTGTAGGTGCCATGACCGCCACCTGTACACCATTCCCAATGGCGATGGCTGCACTCAAAAAAGCCACAATTGTTTTCCCTGATCCCACATCTCCCTGTAGAAGCCTGTTCATCACGGCTGTGTTAGCCATGTCACGACGAATCTCTTTTATGACTCGTTTTTGTGCGTCCGTCAGATCAAATGTTAATTGGTCCAATACCCTTTCAAAATAAGGTCCTACTTCTTCAAGAGGTTTTGTGATTTCTCTTTTTATGGTTTGTCGATGCAGGGCCATCAACAGCTGCAGGAAAAAATGTTCATCAAATTTCAGGCGCTTCCGGGCTGCTGCCAGTTGATCCGTATTCTTAGAATAATGAATGAAACGCAATGCGTGTTGGAGATCAATCAACCCGTACGTTTTTATAAACTCTTCCGGCATGAAGTCATTGACGCCGGGAAACTCATCCATGAGATTTGTGATTAACCTGCGCATTCTTCGATTGTCAAGTCCTGCGCTTTTCATTTGCTGAGTCAGGGGATAAAGCGGAACTATTTTACCACTGTGCAGGGGATCATCATCCTTATCCAGCTTGTCCAGTTCTGGATGAACGATCTGGAAACCATTGTATACTTCCACTTTTCCATGGACCGCAACCCGGTCCCCCTGCTTCAGGTATTTTTCCCAATAGTATACCCCGTTGAACCAGATCAGTTTCAGCAATCCACTTTCATCAGACAGAACCGCTTCATAGATCGCTCTCCTTCGGCCTCGACGCTTTCCACATACCTCAATTTTCCCAATGAGGGTGCTATTACTCCCGGGTTGCAGGTGAGTGATTTTGTCGACTGTGGTCCTGTCCAGATGTCTTCTTGGAAAATAATACAACAAGTCTTCAACAGTGGTGATACCCATTGAATCCAGTACTTTTGAGCGAGCAGGACCCACGCCCTTCAGGTAAGTAATGTCAGTGTTGGAATCCATGGTTTATAAAAAACAATCTCTGGGTTGCTCATATCGTGTCAGGTTCACCCTGTCACTCGTGAGGTTACTTGAATTCTTTTCGATAGGAATAGGTAATGGTTTTTCTTTCCTGCGGATTCATTTTCAATGGGAAATGGATGGATGTGGCGTCATCCTTGATATACATACTGGTTTCATTTCGAATGACCCAGTCACCTGACAGGTGCTCAATCACCTTCACCTGTATTGTGTCTTCCTTCCCATTGAACAGCTCGATCTCAATGGTACCTTCCTCCCCTTTTCTCTGCCGATCATAGTTTAGAACTTTCCGTTTTCCAATCACGTCAAATGCTCTACCGGCATTCAATGTGGCCGTTTCGGAGCGAGGGACCTGGCTGATACGGTCCGTTCCTGCATATATCATGGAACCTGTATCGTCTTTATAATACATGTCCACTTTTCCCTGAGGCAACGGTATACCAAGGCTGTTTTCCTCATTGTTTACAAAGTCAAGGACAATACCCAGTGGTTCGTCCTTTTTGGATCGTTCTGAATTCTCAAAAACATACGTCCTGTTATAGGAAATAAACCGATTATCATAGAGTTTAAGTTGAACGGTTTGATTGGGTTTAATTCGATGCTTCCCTTCAATAGTATAGATGTGGAAATCGCCAAGGTTATCATGGGTTGGGGTTGGAGAAGATTCTACCACAGTAATAGCTGTTGAAGATCTATAGGATGCAGCGCGGGACCTTCTTGCGGTTTGGAGATTTCCTTCAATCAGTTTCAGCTGCAGGCCGGAAAAATCCTCGTCACTCATGTTTCCTACCAGGGCCTGAGAGACGAGTTCAGCTTCATTAGTATCCTCGTTCAGTACCAGTCGATAGGATGCATTCCAATCAAACCCGCCGGTGGTGTAATGCAGGTGTCCTCTGGCAGTTGATTCTCCAGAAACGTAGATATTCCAGACGAGTGCTGGTTCGAACTGTAGATTCTCGAGCTGGTCCTCAAATCCAAAATAATCCAGATGATCTAGAGTAAAGGATCGAAATCCTTCTCGTGTCTGAACCGCGATGGATTCCCCCATGTGTTTTAGCAGGATACCTTCCACTTCTTTTTCATCATGGACCTTTACCACAATTGGGCTTCCTTGCTTCTCGGTATAGTAATGTCCAAAACTAAACGTGTTTTCATCAAATCGTTGTGAATAAATGATACCGGTATTGAGGGATAGAAAAGGTGTGTCTTTATGGATCATGGATGGAAAATTATGATAGGAAACCGAATTAAACCCTTCAGAAATGGGCCAGCTTACCGGTTGCTCTATCTGTGCAATACCGTCCTTGTATACCGTAGCAGTTGCATTATGTGATTGCCCAATCATGAATGCTGTCATGCATAAAATGATACAGACTGCTTTTTTCATCGTGACTCCCTTTTTTCTTCCTTATTGCACCATGGATAAATTTGTTTCAACTTTTTCAAGTTCCCGCTTCATTTCATTAAATTTCTCGCGCTCCCGGGCCACTACCTGTTCTGGTGCCCGTTCAATGAATTGGGCGTTCCCAAGTTTCTTCTCCACACCACGGATATGGTTTTCCAGCTCATCCTTTCGTTTCTCCAGACGTGCTTTTTCAATGCCCAGATCAATCAACCCTTCCAGTGGAATATAAACCTCATAGTTGCCAACAACAGCCGTGGCGGAATGGGGTGGCTTTGAAACACTTGAGCCTGCTTCAAATGATACCAGACCAGCAAGGGTTCCAATGATGTTAAAGTAATGTCCAATAAAATCTGCTTCTTCCTCTGTACAGCGTGCAACCATGGTTGCCTTTTTTGAAGGTGGTACATTCATCCTGGCTCTGATGGTGCGAACCTGTGAGATCAACTCCTGAAGCAGGGCCATATTAGATTCCCCTTTTTCATCCACTTCATTTTTATGCATGACCGGCCAGGGAGAAACAATGAGGTCATTGTCCTCTTTATGACGGAATGTAGCCCATAGTTCTTCTGTAATAAATGGAGCGTACGGGTGCAGAAGTCCAAGGATGTTTTTGATAACATGCACTGCAACAGTTCGTGTGGTATTGGCCATCACTTCATCATCACCATAAAATCGCGTTTTGGCAATTTCGATATACCAGTCACAAAAATCACTCCATGTAAAATCATAAATCACTTTTGCTGCTTCATTGAAATGGAAACGATCTAGTTGACGATTCACATTGGCAATGGCATGGTTTAATCGGCTAAGAATCCATCGTTCCGGTAATGCCAGGGATGAATAATCCGGTAGTTCCTCTTCTTCCCAGTCTTCCGGGATATTCATAAGGACAAACCGTGAAGCGTTCCAGAGTTTGTTCATGAAATTCCGTCCCACTTCCAGACGGGATTCACTGAACAATACATCCAGTCCCTGTGGGGCCATGAGCATTATGCCAAATCGAACAGCATCTGTTCCATAGGTGTCAAACAGGTCAATAGGGTCCGGGGAGTTTCCAAGGGACTTGCTGAATTTCCGTCCCGTTTCATCCCGTAGTATACTGGTGAAATACACATCGGTGAACGGTAAATCGTCCAGAAATTCATACCCTGCCATGATCATCCGTGCCACCCAGAAAAAGATAATATCCGGACCGGTAATAAGGACATTCGTCGGGTAATAGTAGGATAATTCTTCTGAATCCTCGGGCCATGAATGGACCCCAAATGGCCATAACCAGGAACTGGACCATGTATCCAAAACGTCTGGATCCTGATGGATGGTTTTATGACCGCATTCAGAACAGGATGTTGGTTCTTCAACCTGTACCATGACATGTTGACAATCCGAGCAAGTGTACACCGGAATTCGATGCCCCCACCATAATTGCCGACTGATACACCAGTCCTTGATATTCTCCATCCAGTGAAAATAGGTTTTCACCCAGTGTTCAGGATGGAACTTGATCTTTCCATTTCGAACAGCTTCAATGGCTGGCTTTGCAATGTCTTCCATTTTAAGGAACCATTGTTCCGACATATAGAATTCGATGGGTACATGTCCGCGTTCTGAATACCCGACTTTGTTTGTGTAGTCTTCTACTTCAACAAGAAATCCACCGGATTCAAGATTCTTAACAACCGCTTTTCGGGCATCCTCTCGGGACAATCTCTGGTATTTTTCAGGCACATTTTCATTCAGTGAAGCATCATCATTCATGATATTGATGAATTCCAGGTCATGGGATTCGCCCATGGCAAAATCATTAGGGTCATGTGCCGGTGTTACTTTGACACAACCGGTTCCGAATTCCGGATCAACATAAGAATCGGCTATGATAGGTATTTGCCTGTTTACCAGAGGAAGATCAATGGTCTTTCCAATAAGGTGAGTATATCGCTTATCGTCGGGATGAACAGCCACTGCCGTGTCACCCAGCATGGTTTCTGGTCTGGTTGTTGCCACAATGAGGGCTTCATCGGATCCTGAAATGGGGTATCTGAAATGCCAGAGATGTCCATTCACTTCCTGATGGATCACCTCTTCATCGCTGATGGCTGATTTTGATACAGGACACCAGTTCACCAGCCGTTTCCCACGGTAGATCATACCCTTTTCATACAAATTCACAAAAGCGGACAACACAGCATGGGAATATCCTTCATCCATAGTAAACCGCTCTCGTTCCCAATCGCAGGAACACCCAAGGGTCTTCAACTGATTGATGATGATACCACCATACTTTTCTTTCCACTCCCAGGCATGCTCCAGAAATTCATCCCTGGAAAGGGAATCTTTATCAACACCATTCTCCTTTAGCATGGCAACCACTTTGGCTTCTGTGGCAATGGATGCATGATCTGTACCCGGAATCCAGCAAGCTTCGTATCCTTCCATTCGCGCTTTGCGAATGAGGATATCCTGCATGGTATTGTTCAGGACATGTCCCATGGTAAGCATGCCTGTTACATTTGGGGGTGGGATGACTATGGTAAAGGGGTCTTTTTTTGAATTCGGTGATGAATGGAAATACCGGTTATTCTGCCAGTGTGTGTACCATTTTTCTTCCACATTCGCAGGTTGATATACCTTATCAAGGGATCGTTTCATGGGTGCTGTATATCCTTTAATTATCGTTCAAGTACAAGACTGAATGCCGTGGTGAGTTTCAATACATTGGAATTGGCCCTGACCAGATTTGTGGTGAGCAATTGGCAGAGATTTCTCATGACTTTATATCCGGTTTCCGGATGATCATTGCATATAGTAAATATATCCTGGTTCATGATTTTCATGAAGGTGCATTCTGTAAGAGCTTTAACACTGGCGGTTCGCCTGTCATCCTCAGAGAACAACGCCATTTCACCCATGAACGGGTGGATGGTATGATCCAGTTTTGTGAGGGCTTTCTCCCTGTTGTCAGCTTCTCCCTTGCTGACATTCAATGTTAATGCCTGGATGATCTCAACTGATCCTTCCACAAGGAGGTAAATAGAATCTCCATGGTCCCCTTCGACGATAAATGTATTACCTGCAGGGATGATTTCTTTTGAAGCGACCTGACAAAAATAATCAATCTCATTGTCAGAAAGATCTTTAAAAATGAGAAATGGTCTTATGAGTTTTTTGTTTTTTAAATCAAGGGATGACAATGGCGCCCTCACCTTCTTTTATTTCATAGGTATTGTCTGGATTTATAATGGTATTTACTCTGCTTTCATCATTGAGGGAAATACCACCCTCCTTTAATTTTCTTTCGATAAATGCGTCCAGGGCTGACGTATCGGATGTTAATATTTCCCCAATACCCAGCTGTTCGTCCTCTGAATATAACCCGACGAGTATCCAGTGCTCCTCCTGGCGGAAATAGGTAAATAACTCATCAAATGTTTTTCCAATAAATTCTTTCGGTACATCTACACGCATAAACCTGGATGTGGAACGATTATCCAACAGTTTTGAAACAATCTGTGGGATACCGGGATCGATGATATGTGATGCCACGATAAATGAACTGAGATCATCACTCAGGACAACTTCATCTGCGTTGGCACGTTTCAGGTGAGTCATATTCTCCGGATCTGTGATGTAGGCAATGAGTCGGATGTTAGGCTCAAGACTTTTTATTGTGAGAGTCGCAAGAATTGTTTTTTCATCCGGATTGGTTATACTGGAATCCAGGAGGTTTGGTAGAACAACAACAGTATCTGCAAGAGATAGATTTGCTTTTCTTAATGTGGTTTCCTGTGCATAGTCTCCAGAAACATAGTGAATGTTTAGCTTCCTGTAATGACTCATGACACGACTGATTTGGTCCTCCGGCAGTTCATTTATCAACACAACATCCAGGGGATACGTCCCTTTCAGGTATACAAGGGATTCAAGAATCTGCTCAGCATTTGTATTCCAGCCGCAAACAATTATATGATTTTTGATTTTGACTTTTTCCAATCCTTTTCCCTCCCGGATTTTTTGAGCCACAAAGATGGATGATATGGTGGCAGTGAACATGGAGATAAGCGATATTCCGGCAAACATAATTATGACGGCGAATACACGTCCCTCAAGAGTTTCCGGTGAGTAATCCCCGTACCCAACGGTGGTCATGGTGACGATTGTCCACCAGTATGGATTCTCAGCCTGTGTAATATCACCGGATTCCAGATACTGAAGCATCCAACCGCCCAGCAGCATGACGATAAAAATGCCCGCACCGATCTGGAAAAAGCTGTTTCGAATTACCTGTTTGAGCCAGAGACGCATAGATCAAAATTTACTGTTACCTGAAGGCATTCGGTAGTGAAGTGTTAAGGAGAAGGACGAGGGGTAAAGTTTTAAGATTGAAGTTGTAAGGATGAAGTGATTAGGCGTTAGGGTACAGAGGTGTTCGGGTGTTATAGTGTTAAGGTGTTAAGGTTCTAATGTGTCTAAATTATATGGTTGATGCATCAATACATGAACACTGTAACACAAGAACACTTTAACACTTTCACACTTTAACACTTCTTCACATCTTCCTCGTCAGAAGGGCCACCGTCTCAATATGGGGTGTGTGAGGGAACATATCCACCACGGAAAGAGAATCCAGCACATACCCTCTTTTGCATAATAGCGAAACATCCCTGGCCTGTGTGGTTGGGTTACAGGAGACATACACGACTCTCTGCGGTGCAATTTTTGGGATGAGCTTCACCGTATCTTCATGCATTCCTGCCCTTGGAGGATCGATGATAATCACATCCGGTTTTGGAAAACGATGACGATTCGTACCTTTCAGATAAGTGTCCAGATTGGCTTTGAAAAAATACGCATTCCCGATTCCATTCAAGATGGCATTCCTGTTTGCATCATCTACTGCTGATTGAATAAGCTCAAACCCATAAACTTCTTTAGCCCGTTTTGCCAGAAACAGCGTAATGGTGCCTGTCCCACAGTATAGATCCCAGACAATTTCTTCCCCTGTCAATCCTGCTTTATCGAGTGCGGTGTTGTACAGAGTTTCTCCCTGGATTGTATTGGTCTGAAAAAAGGAATTGGCTGAGACTTCAAATGTCAGATCTCCGATGGATTCTGTGATCACCGGGTTTCCATGCAATAAAAGTTCATACTCTCCAAATGCCACATCCGCTTTTCTAGTGTTCACATTGTTTATAATTGACGTGATTTCAGGTACCTGAGCTACAAGATTGTCCACAATGGGCTGTAGCAAATCCGGATTCTCATAAGAGGTAACAAGGTTAACCATGACATCCCCTGTTCGACTTCCAAACCTCAGCATGCAATGTCTTAAAAAACCAATATGTGTCCGGGCATCATAGGGCTTAAGCTTATATTTCAATGCAGTGTCACGAACGATCTTCAGTATGCGATTCCCTACCTGGGGTTGAATATGGCATTCATGGATATCGAGAATCTTATCAAATCTTCCGGGGATATGTAACCCAAGGGCAAAATCTCTTTTGGTGTCTTCAGGTTCATTTTTATCCACCCAGCGTTTATTTGAAAATGTGAATTCCATTTTGTTTCTGTAATGGAATACAGGATCTGCAGGAATGACTGCATCAATCTTAATCGAGTCGAACCCACCCAGACGTCGGAATGCATCCTGAACCTGCAGGTGTTTTTGCTCCACCTGGCTTGAATAGTCCAGATGCTGATGCTTGCACCCACCACAGACGTTGAAATGGACACAGACCGGGGTTACTGCCTTTGGTGATTCTGTCAGGATTTCAAGAACACGTGCTTCTGCAAAGCCTTTGCGTTTTTTGTATACCAGTGCCTTGACAGTTTGACCGGGTATTCCCTGCTTTACAAATACAACAAATGGTCCTACACGTCCAATACCCATTCCGCCATAAGCAAGGGATTCGATTTCAACGGTTATTTCATCACGCTTGCGGATGGGAGTTTCATTCTGCATGCAATTCTCTTATACTAAAAAGTGAATTAAGTCTCGGACTGATAAACAACCCGATTCCGACCGGTTGTTTTTGCCCCGTACAATCTCTTGTCAGCCAATTTCATTAGATCACCAGGGTTGTTTTCATTCGAGGGTGTCATTTCTGCCACACCAATGGAGATTGTCACAACACTCATTGCTTCAGATTTTTCATGTGGGATTTTCAAATCCTGGATGTTGACCAACATCATGGTGGCAATGATTTCTGCACCTTCCACAGGTGTATTGGGGAGTACAACGCAGAATTCCTCGCCGCCATATCTTGCCACAAGGTCAGCAGGTCTGTGAACAGAATTCTTCAATGTTTTTGCCACTTTGATAAGACAATCATCGCCCATCTGGTGACCATAATGGTCATTGTATTTTTTAAAGAAATCAATGTCCAGCATGATAATGGACATGGGTTTGCCATCACGTTTTAACCGTGACCATTCTGTATTGATATATTCATCCAATCGACGTCTGTTGGGAATTTGTGTAAGGGCATCAATGGTAGATAGCTGTCGTAATTGAGCGTTAGCACTTTCAAGTTCCTTGGTGCGTTCTTTCACCAGGTCTTCCAGTTTTTCTCTGTGGGAATTCAATTCCAAGACCTGATTATCTATGGTCCTGAAGGCATTCGTAAATCTCAGGGATAATACCACAACCTGAATGGCAATAAATGCCATCACACCAAAGGCACTGTAATATCCTGTGTTAATAACTTCCATTCCATACAGCGTGTCATTAAGAAAAGCGATCATCAACACAATGTAGGCAATCATAAACCCAAGTGCCTGCTTATGCTTTCTAGCTAATGCTATGATATTTACATACAGAGTATATATGAGCATAATCATGACGAAGATCAGGAAATAATTAAGCAGAATAGAAAAGATAAATGCAGGCGTCAATAATATGACGAGGGCATACCCTGTACAAAATACAAGAAATGATCGTAGGAAGGATTTATTAAAATATTCCCTGAATAGATCATATTGATAAAAAGCAAATGCCATGATTCCACAAACGACAGTAAGGTATTCAATGCGTATTAGAAATTCCCAGGGCATTGCAGCCGTGAATGAATAAATAGGCATTTCCCCTGTGATGAGGGATCGAATTCCCAGTACGATGCTTAGAATTCCGAGGAAAAAAGGTGAACGGGTATATTCATAAATAGCGAACATAGCCAGATGATATAAGCCGAGAACAATCAGGGTCCCTGCAATGATCAGAGAAATGGCAATCTTCTGGTTCTTTTCATTTTCCAGGACGCGTTCAGTCCCCAGGGTGATATGATCCCAAATGCCCCCCTGTGAATGCTGGAAGTTTGAAATGTGGAATACAATATCCAGCGTATCAGATTCAGAATTCAGTGGTACGAGCTGTGGGTAATATTCCGCCTTTGATTCCGTTTTTGTTTCACCTGCTATTCCAGTTTTCGCAACTTTTTGTCCATTGACATACATGTCATAACTCGTAGACAAAGCCGGAATATGAACCATCAATCGCTCATGGCCCTGTGGAGTCAGAATGCGAAGGTAGTAGGTACCGTATCCATATCCACTGATCTGCTCCCCATGTATTTCAAACCCATTCCAGGGTCGCGGGACTGACATATAGCCATCCGGGTCGGAGTTTTCTAATGACATTCGATCAGGAGAAACAAATTCTTCCCAGTAAAATGCCCAATCTCCTGCAAGATGCATTGTGTGATCAAACGCAGTCCATTCTCTTAAATCCAACACACCCTTGTTAATTGTTGGATGGGGAGATGCCATCAGAATGGACATCCCAATAATGGATAGCAATAATGTTTTATGTTTCTTTGAAAATAACATTAAATCGATTGCAGTGATTTAGCGATGGAAACGCCTGCGCTGGCACCAATCCTGGTCGCCCCTGCCCGTATCATGGCCACCGCATCATCCAGTGTTTTAATTCCTCCTGATGCCTTAACACCCATGGATTTCCCGACTGTATCATGCATGAGCCGGATATCGTCCACTGTGGCTCCGCCGGTTGAAAAACCAGTGGATGTTTTTACATAGTGGGCACCGGCCTGTTCAGCTACCTGGCAGGCACGGATCAATTCATCATCATTTAAAAGGCAAGTTTCCAATATCACTTTTACAATATGACCTTTGGCTGCCTTGACCACCGCAAGGATATCCTCTTCCACGTCTTCATAACGACCATCTTTGATGTTCCCAATCTGACAGACCATATCGAATTCACGCGATCCCGCTCTTAGAGCAATTTCCGTCTCCGCGACCTTCGATTCTGTGGACGTCATCCCATGGGGAAACCCCACAACAGTGCAAACCGGTATATCAGAATCCTTGAGCAATTCTACAGCATAGGGAACATAGTACGGCTGAATACACACACTGGCGAAACCATATTCCATCGCTTCTTTGCACAGGTTTCGAATCTGGTCCCGTGTAGCATCCGGCTTGAGTAGAGTATGATCTATGGTTTTTAACAGTTTCATTTCAGTGAAGCCAGTTCAACCCTAACCAATCCCCTGAATTCATCCAGTCCATATCCAACGGCTTCATCATGGGGATAGAGCGATAGAATAGAATTTAACACTTCCGGGTCCATATCGTCCACAGAACCGTGACAGGTCAAACAAAGTCCATTTGTCATCAATGGTTTGTAATACCGGTAAACCGTCTCATCCTTCCTTGATGTCTTCTGAACATAATGAATGGGCATTGATCCATCGGATGAAATGAATTGGTTTATGGCTAGTTGTTCAAACTGATCCGGTCTATTGGACAGATTACGAATTCGGTTGCTAACACGCTTGAAAACACGTGACGGTTGCTTGCCAAGTGCAGAGCTTGTGGTGAGTTCCATGGCGTTTGTATTGCAAAAAGAGAGTGCCTCAAGAGGACCACCGTCATTCATCTTTTGCACAAGATTTCCCCCGAGTGTTTTTATGAGATCCTGAGCAGCTTCTTCTCCCCTTGTTACAAGGATCAACCGTTCTTCTTCTGTGAGATTAACTAGTGTCTCCTGATGTGAATTGCAGGATATCAGAATCAGACAAACCGGGATGAGCCACTTCAAATCAGGAAATCACTTTCTTTACTTTATCGATAAGTTCTTCAGCTTCTTTTGCAGTGGGTGCCTCTGCATAAATTCGCATAATGGGTTCTGTATTGGATTTCCGCATGTGGATCCATCGATCATCCCAGGTAAACTTAATTCCATCCACTGTATTGATTTCGGCATGCTCAAATACATCCTGTACCTGTTGGATCAGGGCATCTATGCAGATATTTTCTATTCCAACTTTCCCTTTGACAATCTCAAACTGCGGGAGACTGGCTTTTATGCCTGACAGTGGGTCATTCCCCTGTGCCATCCGATTAAGGACCATGGCTGCACCCACAAGGCTATCGCGACCGAGATGAGCCTCTTTCAAGATGACACCACCGTTGCCTTCTCCTCCAAAATTCGCTTCAAGATCTTTCATGGTGTTCACCACATTGATCTCACCCACGGCTGATCGTTTTACCGTGCAGCCATTTTCTTCTGCAAGCTTGTCCAGTACCATGGATGTGGATAGGTTTACCACAAAGGTTTCTTCTCTACCTGTGGTGGTCATATACCCATCCGCAGCAACTGCAAGGGTGTATTCTTCGCCCAGCGGATGTCCTTTTTCATCCACCAGTGCCAGTCGGTCCGCATCGGGATCCACGGCAAATCCCGCATCTGCATTTGCTTCAATAATGGCATTGGATAGATCCGTCAGATGCTCAGGGAGCGGTTCTGTTCCCCTGAGAAATTCCCCTGATCCATCACAGTACAATGGGATCACTTCACATCCCAGGGATTCCAGCAACAAGGGGAGTGCCTCTGAACCGGCACCATTCACAGCGTCCACTACAATTTTGAATTTCCGTTCACGGATGGCATTCACATCGATACAGGATAATCCCAGGACATGAATCACATGTTTCTGGTTGGCATTGCTCTCCTGCCAGATCATGGGCTTGGATTCTAATTCTTCTGTTTCGAATGAATCCTGATGGTCCACTGTATCAAACAATGTTTTACACATGTCCGGTGAGAAAAATGTGCCATCTTCACTGACGAATTTCAACCCATTCCATTCTTCAGGGTTATGGCTTGCAGTAATAATAACACCGCCTATGGCTTCTGTATTTTCCACCATGAACTGAATGGTAGGTGTGGGGACGATGCCACACACTATAGCATGGCGTCCAAGTAAATGGAGTCGGTGAACAAACGCATCCAGAATTTGACTGCCTGAAGGGCGGCTATCCCTGCCAATGACAATGACACCATCAGGTAACATTGCATGGATGGCCTGAGCATAATATTCCGATTCTTTTGGGGTCAGGTGTGTCTCCGTGATGCCGCGAACACCGGATATACTTCGTATAATCATGTTGGTTGAGTATTTGGAGTTTTGTTAGATAAAACAGAAAGAGGTTTGAGTGACCTCAAACCTCTTCATGAGTAATGTGGCAGTTTAATGAGGTCTCAAGCGAGTTAAGCGGCGCTTCGTCTTTTTCATCATGGCTCGCTTCTCATCACTGGGTTTCACAAAAAAGGATTTCTTTTTTATGTCTCTCAGGACGCCTGCACGCTCCCATTTTTTCTTAAATCGCCTCAGAGCTCTCTCAAGCATTTCACCATCTCTGACGCTTACTTCTACCACGCGATCACCTCCTTAGGTGGTTCAGTTAAACAATTGCAAAATTCCCATAACAATGGATTAACATTCATGTATCAATTGGGTAAAGCCTCGAAAATTACATTATGATTTTATCCAACTCAAGATTTTGTGATGCTGCAATAATTTTGTCAATGTTTGCCCCTACCCAGGAGATGTTTGAATCGATCTCCAGTCTCCGGTTTCCAGTTGTCAGTCTCCAGTTGTCAGTTTCCAGTTGTAAAACCAATACATGGGTAACAGATTAGTTTCAGAACATAGGTAACACTGT